>JAYFRE010000100.1:0-27437 GCA_034926235.1 Rhodospirillaceae bacterium
GACGGTTTGGCGAGCGCGGCCAGATAAGGACCTTTCCGCGCGTCGGCGCCGGTCGAGGCAACTGTGGCGTTGCTTGAGCGCAGCAGCATCTTGGCGAAGCGGAACGCGCCGGCGATCGGCGCGCCGGGCTGGACGCTTTCCATCAATTCATGATGTTCGCGCAGGATGAAGGCGTGATCTTTGTAATGGGTGAAGGTTCCGACCGCCAGAATGACGATGGCGGCGCTCAGCGTGACGATCCAATGAAGCAGAATTTTCCCGGTCCGTTTCGGAAAGGACGGACGGACCAGCAGCAGGGCGGCCGAGGGCAGCAGGCCGCGTAAGAATATGTGGAGCAGAAAGGACGGGGTGATCAGATGGTGGGCTTCGGTTACGGTGGTGGACATGACGTTCTGGATCATGTCCCGGTCAATCACGATGCCCAGATGGTCCATGTAATAGGAAG
Source organism: Rhodospirillaceae bacterium (assembly GCA_034926235.1). GTDB lineage: Bacteria > Pseudomonadota > Alphaproteobacteria > Rhodospirillales > Magnetospirillaceae > JAYFRE01. The sequence goes on from JAYFRE010000100.1 coordinate 446, forward strand.
ACGTGGCCCCGATGAGCAGCAGGAGCACCAAAATCGGCTTGAAGAGGCGCGGAAACAGCCCCAGGACGGCCATGCTCAGGGTCAGTCCGAAAATGCCGAGCGTAAAACTGGCCAACGGCAACGGATCGAACAGTCCTGCCGCATGTCTCCAGAATGTCGCGTTGTCTGCCGCCAGGATGAAGGAGGCGACCAGCGCGGCGAGAAGCGGCGCGGGAATGTCGTAGCGCCCCAGAATGGTTCTGGCCCGGCTCGCCCGTGTCCGAATATCGGTATAGCTCGTCATACCCTAATCTCCATCGCCGGCGGAACGGTGCGGTTTAACGAGCCTGTTCCGCTATCGGCTGCGACACTGGATGCTCAAGATGAAAGGAGCCTGAACGGCGTGGGTCAGTCTGTCGGACGGAAAAGGACTTCCATTCCGCGGGTGCGGCCTGGGATGGGCGAGAGTAGTTCGAGTCGGCTGCCCGAACTGGCGGCAATGGCTTCGACGATGGCCAGGCCCAGCCCGGCCCCCTCGGCAGCGCCGCCGCCACGCACGAAACGCCGCGTCAGGGCGGCGAGCCGTTCCGGCGGCAGGACCGGCCCGTCATTGCGGACGCTCAAGATTCCGTCTCCGGTCATCGCGATTTGAACCATTGAGCCGGCGGGGCTGTGGATCAGCGCATTCTGGATCAGGTTGCGCGCCAGGATAGAGAAGACGTCGGCGTCGAGATGCGAAGGGGGGACCGTGGCAGGGAGAGTGACGTCCAGCCGCCCGCCATATCCCGACCGCTCGAAATCTTCGACGACCATGTAAAGGATGGGAAGGAGATCTACCGGTTCGGGTGCGAGGACGCCGCCGCCTTCGGCGCGGGCGAGATGCAGAAGTTTTTCCGACAGCCGCGACAGGCGGCGCAGCGGCTGTTCGATGCGGACGAGATCCGCGTTCCGCTTGGGGTCGGCCAGACGGACTTGCTGAGTCTGGGCCAGGGCGGCGGCGAGCGGTGTGCGCAACTCGTGAGCGGCGTTGGCGGTGAAGGAGCGTTCGGCTTCCAGGCTGTGGCGGAAGCGGAGCAGAAGCGTATTGAGCGCATGGACCATGCCGTTCAGTTCGATCGGCAGTCCGGTGTTGTACACGGGCTCCAGGCGGCGGATATCACGCGAATCGAGATCCTTTTGCAGCTTGGCCAGGGGGGTCAGGATACGCCCGGTTACCCAATAGGCAGCCAGAATCAGTCCGGGCAAAAAGATCAGTGTCGGCAAGGCGAGAGCGACAAGAGTTTCCCGGGTCGCTTCTCGGCGCATCTTCACCGGTTCGGCCACGGCAATGGCGTAACCTTGCGGCGATAGCGGGCTGAGATAGATATGATCCATCGGGGCGCGATGGAAACCCGGCTTCTTCAAGCCTTGAAAAACAGAGAGGTAGGCATTGTCCGAATGAAAGACGATGACGCCGTCACGGTCAAAAATGACGTAGGCCAGCTCCCGGCGTGGATGGTCGTTGGCGAAAACTGGGCTGCTCGTCTCGCCGATCGCCAGCCCGGCGATGGCCAGGGGCAGAAGCCGTTCGGCGGTCTGGCGCAGTGCGCTGTCGAACACTTCGTCCGTTTCCTCGCTCATCACCATGGCGGCGGCGATCTGGGAAACGATCCAGGATGCGATTACGATTCCCGTGACGGCCAGGATGATGCGTCGGCGCAGGCTCCAACGGCGTTCAGTCTCCCTTTTTTGTCCGCCGGGAGGGGCGTCCTGGATGAGCTGATCGGTGCTGCGCAAAGAATGGCTGGGGGGGCTCATGATAAGCTTTCGCCCAGCCGGTAGCCGATCCCGCGCTGGGTGACGATCGTTTCCGGGCCCAGCTTGCGGCGCAGGCGGCTGATATAGACCTCGACGGTATTGCTTTCCGCTTCGCCGCCATAGGAATAGAGCTTTTCCTCCAGGCTGGCCCGGGAATGGATTTTGCGCGGATAAAGCAGAAAGGTTTCAAGCAGCGCCCATTCCTGCCGGGTCAGCGTGATTTCGCCGTCCGGGCCAATGATGCGCCGCGCTGGCAGATCGATGCGCCAGGGGCCCAGCCGCCGCTCAGGGTGGGGTTTGGCCGCGTAACGCCGCGTCACAGCGCCCATCCGGGCCTGTAATTCCAGCAGATCAAACGGTTTGACCAGATAATCGTCGGCTCCGGCGTCAAGTCCTGCGATCCGTTCCGTGATGTGATCGAACGCTGTCAGGATGATGGTGGGGACAAAGCGTTCCGAGCCGCGTAAGGCTGTCAGGATATCGATGCCCCGCCCATCGGGCAGACCGAGATCGAGCAGCACGAAATCGTAATCGATGGACAGCGCCATTTCATGGGCGTCAGCGAAATTCCGCGCCCAATCGATACGGTGTCCTTGCCCGGTGAAATAAGCGTTTACCGCGCCGCCCAATCCGCAATCATCTTCAACCAGCAGAATAAGCATGGAAGGCCGGACAATCCTGTTTCATGGGGTCCGAATAAGATAAGGGAGGATTCCCTTCCGTTCCTGGCTGGGACGGAAGGGAATGGTCGGTATGACGGTTCAGGTAGGACGGTTTTCGATGACGAAGAACCGTGCGCCATTCCGCGAGGAACAGCGGTGCGGGGAATCGCCGAAATCGGAAACCTGGAAGCTGGTCCCGGGGGTCATCTCGAAACGGCGTCCATCTTTCAGATCGACGGTGACGTCGCCCTCGATCAGATAAAGAATATGGCCTTCGTCACAGAAATGATCGGCCTTGTAGCCGGGTGAATAGCGGGACAAACGGACACGGAGATCGGCGAAATCGAGCGCCCGCCATTCGGTATGGCCGGTTTCGCCTTCGATTCGGGTTGGGGAGAGCTGGTTCCAATCGACCAGAGAAAAAGGCATGGTTGGCAGCGACATTAAGGTCACCCGCATAATGATAGAGGCCCTGATACACTAGGCTCACGGATCGGGCGGAGCAAGCCCGCCTCTTGGCTTAAAGATGGTGGCTAAGGTTGCGGACGCCAGACGCTTTCAGGCTGATCCTGAAGCGGTTTTTTGTTATAAGGCCTGATGTTACAGGCATTTCCCAAGAGGACGAAAGAAATGGCCAAGGGAGCTCCGGATACGCCCGCCATTGTGAAAATGGACGCCGTATTGGAATTCCTGAAGAACATGGGGCCATCCAGATTCACGGACATATACAAGAACCTCGATATCTCGAAAAGCAGTCTCTATTCGCTGATCAAGACGATGGAAAGGCTGGGATACCTGCGCGGTGGGCTCGACGGCACCTATAATCTTGGGTTTCGTCTTTATGAATTGGGCAATAGCGCGGTTTCCCACATTAATTTGCGCAAGGAATGCGTCCCTTTTCTTTACGAGCTGCGCAGCCTGACCGGTCTGACCTGCCATCTTGGGGTTCTGGACGGCTATGACGCGATCTATCTTTTGAAGCTGGAAAGCCCCGATACGGTCAAGGTCAGAACCTGGGAAGGTTTGCGTCTCAGCTTGCACAGCGCCGCTTTGGGCAAGGCGTTGCTGATGGATCATGACGATGCCGCCTTGAGCGCGCTTTATCCCGAAGAGACGTTGGCAGGCTTTACGCCGAGCACCATTGGATCGGTGCAGCAATTGAAGGCGGAACTGGCTTTGTCCCGTCGGCGCGGCTGGGCGTTCGACGATGGCGAGCATTACGAGGATTTGCGGTGCGTGGCCGCGCCGATCCGCAATGTCGATGGTAAAATCGTCGCCGCCGTCAGTGTGGTCGGTGCGGCGTCCCGGATTCCCGATGACCGGATCGGCGATCTGGCCAAAGAGACCGTGCGGATCTGCGGATCGATCTCGGCGCGGCTGGGCTATAAGGGCTGAGACGGATCACACGGCTCCGGATGCCCGGTGGAGGCGCGAGATATCGCGGGCGATCATGGTAAAATTCTGAATCAGGGGCGGGGGCCGTTCACCGCGATGCGCAACGGCAAGGGCGACGCGCGGCGGCGCAGGGTTCAGATCGCGGAACACCACGCCGTTGATATGGAACGAACGCATCGACGCCGGCACCAGGGAAATACCCAGCTCGGCCGAAACCAGCGAAAGGATCGTGGCGATCTGCGGCGCGGGCTGGCCTAGGGTCGGCTCGAACCCGGCTGACCGGCAGGCGTTCACGGCTGCGTCGTGAAGGCTGGTGCCGGCTGAACGCGGGGTCAAAATCAGCGGAACCCCCTTCATCATCGCCAAATTCAGCCTGCCGCGCCGGTGCGCGGCGGGGTGGGTGGACGGCATGGCGACCACCAGCGTTTCTTCGATCAAGGCGTGCTTTTGCAATTCGGCGGGGTCGGAATTGGTGGGGCGCAGGATGGCGACGTCCAGACGGCCCGCAAGCAAATTGGCCACCAAGGCGACCGAATTCGATTCCTCAAGCGTCAGTTCGGCGGCGGGATAGGCGCGCCGAAAGGCGCGGATGACCGATGAGACGATCGGGTTCAGCGCCGCCGTGCCGGTGACGCCCAGCGTCAGCCGGCCGGTTTCGCCGCGCGCCGCCCTCTGCGCGGCGAGAATGGCGCCGGCGGCATGGTCGGGAATGGAGCGCACGGCGTCCCGGAACGCCTGTCCGGCTTCGGTCAGTTCCGCGCCATGAGGCAGGCGGTGAAACAGCCTGACGCCGATTTCCGCTTCCAGATCCTTGATCTGAAGGCTCAAGGGCGGCTGGCCGATGCCTAAGCGTGCAGCGGCGCGGGTGAAGTTTCCTTCCCCAGCCACGGCCAGGAAGTAACGGATATGCCGGAGTTCCATGGTATTTACATAACATATGGATTTTCTCGAATCCATATATTGGACATATCAAATTCCCAGGTCTATATCACCCCGGTCAAGAAAGCATGGGGCCATGGCCTATCACGTTCTCGCTCGCACGATCACCGCTCCCGAACCGGTTTCACCCAGGACGCCGTCTGAAACGCTGTCTGTGGCAGGGATCACCGAACCGGCGGCGCCCGCCTGGATCAGCTATGGAACGAAGGATTACCGGAAAGCCGGTTTTGCGCTGTTCCTGCTCGGATTCGCCAGTTTCTCGCTGATCTATTGCGTGCAGCCGCTTCTGCCCGCTTTTGCAAAAAGTTTCGGCGTCAGCCCGGCGGAAAGCTCGCTGGCCTTGTCGCTGACGACGGGCTTGCTCGCCTTCGCGATCGTTCTTGCCGGGGCGTTCTCCCAGGCTCTTGGTCGCCGCGGGCTGATTTTCGCTTCGACGACGCTGGCGGCCATATTGACCATCATCGCCGCGATTGTGCCGAGCTGGCACGCCCTGCTGGCCGCCAGAGCCCTGGAAGGGCTGGTGCTGGGCGGCGTGCCGGCGGTCGCCATGGCCTGGCTGGCCGAAGAGATCGATCCCCGCCATCTCGGCAAGGCCATGGGGCTTTATGTCGGCGGGACGGCATTCGGCGCGATGATGGGCCGGGTCGGGATGGGATTGATGACCGAAATCGCCTCATGGCACGTGGCGATGATCGTGCTGGGTCTTTTCTGTCTCGCTTCGGCGGCGGGTTTCTTCTTCCTGCTGCCGCGGTCGCGTAATTTCGTGCCCAGACCGGGATTCGATCTGGCGTTCCATCTGGGGGCGTGGGCCGGCCATCTGCGTAATCGCGGGCTTTTGCGGCTTTACGCCATCGGTTTTCTGCTCACCAGCGTTTTCGTCACGCTTTTCAACTATTCGACCTTCCGTCTGTCCGGTGCGCCCTACAATCTCAGTCAGACCGCCGTCAGCATGATCTTTCTCGCTTTCGGGTTCGGCATCGTCTCTTCTTCGGTCGCAGGGGCTTTGGCCGACCGCTTCGGCCGCCGGATTCTGCTCGTCACCGGTTTTCTGTCGATGGCCGCCGGCATCGTGCTGACCCTGTTTTCGTCGCTGATCGTCATCGGCGCTGGCATCGCCCTTGTCGCCACCGGTTTCTTCATCGGCCATTCGGTCGCCAGCAGTTCGGTCGGGCCGTTGGCCGGCGTTTCCAAGGGGCATGCCGCCTCGCTCTACCTGCTCTTCTATTATATGGGCTCCAGCGTCATCGGCTCGGTCGGAGGCTGGTTCTGGCAGTTGGGCGGCTGGCCGGCGATCGCTTCGTTCACGGGTGCTTTCGCTCTTGCCGGCGTGGCTTTTGCCGTCACCCTGCCCATGGCGCGGAAAACAGGGTGACGATTACCATCCATCATCCTGGCGGATAGGGTTTGAAGGATATCGGTTGGCAGCGTTGGAGCCGATCGCCCCGCATGATAGCCTTCTTGCGATTGGTCTTATCCAAAGAGAGCTATGCCCTCCTTCCGCACCCTGTTTTTCCCCGGACATGAACAAAGGCTGGCGCTGGCGACCGCGTCCGCCGAAGGCAAGGGCTTGCCCGCGCCGCGCCGTTATGTCGCGCTGGCGACGATCCTGCTGGGGCTGACGCTGGCTGTTTTGGACGGCACGATCGCCAATGTCGCTTTGCCCAGCATCGCAAGGCATTTCCATACCGAGGCCGCCGCGTCGATCTGGATCGTCAATGGCTACCAATTGGCGATCGTGATGACCTTGCTGCCGCTGGCGGCGCTGGCCGACATTCATGGTTACCGCACCGTCTATCTGGGAGGGGTGGTGCTGTTCACCGCCGCCTCGGTCGCTTGCATCCTGGCGGGATCGATGGAGGCGCTGACGGCGGCGCGCATCGCCCAGGGCCTGGGCGCGGCAGGCATGATGGCGGTCAATATGTCGATGCTGCGCTTTAGCGTCGCGCGTGGGCGTTTCGGTGCGGCGATAGGGGTGAATGCGATGGTGGTCGCGGTCGCCTCGACCGTGGGGCCGGTTCTTGCCGGGGCGATTCTATCGGTCGCAAGCTGGCACTGGCTGTTCGCCATCAATATTCCGCTGGGATTGCTGACCTTGCTGATCGGGGTGCCCAGCCTTCCCGAAACGCTGCGCCGCAAGCGCCGCTTCGATTGGTTGAGCGCGCTTCTCAGCGCGATCGGGATCGGTCTTGTGATCATGGTGATCGACGGCATTGGCGCTAATCTGCCGCTTTATGTGACGGGATTGCAGATTCTGGGCTGTACTTTATGTTTCGTCTTGCAGATCCGGCATGAGCGGGGAAGCTGCAGTCCGATGCTGCCGGTCGATCTGCTGCGGATTCCGATTTTCTCATTGTCGATCTGCACCTCGATTCTGTCCTTCACCACGCAGTTCCTGGCCTTTGTATCGCTGCCCTTCCTGCTGCAAAGCGTCATGCATTTCAGCCCGACCATGGTCGGGATGCTGATGACGCCCTGGCCTTTGGCCGTGGCGGCGGTAGCGCCCCTTTCTGGGCGGATGTCGGACCGTTACCCGCCGGCGATCCTAGGCGGCGTCGGGCTGATCTGTCTGTCGGCGGGAATGCTGGCGCTTGGCCTAATGCGGGAAGGAGCCCCGATCTGGGACATCGTCTGGCGGATGGCGCTGTGCGGGGCCGGATTCGGGCTGTTCCAGGCGCCCAACAACCGGGCGATGCAGGAATCCACCCCGATGGAGCGCACCGGAGCCGCCAGCGGCATGATGGGCACCGCGAGGCTGACCGGACAATCCGTCGGCGCGGCGCTGGTGGCGCTGATGCTGCACAAACTCGGTCTGTGGGGTGCGACGGGGGCGTTGCTGCTGGGGTCCGTCTTTGCCTTTCTGGCGGCCATCGCGTCGATGACCCGGCTCGTCGCCAGCGCGGCTAAGCCGAAGATAGGGGATTAGCGGAAGGTCCAGATCGCGTTCAGGGTGTAGTGCCAGAACAGCAGGAAGCCGGTCACGATGATCTGCGCCAGAAAATAGGGGATGTGCAGCAGATCGACGAAGACGGCCATCAATCCCGCATTCAGGATCAACCCGCTGCCCGCGACCGTCAGGAACTTGGTCGCGGCTTCCCGGTGCCGCTTGGCGCTGTGAAAGGTCACTTTATAGTTCAACGCATAATTGACCATCGCCCCGACCAGAAACCCCATGACCGAGGCGAACACCGGATCAAGGCTGAATCCTTCGACCAGCGTGGCCAGGGTCGCGTAATGCGCGCTGGTCCCCACCAGTCCGACGGCGGCGAACGTCAGGAACGTCCGCCCCTGGCCGGCCAAGGTCACGATGCCGGGTCCAACCCGCGCGTGATGGCGCGACGATCCTTGACCAGACCGATGACGGCGCCCAGGCGTTCAATCGTGATCAGTTTTTTACCGGACAAGGTGTTTTCGCAGCCATCCTGGATCGGGGTGATGAAAAAATCGGCCGCCCGCCAGTTGGCAGTGAAACGGAAGGTTGGCGGCAGATATTCATCGCCCTGGATGGTTTCCGCGCAGACCGCGATCTGATAGGGCGGTCCCAGGCGCGGATCGCCTTTGCCTTTACGGGCTTCCTCGGCCAGCAATTGTTCAAGCCGGATCGCGGCTTCGCGGATCGAGCTGCCGTGATAATCGAATTCATATTTGCCGACCGCGCCGCGAACGCCGCCGGCCAGGCTGTTATAGGCGACGGTTTCATAGGGGTGCAGCTCCGCCAGCATGGCGGCGTGATAGCTCCAGACGAAACCGCAGAGTGCTGCGAACGTCCAGGCCGGGGCGTTTCCCATCCGCTGGGTGATAGCGGCATGGGCTGCCCGCAGTCCCAGCGCCGCCAGCACCGCGATCGGCGGCAGCAGGAAGGTGTAATGGCGCAACCCGTTATAAAGCGCCGGTTCCGCGATGACGGCGTGCGACAACGGCACGGCGACGGCCAGAATCACCGGCAGAAGCAGCAAGGCGCGCGACCGGTCGATCTTGTGCCGGATGGCTGAAATCAGAATACCGGCGCTGCCCAGAACCAGGCCGACCAGGGTCAACTCGTTCAGGCGCACGGCAAGATAGGTGGGCAGGTACCAGCGCGGCGCGTCGGCAGCCTTCATGACCACGCCGTCCAGGCGCGTCCGCAAATCGATCGGGAAACGTGAAAAAGTTTCGATCGCCTTTAAGATGTTGGTGGGTGAGAACACGGACCAGGGCCAGGCCACCGCCATGATGACCAGGGCCAGGATGCCTGCGGGCATCAGGCGGAGAACGCTGCCCTCAAGACGCTTCAGCGTGCCGCCGACGCCGCCATCGGGATCAATGGCCGCAATAGCGATCAGCAGAACTAGTTCCAGTCCGGCATAGACGGCGACGATACGCAAGCCCAGCGCGCATCCCAGCGCAACGCCCAGGCCGATGACGTGGCGCGTCGATGGCCGTGGCAGTTCGGGCGCGATGCAGACGCTGTAATAGGTCACCCAGATCATCGCTGCGGCGAAAGAGATGTCCTTGGTTTCATTGAACAGCGGCCCCCACCAAGCCCCGGTCGTCGCCAGCAGCAGCACCGCGACGCATCCCCACAGGCTGGATGACAGCAGACGGGTCAGCCGCCAGACACCCCACATGCCGACCAGGCCGACGATCGCCGACAACAGGTGCCGCCACTCATAGGTCGGCAGCGCGATATGCGGTCCGCCGGCGGCGGCGATCAAATCGAACAGTCCGCCATAGAGATAGAGATTGCGGAAATGGAAGGCGCTGTCGTCTGCAAAGCCGCTGACATAGAAGCGCAGCAGTAATTCGCCGTAGATCTGCTGGACTTCCTCGTCGTTGGAGATGCCATAGCTCTGAAACGTCGTCAGAGCGATCGCAGCCAGCAGGATGAAAAGCGCTATCGCGGCCAGACGTCCGGGGTCGGCGCGCAGGCGGTCCAAAAAGGGCGTCATGCTGGATCCTCCGTCCGACCGGCGGCGGGGTCGCCGTCGAGACCGATGCTATCGGCGACCAAATACATCGGACGCCTTTTCACCTCAAGAAATATCCGGCCGACATATTCGCCAAGGACGCCCAGCGAGATCAACTGAATGCCGCCCAGAAACAGGATCGAAACCATCAGCGAGGCATAGCCCGGCAGGTCAATGCCGAAGATAAGCGTGCGGACCAGGAGCCACAAGCCGTAAGCGCCGGCCACACCGGCGATCATCGTCCCCAGCACCGACCATATCCGCAAGGGAACGGTGGAGAACGAGGTCACTCCGTCCCAGGCATAGCGGGTCAGGCTGAGGGGATTCCACGCGGAACGGCCGGCGGCGCGGTTGCCGACGTCGAAAGGCAGGCATTCCTGGCGGAATCCGACCCAACTGGTGATGCCTTTCATGAAACGGTTACGTTCGGGCAAGGCGAGGATGGCGTCGACGACGCGGCGGTCGAACAGGCGGAAATCGCCTGCGCCCTGGGGGATGCGCACCTCGGACATCATCTCGAACAAATGGTAATAGGTGCGACTGGCCGCACGCCGGAGCCATGAATCGGTGGCGCGGTCGCGGCGCACGGCGATCACCATGTCAATCCCGTTCTGCCATCGCTGGACCATTTCGGGGATCGTCGCGGGGGGATGCTGCAGATCGGCGTCCATCAACACCACCGCATCGCCCCGCGCATGTTCGAGCCCGGCGGCGATACCCGCTTCCTTGCCGAAATTGCGGGCGAAGCGGAGGGCCTTGACACGCGGTTCAGTCATGCTCAACTGACGCGCGACGGCAAAGGTGGCGTCGCGGCTGCCGTCATCGACGAGGATGATCTCATGCCGCGCCGTCAGCCCTTCGAGGACCGGGGTCAGCGCGGCGAGAAGCTTTTCCAGCCCGTCGGCCTCGTTGAAGCAGGGAATGACGACGGACAAAAGGCCGAGATGCCGTTCATCGGCGGTGTGCCGGGACGGTTGATTGGCTGAAGACAAAAATTGCGCGTGGCCCATCGTGGGGAACGTCTCCAATAGAATGCCGCGCATGATAATCGCGAATCTGTTCGCGGGGAAGGTGGGGAGATATGGCACACATCGTCGTCTGCGCTGATGATTATGGTATGTCCGAGGGGGTTTGCGACGCAATCGATACCTTGATCGCCGAGGGGCGCATTCATGCGACCAGCGCGATGACGGTTTTCCCGGAATGGCGGCAAAGGGCGGTGTCGCTCCGCGCGCTGGCCGACCGGGCGGGAGCGGATGTCGGTCTGCATCTGACCCTGACCGACCATGAACCCTTGTCGTCCCCGGCGCGTCTGACCCCTGGCGGGCTTTTGCCGAAACTGACCGGTCTGCTTCAAAACGCCATGCTGCGGCGATTGCCGAAAGCCGATATCGCCCTTGAGATCAAAACGCAGTTGGACGCTTTCGAGGATGCTTTCGGTGCTGCCCCCGCTTTTGTCGATGGCCATCAGCATGTCCACATCCTGCCCGGCATACGCGATCTTTTGATCGAAGAGATCAGGGCGCGCTATGGCCAGGATTGCGCAATGCGTGTCACGGTCGAACCGCTGGGCGCGATCATCCGCCGCGGCGTCGCCCCGGTAAAGGCGATGATTCTGAATGCGCTCGGCTTGCGGCATGCGCGTATGACCCGCACGGCTGGCCTGGCCTGCAATGACAGCTTCCGCGGGGCCTATGATTTCGATGTCGGGCCGGGCTATGGCTCTCTGTTCCGGCGTTTTCTCGACGATGTGGGGAACGATCCCCATTGTCCCTTGATTTTCTGCCACCCCGGCCATGCCGATGCGGTGCTGCGGTCCCGCTCAGGGCTGGCGGAAACGCGCGAGCATGAATTCGCCTATCTGGCTTCGTCTTCCTATATCGAGGATTGCGCCCGGGCCGGACGCATGGCGGCCCGGCCCAGCGACGTTCTGACGCGAATAGAGGGCAAAATCCGCTGAAAACCCGCCCGCCTATGACGGCGGGAGGGTGTGCAGATAGAACAAGGCGGGCAGGGTGGCGATCACCAGCAATTGGGAAATGATGATGGCGATGGAGGATTCCGTCTCGAAAAACCCGTAGCGCGCGCCAAAGACATAGACCAGAACGCCGACCGGCATCGACGCCATGATCAGGGCGCTCATGAACCAGACATTGCCGAAATTGAAGCCGACGAACGGGATCATGATCAGGAAGGTCACCAGGGGAAACAGGATCGTCTTCAGCAGCACGACGACGGATACGACCTTCGCCGTTTTCGTGAGTTCGCCTGTGCGCAGCCTGATCTTGGAAAGACCGAGCCCCATGGCGAAAAGGGCGGTGGGGCCAGCGGCCGCGCCCAGCATGCGTGCGAAACTGGCCAGCATGTCGGGCAAGGGGATGCGGAAAAACGAAAAACCGAGGCCGGCCAGGACTGCGAGCGTCAGGGGATTGCTGAAGGCCACGGTAAAGGCCCGGGTTCCCATGGACAGCAACCCGCGTCTTTTGCCATCGGCGAGATCATAGGTCAGGATCACGGCGACGAGGACGGGAATATTATGCATCACCCAGATCAGTGAAGCGGCAGGGGCGGCTTCATGCCCCAGAACGGCGGTGATCAGGGGGATACCCATATAGCCTGTGTTGCCGAAGCTGGCACCCATGGCGACGATGGAGGAGCCGGGACCGTTTATGCCGACGAGACGTGCGGCGAACAGACCGCAGATATAGATCACGACGACGCCGGCCAGGGCCGCCACAATATAGAAGCCGTTCATCAATTCGGATGGGTCGGTTCCGGCGATGGCAAGGAACAGATAGGCCGGAAAGGCGATATAAAGGGCGTAATCATTGATCAGCCTTTCCGCTTCCGATGAGTAACGGTTCTTGAGCCCGAAGACGAGCCCGATGAAAATGGCCAAGAAAACCGGCGCTATGGCCAGAAACATGGAATCCTCTCGTTCAAAATCAGACAGTCATGGCGCACGTCACATCCGTCGCCGTCCTGCCGCCGGCGTGCGCTCTTTTATCGCGTGATGTTTTACGCGATCCCGGTCGATTCCGTCTATATCGGCGCTGGGGAGAAGACAAGGCCGGCTCCGGCGCGCCTCACTGCGCCGGCGCCGGCCTTTCCGATCGGTAACGCCTCTAGCGTGATGCGCGGGCGAAATCGAAATAGATGTCGCGCAGCCGCTTGGTCAGCGGACCCGGCACACCCGCGCCGATCGGCGCGCCGTCGATCATCACCACCGGAGTGACGAAGGACGAGGCCGAGGTGTAGAAGGCTTCCGCCGCGTCCAAGGCTTCGGCCACGGTGAACAGCCGTTCTTCGACGCGGATGTTCTTTTCGGCGGCCAGGGCCAGGAGCGCTTTGCGGGTGCAGCCCGGCAACAAAGCGTGGGAATTGGGCCGGGCGATCAGCACATCGTTCTTGGTGATGATGAAGACGGAAGACGAGCCGCCCTCGGTCACATAACCGTCCTCGACCATCCAGGCTTCCTGGCAGCCGGCTTCGTGCGCCGCCTGCTTGGCCAGAACCTGGGCCAGCAACGCGATGCTTTTGATGTCGCGCCGGGCCCAGCGGATGTCCTCCAGCGTCTTCACCTTGATGCCGGTTTTGGCGGCGGGCGAATCGCTGATGTTCTTGGTCTGGACGAACATCAGCAAGGTCGGCTCGACGATGTCGGGGAAGTGGAAATCGCGCGGCGCGGCGCCGCGGGTCACCTGCATATAGACGATGCCTTCCTTAAGGCCGTTGCGGGCGATCAGCTCCTTTTCGATTTCCTCGATCCGGTCCAGCGTTTCGGGCAACGCCAGGGCGATTTCGCCCACCGAGCGTTGAAAACGCTCCAGATGGGACCGGTTATCGACCAGATGGCCGTCCAGGACCGCCGACACTTCATAGATGCCGTCGGCGAACAGGAAGCCGCGATCGAGGACCGATATCCGGGCCTGGTCGAGCGGCAGGAATTCTCCATTCAGGTAAGCGATAGAAGACATGATAGGGGTGTCCTGGTTTTCGTCGTCAATCAATGGGTAAGGATCTTGGACAGGAAGGTCTGGGCGCGGTCGCTGTGCGGTTTGCCGAAGAAATCTTCCTTGGGTACATCCTCGACGATCTCGCCATTGTCCATGAAAATCACACGGTCGGCCACCTGACGGGCAAATCCCATTTCATGGGTGACCACCATCATGGTCATGCCGTCCTGGGCCAGTTCGATCATCACGTCCAGCACTTCCTTGATCATTTCCGGGTCTAAAGCCGATGTCGGCTCGTCGAAGAGCATCGCCACCGGGTCCATGGCCAGGGCGCGGGCGATGGCGACGCGCTGCTGCTGGCCGCCGGAAAGCTGGCCGGGGCGTTTCTCAGCCTGTTCCTTGAGCCCGACGCGCTCCAGCAGCGGCAGGCTTTTGGCCATCGCCTCCTCATGGCTGCGTCCCAGCACCTTTTCCTGAGCCAGGCACAGATTTTCGGTGATCTTGAGATGCGGAAACAGCTCGAAATGCTGGAACACCATGCCCACCCGGGCGCGCAGCCGGTTCAGGTCGATCTTGGGGTCCGACAGGTTGACGCCATCGACGATGATCCGTCCGCTTTGGAACGGGGCCAACGCGTTGACGCACTGGATCAGCGTCGATTTTCCCGAACCCGAAGGGCCGCAGACCACCACCACTTCGCCTTTGCGGACCTTGGTGGTGCAGTCCTTCAGAACCTGGAAGCTGCCGTAGAATTTATTGACCAGGGTAATGTCGATCATGGATGGAACGGACATGAGGCACTCTCTTATCGGGCGTATTCGTTGCGGCGCTGAAGATGGCGGACCAGCATCGAGGCCAGGACGGACATGACGAAATAGACCAGGGCGACGAACAGATACATCTCCACCAGGCGGCCGTCGCGCTGCGCGACTTTATCTGCCGCGCCCAGGAAGTCGGTGATCGACACCACATAGACCAGCGAGGTGTCCTGGAACAGGACGATGGTCTGGGTCAGAAGAAGCGGGATCATGTTACGGAAAGCCTGGGGCAGGACGACATAGCGCATCGCCTGCGGATAGCTGAGGCCCACGGCGCGGGCGGCGGCCAATTGGCCGCGCGGGATCGACTGGATGCCGGCGCGCATGATCTCGCTGAAATAGACTGCCTCGACCATGGTGAAGGTGATCAGGGCCGAAGAAAACGCGCCGACGGCGATGGGGCGTTCGGTTCCCATGATCCACTGGCCGAGATAAGGGACCAGGAAATAGAACCAGAAGATCAGCAGCACCAGCGGCAGCGAGCGGATGAGTTCGACATAGCCGGTGACCAGCTTGGGCAGCACAGGGATCGGCGACAGGCGGATGACCGCCAGGATGGTGCCGATGATCCCCGCCAAAAGGGTGGCGAGAAAGGTCAGCCACAGGGTAAAGCCCATCCCGTCGACCAAAAGATAGCGCAGGGAGCGCTGGATGACGTCGAAATCGAAATCAGAAAACATGGCGTATCCTCCTCCCGTCAGCGGCTGGCAAGAGACACGCGGCGTTCCAGCATGCGCATCGTGACGACCACCACCAAATTGATCGCCATGTAAAGGATGGTGGCGGCGGTGAATGCCTCGAAGATCTGGAACGAAAATTCCTGCATGGCGCGGGCTTGGGCCGTCAGTTCCATCAATCCGATGGTCAGGGCCACCGAGGTGTTCTTGATGGTGTTCAAAAATTCCGAGGTCAGCGGCGGCAGAATGATCCGATAGGCCGCCGGCAGCAGCACATAACGATAGGTCTGGGGCAAGGTCAGGCCCAGCGCCTTACCCGCCAAGGCCTGGCCGCGCGGCAGCGCCGAAATGCCGGCGCGCACCTGTTCGGCGACGCGCGACGAGGTGAAAAGACCGAGCCCGACGGACGCCGAATAGAAGGATGCGCCGGGCGATTGCTTCAGCCACAGGCCCAGGGATGCGGGCACCAGTTCCGGCAGCACGAAGTACCACAGGAACAATTGAACCAGGAGCGGGATATTGCGGAATAGTTCGACGTAAGCGGCGGCCAGAATTTGCAATGGCCGGTAGGGCAGCGTCCGGGCGATCCCGACGAAAGATCCCACCACCAGTCCCAGCACCCAGGCGGTGAGCGAGGTCATGATCGTCCACCAGAGACCGGACAGCAGCAGGTCCATATAGGTGCCTGTCCCCAGGGGAGACGGCTCCCAGAAAATCTGCCAGTTCCAATGATAGTTCATACTTCTTTTTCCCCTGGAGCGGCTGCATTCGCGTGCGCCGTCCGGATAGTGTCGTCTCTCTTCGCCCGGCACGGGGAGGAAGGCCGGCGTCCTCGCGGCGGGGTTCCGTCTCGGAACGGGCCCACCGCGAAGGTTCCCCAGGGATTAAGCGCCTGGGGACGCCGCCATTGCGTGGTGTGATGTCGCGCGTTTACTTGACGATATAATCCGCCGGATCAGGCGAGTCGGAAGGGTGGGCGAGAGCCTGCTTCATCGCGCCTTCCAGCGGCACGTTCATCACCAGCCCCTTGGGCGGAATCGGCTTCATGAACCATTTGTTGTAGATCTCCACACCTTCCGGGCTGGTGTAAAGGGCGGCGGTCGCCTTGTCGACCACGGCTTTGAAGGCGGGGTCGTCCTTGCGCAGCATGATGCCGTAGGGTTCGGGCAGCGAGAAGCCGTCTTTCGAGATCACATAGGCCGAAGGATTTTTCGACCCGGCGATCAGGCCGGCCAGCAAAATGTCGTCCATGACGAAGGCGGCGGCGCGGTCGGTTTCAACCATCAGGAAGCCTTCGGCGTGATCCTTCGACGGCAGCACGGTCAGATTGAGGCCCCGCGCGGCATTGGCTTCGACCACCTGCTTGATGTTGGTCGTGCCTGAGGTGGAGACGACGCTCTTGCCCTTGAGCCCGTCGATGCTGTCGATCTTGCTGGCCTTCTTCGACACGAAGCGGCTGGCGGTGAGGAAGTGGCTGTTGGTGAAAGCCACCTGCTTCTGCCGTTCGACATTGTTGGTGGTGGAGCCGCATTCAAGATCGATGGTGCCATTGGCCATCAAAGGGATGCGGGTCGAAGACGAAACCGGCACCAGCTTGACGTCGAGCTTGTCCAGCTTCAAATCGTCCTTTACCGCATCGACGACCTTGTAGCAGATGTCCATGGCGTAACCGATGGGCTTCTGATTGTCGTCGAGATAGGAAAAGGGCACCGAGGATTCACGGTAGCCGATGGTGATCGCCCCGGTTTCTTTGACCTTTTTCAACGTGCCGGTCAATTCCTGGGCCTGTGCCGAGCCGGTGGCCATAAGGCCGGCAAGGGCACAAAGAAACAATGGTTTCACGCGCATCACGCTTCTCCTAACAGGGATGGATTGACGAAAAAGGCAGAATCGGTCTCATGGTCGCCATCGGCGCGTTCCTCTTCTCCGGCGAGAAGCGACCACAGCCGGGCGACCGAGCGCCGCCGGTTGGCGCGGTCCTTGAACGCGACCACCTTCAGCGGCAGGGTCCAGGCGTCGCCTTTCAAGGGGGCCAGCCGTCCGGCGCCGGCGGCAGCGGTGCTGTCGGGCAGCCAGGCGACGCCATGACCCGCCAGGGCCATGTCGCGCAGAACGTCGGACATGTCGCTTTCCATGATGCGCGAGCCCGCGACTTTTTCGCTGGCGGTCTCGATGACGAGATCCACCAGACGGGCGAAATAAACCCCCGCCGAATACATCAGCAGCGGCACCGGCCGATCCGCGGCACCGGGCAGGAAGACGCCCCGTTCCAGCAAAGCCGGGCTGGCATAGGGCCTTAGCGTGTCCGTTTCAATCACGGTGCGGTCGTAACGGTCGGGATCGAGCGCGATCGGCTGCTGGTCGCTGAGATAGCAGATCATGATATCGGCGTTTCCTGCCGTCAGCGCCGTGATCAGATCATGGATGTTGCCCAGCTCCACCGTCGCGCTCAAAGGCTGCGCGGACAGCCAGCCCGTCCACCAATGCGGCAGGCGCGTGGTGGCGAGAACGAAGGGAAGCGCCAGCCGGATATGCTCGCGCCCCGGCACCGATGCGCCGGCGACGGCGTGACGGGCGTCGATCACCTGTTGCAGGATGTCGCCGGCATGCTGGCGGAACTGTTCGCCTTCCTCGGTCAGGCGGGTGGGAAAGACGCTACGGTCGATCAGCGCCACGCCCAGCCAGGATTCCAGCGCCTGGATGCGCCGGCTGAACGCCGCCTGGGACAGATTGCGCCGTTCAGCCGCGCGGGTGAAATTGCCCGTCTCGGCGACGGCGAGGAAATCCTGGAGCCAGCGGATATCCATCAGCGTCCTCCCCGGCGGAGAAGAAAGCCCTGCGGATTAGCGGCGCGGAGGTCATTCGTATTTCGCATAAGGGGATGATAGGCAGAGGTCCGGACGCCTGCCAATGCAAGTTCTGCATAATATTTCATCTTTTTTAATAATTGCCCATTTTTTGATCTAAAAAGAGCGTTTTGAGGCAGGAAGGCTCTTTTTTTTAGGCAATCATGATCGGGCCCCTTGGCGGCTTTGCTCCCGGATTCGCCGATGAAGCGGGATGAAAACCTCTTTTTGGCGAAGAGCCCAATGGGCGGGGCGCGGCCTCGGCGGACAGCAATATGACGGAATCCGGCGCGTTAAGGAAGGCGCATGGTTTCGTAGCGCGCATGGAAAAAAGGCAGCTCTTTTTTTGATGCAAAACTTGCATTGGCCGGGGTGGGGCGAGATGCGCATGATGACGCTCCTCGACAGTATCACACCTTTCATGCCGCAGAATCGGCACGCCAGAGGACCAATCCATGACCACCATTCCGCAACCTTATCTTATGTTTCTGGGCGATGTGCCGGATCAGTTGGCCGCTAAGACGGCGGCGGGGATCGCCGATTGGCGTCCTGAATGGTGCGTCGGTCAGTTGCGTCTGCCCGGCTGCAAGGCCGATCTGGGCATCCCCGATCTGACCGTCGCCGAAGCCTAGGCCAAGGGTGCGCGCACCCTGGTGGTGGGGGTGGTGAATGCCGGCGGCGTGCTGCCCGACCATTGGCTGGGCGTCATCGTCGAAGCGATCAATGCCGGATTCGACGTCGCCAGCGGCCTGCACACACGCCTGGGCAGCATCCCCGCCATTGCTGAGGCGGCGGCCCGCACGGGGCGGCATCTGTTCGATGTGCGTCATTCCGACCAGCATTTCGCCACCGGCAAGGGGGTGAAGCGTTCCGGCCACCGCCTGCTCACCGTCGGCACCGATTGTTCCGTGGGCAAGAAATACACCGCCCTGGCGTTGGAGAAGGAAATGCGCGCGCGCGGGCTCAATGCCGATTTTTGCGCCACCGGCCAGACCGGCGTGTTCATCTCGGGCCGCGGCGTGGCCATCGACGCGGTGGTCGCCGATTTCATCTCCGGGGCGGCGGAATGGCTGTCGCCGGCGGGCGAGCCGGATCATTGGGATCTGGTCGAAGGGCAGGGTTCGCTCTACCACCCGTCCTTTGCCGGGGTTTCCCTGGGGCTGTTGCACGGGGCTCAGCCCGATCTGTTCGTCATCTGCCACGAGCCTTCGCGGACCAAGATGCGCGGCGTCGAACGGGCTTTGCCCACCATCGGCGAAGTGATCGATCTGACCATCCGCTGCGGCCAAATCACCAGCCCGGACATCAAGCCGCTGGGCATTTCGGTCAACACCAAGGCCTATGACGAGCAGAAGGCGAAGGATTATCTGGCCGGATTGTCGCGCGATTATGCGATGCCCGCCACCGATCCGATCCGTTTCGGCGTCGGCGCGCTGGTCGATGCCTTGCAAAAGGCTTTTCCGGCCTGAAACTTTCCTTGAAATCCGGCGCGGCAGGAAGGCAGCCAAGCCGCTTGGCATCCTGCCGCGCCGGTCTTTATCCTTAAACATCCGGTTTCAGCCCTCTAGGTTCTTTGCGCCATGTCCGCTCCGACCCTTCATGTCACCATCGACCGTTTCCCCATTGCTGGATCCTTCACGATCTCACGCGGCAGCCGGACCGAATCGGTGGTCGTCACCGCGACGCTGGACGATGGGAAGACGAAAGGGTGGGGCGAATGCGTTCCCTATGCCCGTTATGGCGAACAGCCCGAAGGGGTGGCCGAGCTTCTTTCGTCGATGGCTCCTCTTGTCGCGCACGGCATGACCCGCCAGGAGCTGCCGGCGCATCTGCCGGCCGGCGCGGCCCGCAACGCCCTGGATGCGGCCTTTTGGGATTTGGAATCCAAGCAGGCGGGCCGCCGGGTTTGGGAGTTGGCCGGTCTTGCCGCCCCTGCACCTGTCGTCACCGCTTATACCTTGAGTCTGGGAACGCCGGACAGCATGGCCGAAGCAGCGGCCAAGGCCGCCGATCGTCCCTTGTTGAAAGTCAAATTGGGCGGGGCGGGAGACGATGCCCGCATCGCCGCCGTGCGCCGGGCAGCACCCCGGGCCACCCTGATCGCCGACGCCAACGAAGCCTGGACGCCGGATGTCTTCGCCGTCAATCTCGCCGCCTGCGAAGCCGCCGGGGTGACGCTGATCGAACAGCCTTTACCCGCCGGTCAGGACGCATTTTTGGAAGACATCAACAGCCCGATCGCCTTTTGCGCCGATGAAAGCTTTCACGGGCTGGACAGCCTGGCCGCGGTTCGGAATCGCTATCAGGCGGTCAATATCAAGCTCGACAAGACCGGCGGTCTGACCGAGGCTTTACGGGTCGCCGGCGCGGCGCAGGAGGCGGGTCTTGCCATCATGGTCGGCTGCATGCTGGGAACCTCGCTGGCGATGGCTCCCGCTTTTCTGCTGGCGGCGCGCGCCCGTTTCGTCGATCTGGACGGCCCCTTGCTGCTGGCGAAAGACCGCGATCCCGCCATCGCCTATGACGGCAGCATCATGAAGCCGTTTCCCGCCGCCCTGTGGGGATGATCATCGGGACCGGAACGGACGAATCCGTCCCGGTTCCGATACCGTTTTTCAGCCTTCGCTTCCCCAGACTTCCTTCGCCACGGCACAGACCAGTGCGATTTTCGCCCATTGCTCGTCTTCGGTCAGGCTGTTGCCTTCCTCGGTCGAGGCGAAGCCGCATTGGGTGCTGACGCATAACCGGTCGAGCGGCAGGTAAAGGCTGGCCTCGCGGACGCGGGCGACGACGGCGTCCTTGTTTTCCAATGCGCCGATTTTCGAGGAGACAAGGCCGAGCACGACTTTCTTGTCGCCCGAAACCTGGGTCAGCGGTGAAAAATCGCCGGCGCGGTCGGTGTCGAATTCCAAATAATAGGCCGAGACGTTTTCGCGGCTGAACAGATAGGGCGCAATAGGCGCGTAGCCGCCCTGCGCCGCCCAGTGCGAGCGGTAATTGCCACGGCAGACATGGGTGGTCAGCGCCAGATCGGCTGGCGCGCCCGCGATGGCCTCGTTGTTCAAGGCGACGAGAATCTCGGCCAGTTCGGCGACGCTGCCGGTGATGACGGTCGCCGATTCATGATCGCATCCGCAGCCTGTCTCGGCTTTAGCGGCGACACCCGCATTCGTGTAACGCGGATCGACCATCATGCCCCAGGTGCAATCGTCGAGTTGGAGATTGCGGCAGCCGAGCGCGTGCAATTCCCGGATGAAGACGCGGTAGGCCGAAGCGATGTCGGCCAGCAGATCGTCCCGCGACGGATAGACGGCGTTGGTGCTGTCGAGATTTTCCGGACGGCAGAGTTCCTTGAAGAACTGCGCCGGGGCGGGAACGGTCAGGCGGGGGACGACGGTTTCGTCTGCGAGCCGGAGCAGAAAACGGAAATGGTCCAGGAAGGGGTGATTTTCACCGCTGATCCGCCCGGCAAGGCGGGCCGTTTCCGCGCGCGTTTCCATGTCGGCGAAACGGTAGCCATGGCCGAGCGCGGCTTTTTCGACACCGCCCAAACCCCACATGAAATCGAGATGCCACCAGCTGCGGCGGAATTCGCCATCGGTGATCGCCTTCAGCCCGGCTGCCTTCTGGCGGGCGACGAGTTCGGTGATCGCCTTGTCCTCGATGGCCGTCAGCTCTTCTTGCGTGATCGCGCCAGCGGCAAAACGCCGCCTGGCCTCATGCAGGGATGCGGGACGAAGATAGCTGCCGACCACGTCGGCGCGGAAAGGGGGGGTGAGAGGAGTCCTGGACATGGCGTTCTTTCCCATCGGAGCGGACGGGCATGATCGAACGGGGCTCAGCTCCGCCCTGCCGTCCGGCGATCGCCGTCCGGGGCAAAGCATAGAAGACCCGCCCGGGCACCCCGCCGGAGGTTTCGGTCGCCGCGGCAGGTCTCCTGGCTCGCAGGTCGCCGCCGGCGCGCCCTCTTCCCAGGGATGTCCTTAGAGACTGTTTGGATATTCGGGCGGGTCGGCCTGACGGGGCTTTTTCCCACCGGCGGCGTCGGAAACTTGGTCCGATGCACCACATCGGACCTGCATTCACTCCTGGCCGGATGGAAAAAATCCCTCGCCAGTCCTCAAAGCCGCCGAATATCCAAACAGTCTCTTAATCCCCAGTGAGCCTTTGGCGCGCGGCTCTCTGCTTACAGTTGCGGGGGCAGCACCGGTTTCGCACCGGTTTCCCTCTTGGCCCCGCCAGCCGGAATGGCAACGGGGAACCGTGACGGACTTTGTTTAACGAGGGCTGGCCGGAGAAGTCAACAATGGCGGCCATCCTTTTCAAGGCAGGGGTTGGTTTCCTTGACGGGTTCCGGTTTTCTTGCGTAAGGTCCCAGGCGATGGTTCCCCTTGGGGATTGAAAGGGAACGCGGTGACGCCTTTTTGGGGAAGGCGGAAGCCTCGGCTGCCCCCGCAACTGTAAGCGGCGAGTTCAGCGTCAGTTAAGCCACTGGGAAACCGGGAAGGCGACGCTCAAAACGGCGACCCGCGAGCCAGGAGACCTGCCATCGGCCGTGGTCACGCACGGGCGCATCGGGCGGGGTGATACCGGTGGGGGGAGCGTCTTTCCGATTCCTGAACGGCAGGGACGGGGATTCGTGCTTCGGCTCCGTGGTGACGTCAACGCCACGAGACCAAAGCTATGTCACAGCGTTCCTTATTTTTTTCCAGTGTTTCCAGCCGGGCGATTCTGCCCGCTTTGTGCCTTTTCGCCTTGTCTGCCCATGACGCCCGCGCCGAGGATGCATCCGCGCTCGATCCGATCGTTGTGACGGCGACGCGGCTGCCTACTCCGGCCAGTCAGTTGGCCAGCAGCGTCACCGTGATTACCGCCGAGGAAATCGAAACCAAGCAATGGCGGACCTTGCCCGAAGCCCTGCGCGAGGTGCCGGGTCTGAACGTCGTTCAGACCGGCGGTCCGGGCGGCCAGACCAGCCTGTTCATGCGCGGCACGAACAGCAACCACACCAAGGTTCTGCTGGACGGCATCGACATCGCGGACCCCAGCACGCCCAGCGGCGGTGCCGATCTGTTCCAGTTCCTGACCGCCGATATCGAACGGATCGAAGTGCTGCGCGGCCCGCAAAGCGGTCTTTACGGTTCGGATGCGGTTGGCGGCGTCGTCAACATCATCACCAAGCGGGGGCAGGGTCCGTTCAAGATGACGGGCATGGCCGAAGGCGGCTCGTTTGGCACCTTCAATCAGGCCGCTTCCGCCCAGGGCGAAACCGGCCGGGTCAATTATGCCTTAAACGTCGCCCATGACCGGTCGACGTCGGTCCGGGTGACGCCCGATGCCTTGCTTGCCCCCGGTCAGCCGCGCCAGGACGACCGGTCCGACAATGTGACCGTCTCGACCCGTTTGGGGGCTGAACTGGCCGAAAATCTCGAAGCGTCGCTGGTGGCCCGCGCAACCAAGACGCAACTGAACAGCGACACCATATATGGGACGGAGAGAGACGATCTCGAAAACCGGGATTATTTTACCCGTGGTGCGATCCATCAGACTCTGTTCGACGGACGCTTCGATCACGAGTTCGGCGTGGCCTATTCCCATTATCGCCGCCGGGCTTCTTATGCCGGCGATGTTCCGTCTTTCTTCAATGGCGAGCGCGCCAAGACCGACTGGCAGGGGAACATCCATCTGACGCCCGGTCAGATTCTGACCTTGGGTGGCGAATTCCAGCGCGAAGGCATCGACACCAGCGATTCCTCGACCGGCGGCGTGAACGATGTCGATAAGCATGTCGATACCAAGGCGGGGTTCGTGCAGTTGCAATCGAACTGGAACGAGCGGGTGGTGAACGCGCTTAGCTTGCGTTACGACGATCATGGCACTTTCGGGGGCCGGGCCACCTATCGCGTAGCGCCTGCGCTGCTGATCCCGGAAACGGGCACCAAGCTGAAGACCAGCCTGGGCACCGGTTTCAAGGCGCCGTCGCTGGACCAGCTTTATCACAATTATTATTTCCCCGCGTCCTGGGGCTATGGTCCCTATTACACCTATGGCAATCCCGATCTGAAGCCGGAGCGCAGCCTGGGTTATGACGCCGGGTTCGAGCAGAAGATTTATGGAGTCAGCTTCGGAGCCACCTATTTTCACAACAAGATCAAGAACATGATCGACACAGCCACGACCTATGTCGGTTCGGCTTCCTATACCGATTATATCAATGTCGGTCGGGCGAAAACCCAAGGCGTTGAAACCTTCATCGCCTTCGATCCATGGAAGGATCTGAATCTTAAGGGCACCTACACCTATACCCTGGCCGAGGATGAGGGCACCAATCTGGAATTGCTGCGCCGGCCCAAGCACAAGGGAAGCCTGAGCGCGACCTGGAAAGCGACCGAAAAACTGTCTTTGACCAGCAGTCTGATCGCCAGCGGCGGTTGGGTCGATAAGGATCGTAAGACCAGCGCCCGTGTCCAGGATGGCGGCTATGCCACGGTCAATCTGGCGGCCAGTTACGATATGACCGACAGCCTGACCGCGTTTGGCCGGGTCACCAACCTGCTCGACCGCAAGGTCGAGAATCCGGACGGTTATCTGCAGCCGGGCGCGGGCGTCTTCGCCGGCATCCGGGCGCGTTTCTAGACCGGAGCGATGACGAAGAAGGGGCGGGTCCTGATCGGGTCCGCCCTTTTGCCGTTTGCTGCGGGCGGTGAAGTCTCTTGACTCCTGGGGCGTAAAGAGCGGCCTTCTCGCTATCCGCAGCATGACAACAAGGGGAAGATGATGGTTCTGCTTGAATTCTCGATGTGGCCGCTGGGCCAGGGCGAAAGCGTTAGCGCTTCTGTCGCACGTTCCTTAGACATCATCGACAAAAGCGGCCTGTCCTACCAGCTCACGCCCATGGGCACGATCCTGGAAGGCGAATGGGCGGAGGTGATGGCCGTGGTGACCACCTGTTTCGAAGCGATGAAGGCCGATTGCCCCCGCATAGAGACCAGCATCAAGATGGACTACCGCGCCGGTTCGAACAGCCGTTTGGCGTCCAAACTGGCCTCGGTGCAGGCGAAAGTCGGGCGCAAGCTGTCGACCTAAGAGACCGGCGGCGGTTGATCTCTTTATGGACATCTGTATTTTCCGCTGCTCTCCGGCTGAATCGGACCCATGATAACCATCCGCCCCGCAAATGACCGCGATGTACCCCTTCTGCCCGGTATCGAGCGCAGCTCGGGTGAGATATTCCGGCAATTGCCGGGGCTGGAATGGATCGCCGACGATGATGTTCAGTCAGAGCAACGCCATCGCGCCTTGATCGCGGATGGCGTTGCCCTCGTCGCGGAACGGCGCGGTTATGGCCTTGCGGCGTTCCTGAACGCAGAGGTGACGCCTGACGCTTTGCATATCTGGCAAATGGCCGTCCATCGCGACCAGCAAGGGCACGCTATTGGACGGAAATTGATCGAGGCGGCGCAGCGTTTCGCCGCCGGTCAAGGGATCAAGGCGCTGACCTTGACCACCTTCAAAGACGTGCCTTGGAATGAACCCTATTATCAAAGGCTTGGGTTCATCACGTTAAAGTGCGGAGAGATAGGCCCCCGTCTAAGAGCGGTTCTGGATGCCGAGGAACGTGCCGGCCTGCCCGCAACGCGGCGTTGCGCCATGAGGAAGCCGCTTTAACGGCGGCAATTTCCTAGGCCGCTGCCGGCCCGGATCATCGGCCTTATTCTTCCCCGGAGCTTTCTGTGCTGGCTGGATGGCTCTTCGCGGTGGCGATATCGACCGATAGCTGGAGCATCGAGCGGAGTTGCCGCCAGAGATCCTCGGACAGTCCCGCGATCATTTTTTCCTGCGCTTGCTTCCAGTAAGGCAGGGCGGAAACGAGCGCTTCCAGGCCTTCGACCGTCAAATTGACCTTCCGCGTCCGCAAATCCTTCGGATCGTCCTCGAACATGACGAGTTTCCGCTGTTCCAGCGGCGACAGGGTGCGGGTCAGCGTCGTTCTATCCATCACCAGCCGTTGGGCGAGCTTTTTCATCGGAATCGAGCGCGCGTAATAGAGAGCGGCCAACACCGAGAACTGCGTGATCGTCATCCCGCTTGGCTCAAGAATTTTCTCATACATCTGCGTGACCGCCCGGCTGGATTTTCGCAGGACGGTACAAACGCATATATCGGGGCTGTCCCGAAGGGCTTCGAAGATGGGGTGTGAAATCATGGTGTCTGTCAATACACCTTTCTGTCCGTAGGAGATATCCGAAGACAGTTCTTCGTTCCATCGGGCCGGAAAAAATCTGGCCAGTGGCGGTGTCGCTTCCGGTTTGGCGAACTGCCATATGGGGTCTCTAGCCAGGGCTTTCTACCCATTTCACTGATGAACATGGCTTCCCCAGTAAGCTGGGCCCGCTTTCAAAGCCCTTTTCCTCCTTGTGCGAAGCGTCAAATAGGTGTAATAGCACTTATATTATAAATTCATGTCGGAAGCACGCGACTATCTGGAAAAATTGGCGCGAAAACCGTCACCGATCTCGTCGAATGAAGTGGATGTCAGGATAAGGGGCATATACACCTTTATCCTACAGAAGATGTCGATAAAGACGATTTAGACGCCGGTTGCTCATGCGGAAGAGTAACCGGCGCATCGAGGCCGCTCCTGCAAAACGGTTCAACACGAACCCACAGCAAAAGGAATTGCCGGATATGAGCAGACCCGGAATCGAAAAGACCAGCAGACAGCCCGTCGCGCTCATCGTCGGGGCCGGCGATGCGCTTGGCGGGGCGATCTCGCGGCGGTTTGCGCGCGAGGGTTATGTGACATGCGTCGCCCGCCGGTCGACCGACAAGCTGACCGCTCTAGTCGAAATGATTGCCGCCGATGGCGGTCGCGCCGTCGCTTTCGGCCTCGACGCGCGGAAGGAAGAACAGGTCGTAGAGACCTTTGCGCGTATTGAAGCCGAGATCGGTCCGATCGAGGTCGTGGTTTTCAACATCG
>JAYFRE010000067.1:0-5681 GCA_034926235.1 Rhodospirillaceae bacterium
CAACCAGGTGATTTCGACCAACGTCCAGAACACCCAGGCGGCGTCGTCGGTGATCATGGATGCCGACGTGGCGTCGGTGAAGGCGGATCTGTCCTCGGCGGACGTTAAGGTTCAGGCGGCCGTCGCCGCTCTGGCCCAGGCCGCACAGCTTCCGCAGAACCTGCTGCGTCTGATCCAGAGCTAACGCCGGATATCCATCCGGGGGCCTTGTCTATCGCTCCTCCTTTTCCGCCTTAGGTGGAAAAGCCCGGCCCCTTCCTCGGAAGGGGCCGGCGAGGGGGAAGCGGGGGCGGGTTCCGGGGTGTTTTCTCTGCCGGATAATTTTTTTGTGCGGGCGGCAAAAAAAAGCGCCTGCTTTTTGGGTTTGTGCCGTACAAGCGATAGGAGCCTATCAAACCCGGTAGAATGCGTTTAATCATTCAAAATGGGGCGGGGGCGGTTCTTGAGGGTTCGTTCGATTTAGGAGGTTTTTATGCCCGTTATTTCCACGAACAATGCTGCCAACGCGGCCCTGAACTATCTGAACCAGAATTCGGCCAAGGCGGCCAACCTGCTGTCCCAGCTGGCCAGCGGTTCGCGCATCGTCAATGCGTCCGACGACGCCGCGGGTCTGGCTATCGGCACCCAGTTGAAGGCGTCGGTCGCCGTCTATCAGCAGGCATCGGTCAACGTGCGGCAGGGCAGCTCGATCCTGCAAGCCGCTGACGGCGCGCTGGCGCAGATCGGCAACGTGCTCGAGCGTATGCTGGCCCTGTCGGCGCAGTCCGCGTCAGGTCAGGTCACCGACGCACAGCGTACGGCCGACATCCAGACCGAGTTCACGGCACTCCAGACGGAAATCGACAGTATCATCAAGAGCACGACCTATGGCGGCACGCAGCTTCTGGGTACGGGGACCGCTGCGCTGCTGACGAGCACCGACTTTTTGGTTGGCACGAAGTCCGACCATGTCCTGACCGTCAGCTTGGGCGATGTCAATACGTCGGTTTTGGGTTCGGCTGCCAGCGTGGGCACCGTCAGTGATGCCAAAGCCGCGATGAGCACTCTGACCACGGCGATTGAGACGGTCACCAAGATGCGGGCCCAGGTCGGCGCCTATCAGTCTCAGTTCAACTTCGCCAACCAGGTGATTTCGACCAACGTCCAGAACACCCAGGCGGCGTCGTCGGTGATCATGGATGCCGACGTGGCGTCGGTGAAGGCGGATCTGTCCTCGGCTGACGTTAAGGTTCAGGCAGCCGTCGCCGCTCTGGCCCAGGCTGCTCAGCTTCCGCAGAACCTGCTGAAGTTGATTCAGAGCTAATGAAGGCGAGCCTTTAGGCTCGTCCTTTAACCCCGGACCCGCACTGGGCAGAAAGATCAAGACGCTTGTGCCCAGAGCGGAACGGCGGTGTGCGAGCGCAAAGGCGCACTTTTTTGTCTTATTGAACATTGGTGTCTGGAGCTGGGAGTTCTCGACGTACAGGAGGTTTCAGTTATGGCGGCGACCTTGGTATCTTCGATCACGACCGGCAACGCCCAGAATGTGGGATCGACAGGCTCCGCGAATGCGAGCACGGGCGCGACCACGCTGACCCTGCAAGAAATGGTTTCGGGCAAGGTTCAGCCCTATCTCGACCGAGCCGATGCCATTGCCACGCAAATCGATGCGAACGCCCAGAAGATTGCTTCTTATCAAGAAATGCAGACGCTGTTGACGGCGCTGCAGTCTGCCATGGCCAACCTGACGACTCAGGCTCTTGAAGGCGAGAACAGCTTCTATAAACGAGCGGCGACGATGACGTCCTCGGGTGCCGCAGGTGTGGCGCCTTCGGATGCCAGTGCCTTGATTTCCGCCGCAGTCGAAAGCCGGACGGCGATGGGAACGCACACCATCGTCGTCAAGCAGGTCGCGCAAGTCGAAGTCGATCTCAGCAATAGCCTGAAAAACACGACGACCACCCAAGCGTTGGGCAAATCCGGCACGTTCCAGATTTATCAGGCAGGAAAAGGCGCCGGGGTCGATATCACCGTTTCCGAAACGGATTCCCTGACCGACATCGCCAGCAAGATCAATAAGGTGACGGGGCAGACCGGTGTGACGGCCTCGGTAGTCGCTCTTTCATCGAGCGAGAGTGTCCTGGTGCTGACCGGCAGCGATGAAAACCAGAAGCTCAGTTTCAAGGAAGTGAGCGGGTCGGTTTTGACCGATATCGGCGTTGTCAAAACGAATGGGGATGGCGCGCTTGTCGCCGCGAATCAGACTCAAGCGGCTCAGCCCGCGGAACTGATTGTAAATGGTGTCGCGGGGATCACGCGCGACAGCAACGTCATCGACGATGTGATCGATGGTGTGACCCTGACCCTGAAGGGCGAGGATGCGAACACCAAGATTTCTCTGACGGTTGGAGCCGACGTTTCCTCGATCGCGGGGGCCATCCAAAATTTCGTGACGGCCTATAATGCATGGAAAGGATTCGTGGCCACCAATCAGGCGACGAAGAGCGATGGCTCTGCGGCCGATACCGCAATTCTTTTCGGCGACTCTACCCTGCGTGTCGCCAACACGACCTTGGGCAGCCAAATTGCCTCGATGGCGGCGGGCGTCACCGATTATTCCAGTGCGGCCAACCTTGCCGGCATCGGTATTTCGTTGAATTCAAGCAATCAGCTGGTGATCAACACCGCCAAGTTGACGGCGGCGCTGACGACCAACTACCAAGCCGTCGCGGCGCTGTTCCAGAATACAACAGCCATCGACAGCAGCGCGGCGGACAGCGGGACAACCCTGAAGGTAGCGGGCACCAACTATAGCACTTATGCCGGGTCTTTGACGTTCCACTATGATGGCGGTGTGCTGAAGGTTCTTGATGCGAGTAATAAGGACGTGTCGAGTTCCTTCTCGGTCAATGGCTCGATTATTTCTGCCAATTCAGGCTCCGAATTCTCGGGCTTGAGATTCTCGTTTTCCGGCACCGGCGCGTTGGGTACGGCGATCATGACCGAGGGGCTGGCAAACCAGATTTACGCCACCTCGAAGACCTATGGCAATCCTGCGACCGGTTCTGTGCAGCAACTTGTTTCAAGCTTGCAGGACAAAGGGGCGGCCATGACCAGCCGCCACACGCTTCTGATGGCTCAGGCCCAAAATTACACCACCTATTTGACGGAGCAATATGCTAGCCTTTCTGCCAAGATCACGACGGCGAACCAGACGCTGCTGGTATTGAAGGCTCTTCTGGACGCAGGGAAGAAATAGGAACGGGGACGCATGAGCAAAAAGCCATACGGGATTTCCGCCTACGAGACGGCACAAAGGACGGTTCCGCAAATTCAGGCCGTGGTGATGCTTTATGATGGCATGATTCGCCGTATCCGGGGCGCCGCATTGGCCGCGCGGGAAGGCGATCTGAAGCTTCAGATCGAAGAAACGATGCACGCCATCCGCATCATCGAAGGGTTGAACCGTAGCCTGGATATGGAAAAGGGCGGTAAGGTGGCGGAAGGTTTGCGCGACACCTATTGGTCTACGGGGGCGACGTTGTCCCGCTGCATTGGTAGCCCGGATGCCGCGGCAGCATGCGACAAGCTGGCTGAAGCGATGAGCGTGCTGCGCGATTCCTGGGCGGAGATTGCTGGAGTTCCGCTGATCAGGGCCGATGTTGCGGCAAAGGAAGCGTCTGGTGACGAGGCACGCTGACGAACTGCTCGGGGCAATTTCCCTGGAAGAACTGCAGGATATCGTTGATCGCCTGGGTGAAGAACTCGGCGAGGAGCCGGCCACGGACGCCCCTGCTCCTGTTCATGATAGTCTGGGCGAAGCAGAAGCCATCTTGGCGAAGGCTCGCGCCATGCGGGCTATGCTGCGGGGGATGGGCCCCACGGCTCCGGCTTGTTTTGCCGACCGAATCGTCGCGGCGGCGTTGGATGTCGATCCTGTGCCGGATCCGACGGCAATTCACCGCCTGCCTGATTGATCCCCTTTTTCGTTTTTTGCCGCTAACGGTTCCTTAAGCTTCGCAACCGCATGATCAGCGAGTCTGCGACATGTGGTCGGGGAGGTATTCCCGCCGACTCAAAAGGAACAGGAAGATGCCGGAAAACGATTCAAAAATACAAACGCAGCCACCGGTTCTGGCCGTAGTGAAGCTCTATGACCTCGTTCTTGTGCACATAGCCGAAGCGGCGCGGCATGGGGAAAACGGGGATGTGCCGGCCCAGGCTGAGGCGGTACAAGAAGCGATGGCGATCTTTACCGGTCTGGATTCTTGCCTCGACATGGAGGCGGGGGGGCAGGTTGCCGCCAATCTGCGCAGCATGTACCAATCCATGAACCAGGCGCTGACCGGAGTGGTCGGCCAACCCGATGGGGCGGCGATCTGCCTGAAGCTGGCGGCGGCTTTGCGCCAGACACGGAATGCCTGGGCCGAAACCGTGGGTGTTCCCGCCATCTCATGAGCAGCGCCCGATTCCGGAACCTTGCCGTATCGTGGCGGTTCCGGTTACGGGGCGAGAACGAAGGGGCGGGGCGGATCTCCTGCCTGGTTGATTTCAGCCATGCGTGTATAGGCAGCCTCAAGATGGCGCGTATAGGCGTCCATATCGAATAGGGGCGCATTTTCGCGTGCCGTTTCCAGGTTGCGGCGGAAAGACCGTAGGCGTTCAGGTGCATCCAGCAACGCCATGGCCTTGGCCTCATAGTCGGTGAGGTCGTGGGTGATCAACTCCGACAGTCCCAGCGAGGACAGAAGACTTCCCGCCATTCGGCTGACATAGGTTTCTCCTGAACAGGTCAGGATCGGCAGTCCCATCCACAGGGCGTCATTTGCTGTTGCCCCTGCATTGTAGGGGAAGCAATCCAGGAACAGGTCCGCTAGCCCGAGATAGCCCAGATAAACGTCATAAGCGGCGTGCCGGGAGAACATCAGGCGCGAGGGATCGATGCCCCTGTCTTGCGCTTCACGGCGCAGGTTGTTTTCTGCCGCCGGTTCGCCGGCGAACAGCCATAGAATTGCTTTCGGATGGGTGGCCAGGAGCCGCATCCAGATCGCGAACATTTCGGGTGTGATCTTGCTGGTGTTGTTGAAGGCCGCCAGAACGAGGGCGTCTTCAGCCAGCCCCTCCGTTTTCCGGCTCGTCATTGTTGCCTGCCGCCGTCCGTCGCTGGGCTGGTAGCAGCAAGGCAGATGGACGATTTTTTCCGAAAAATACGATTGCTGCGCCAAAGGCACCAGATAGGAATCGGCGATGATGTAGTCGATGAAGTCCGCTCCCATGGTGCCCGGAAAACCCAGATAGCTGACCTGGATCGGAGCGGGGCGGGCTGCCAGGATTTGTGGCCGGGCGGTGCCTGTATACCCGGTCAGATCGATCAGGATGTCGATTCCGTCCCGAGCGATCCGTTGCGCAGCCGCCTCGTGGGAAAACGGGGTAAGATCGGTATGGGTGGGAAAGGCCGCGAGGAGGCGGCGGGTAAATGGATCCGCGCCAAGGGGACCATAGGAATAGGCGTGAACGTCGAAGCGGTTAAGATCGTGGCGTTCCAGCATATCGATGGCCAGCCGGGGCACTGCATGCGGACGGAAGTCCGCCGACAAATAACCCAGGCGTAGTTTTTCCGATGGAGCCGTGGTCACCGTCCGTTTTCCGATTGGAACAGGTGGAGCGCCGAAGGAACGTTGTGTCCAGGAACAAGCCAAATC
>JAYFRE010000095.1:0-9016 GCA_034926235.1 Rhodospirillaceae bacterium
GCACCCACCGCCCCGACCGGTCGGCAACCGTGCGGCGGATCAGTTCGGGATCGCCGCCGACAAGCCGCTGGGCCTGATCCAGGACGCGATCGAACAGAACGATATGATACCCGCCCGCCATCAGCGCCTCCAGCAGGCGCGCGGACAGAGAACCGGCATCGACGCGGCGCAGACGGTCCAAGGCCGCGTCGCGCAGCAGACCGCGCATCGGCTCATTGCCGAAAGCCTCGACCACCGCCGGTAAAACAGTCCCCAGGCGGCGGGAAACACGGACCGCGTTATCATCACGTTCGAGCCAACAGGCCAGGCGCAGGGAGAACGCCCCATCTTTCAAACGGGCGCGCAGGACAGCGGGGCTTAGAAAATTATTAGCGATGAAATCCCCGACCGAAACCGCAATGCGGTCCTGATTGCGCGTCACGATGGCCGTATGCGGAATCGGCAACCCCAGGGGCCGGCGAAACAGGGCTGTGACCGCGAACCAGTCGGCCAGGCCGCCGACCATCGCCGCCTCGGCGAAAGCGCGCAGATAGGATAGGAAGGGATAGCGCGGTTCATTCAGCCGCGCGATCACGACCAGCGCCGCCATCAGCACCAGCAGCGCGCCGGCCAGAAAACGCATGCGGACCAATCCCCGCATCCGCACCGCATGAGCGGTATCCGTCATGATGATGGCTCCTCGGTCAACAGGTCCGGCAAAAAGGAGGGCTTGCCTCAAAGATGTAGGCCGGAAGCAAAAAAACACCAGCCGGGCGGAACCGGAAGGATTGACCATGAACGCAAGAGGCTCCACCATCGCCTCCATTGAACATGCACCGGCAGAAGGCCGGTGCGGCAGACGACTCTTAAGGAGGGGAAAACCCGTGAAGGCCAACGACATCGCCCGCGTGCAGGATTATCTGCGGCGCACTTTCGGCAACGAGAACCTGTTCGTGGATCCTCCGGCCAAGCGTGGACAGCCCGCCGAGGTCCGCCTGGGCGAGGAATTCATCGGCAGCCTCTACCGCGACACCGAGGACGGCGAGATTTCCTATTCGCTGACCATGACCATTCTGGAAATGGATCTGCCGCCGGTCAGCCCGGTGACCGCCAACGCGCGGTAACGTCCCCTCTCGTCAAAGACGGAAGCTCAAGGCCAGAACGCCGAATCGATCCCGGCCGTTCTGGCCTTTGAATTCGCGGGTGCGTTCGATGACGGAGAGATCGGCGCGTACGGCGTCCGACCAGAAAACCGAAAGCCCCACCACCATGTCGCCGACCGTCTTTTTACGGTCCACCGACTGGCTATCCCGGAACGTGTTGCCGTCCAGCGTGATGTCGCGCAGAACCGCGCGCCCCTGGACGCCCGCGAACAGATACCAGCCGAGATCGCCGTCCATCCGGTCGGAGTCGAACCAGGTTGTGCCCGACATGCCGGGACGGATGCGGTAGCTCCCGTAATCCGCGGACAGATTCTGTCCGAAGCGGACCATGCCGCCCGCCTGGGCATAGGTGAAGACATTGCCCAGGCTGACCCCGGCTTCCGGGATGACGTCGAGAGCAACATCCTCGCCCCGCCAGAGCGTGCTCCGCGCTTTGCGCTCGTAGCTCAGGACCAGCCCAGGCTCGTTCTTCAGCTGGTGAGACCAGCCATGAGAGACACGAATCCCGGCCATATGGTGATAGCCGTTCTGGGCCTGCCGGCCCAGCGCCATCGGGCCAATGACGCCCAATTGAAGCTCCAGATTTTCGAGCCCCTCTCCATCGCTCATTTCCTGCATCAGCCCCAGCCCGGTATAAAGCCAGCCGGCATAGGGCCGCTGATTGGGCAAGGGTTCGAAGCTACGGGTATTATCGGGCGTGAACAGGCTCTGGCCCAGGCTGAGCTGATATTGGCGCTTGCCGCCATTGGCGAAAATCGGCGTCGCCTCGGCCACACCGTTGAACAGATCGTTCAGGGCGTGATCCGACGCGAGATCGGCCGAGGTATAGGTCAAGGAAAGTCCTTGGGTATAATGGCGATCCCGGTCCGAGGCAAAAGCATCGTTTTCTTCATCGATACGGAAGCGGGCGTTGTCACCGGCGAAACTGGCCGTGCTTATGCTCAAGCAGGCCAACAAAAAAGTCGTGCAACCGGCGGAACGGGGCGATGGCATCGGGACGTCCTTATCTCTTAAGATGGTTCGCTTTTGCGCCACCCTGGTTATTTTGTCAATCGGCGCCGTCCGAGCCGCTGAAATACGGAAGTTTAAGAGTTAGGAGCATTATCCCTTCTCTTGCATGAAACGTCCCCCGGCCATAAGATTCGCACGTATCGGTCGATCCAGCGCAGGGACACCGCCCGTCAGCGGAAATTCAAGGAATCATGCCCGAACACCATCCTGAAACCAGGTCCGATGCGGACACCTATGGACTTGGCAACGTCAAGTCACCTGTCTTCCATCTGTCCACCATTTTCATGGCGGCTTTGGCCCGGGTAGACCCCTACCGCATGATCGTCGATCATATGACGATCGAGGATAACCGGCTCAGCGTGGCTTTCGAGACGGAACGCCATACCATTCTGTTGGACGATTTCGACCGCATCTTGGTGCTGGGCGCGGGCAAGGGATCGGCGCGCATGGCGCGCGCGGTCGAAGACATCCTGGGCGACCGGCTGTCCCAGGGCCTCGTCGTCACCAAATATGGTCATGGCGAGCCCCTGACACGCATCGAGGTGATCGAGGCCGCGCACCCCATGCCCGACGAAGCCGGCATCGTGGCGGCACGGCGCATCGCCGCCCTGGCGGAGGAAGCGGACGAACGGACTCTGGTGCTGACCTTGCTGTCCGGCGGCGGATCGGCGCTGCTATGCGCCCCGTTCAGCGATCCGGTTCATGGGATATCGCTCGATCTTGCCGACAAACAGGCGGTCACCGGCGCGCTGCTCGCCTCGGGCGCTGACATCGGCGAAATGAACTGCGTGCGCAAGCACCTGTCCTCGGTCAAGGGCGGTCGGCTGATGCGTCTTCTTGCCCCGGCGCGCAGCCTGACGCTGATTCTGTCCGACGTGGTCGGCGACCGGCTCGACACCATCGCGTCGGGTCCAACCTATCCCGACGAGACGAGTTTCTCCCAGGCCTTGGCCATCCTCGACAAATACGGGCTGAAGAACAGCCTGCCCTCCGCCGTGCGCGAGGTTCTGGCGCTGGGGGTGGAGGGACGCATCCCCGAAACGCCCAAGAACGGCGACCAAGCCACCGCCTTGGTCGACAACATCCTGATCGGCACCAACATGGCCGCCCTGTCCGCCGCCCGCGACAAGGGACGCGAGCTGGGCTACGAGGTCATATCGTTGACATCGTCCCTGACCGGCGAGGCGCGCGAGGTGGCCAAGGTGCTGTTCTCCATCGCCAAGGACATCCGCGACCGCAGCCTTCTGGCCCATCCGCCGGTCCTGCTGCTGGCCGGCGGCGAAACCACCGTCACACTGAAAGGATCGGGCCGGGGCGGCCGCAATCAGGAAATGGCGCTCGCTTTCCTGGCCGAAATGGAAAAAGACGAACAGAAGGGCGAGAACATCATTTTCCTGTCGGCCTCGACCGACGGTTCCGACGGCCCCACCGACGCCACCGGCGCGTTCGCCTCGACCGACATTCTAAAACGGGCCAGGGACGCCGGTCTATCGATCCGCCATTTCCTTGCCGCCAACGATTCGTATCATTTCTTCGCCGCCACCGGCGATCTCTTCAAGACCGGTCCGACCATGACCAATGTCTGCGATCTGCACATGGTGCTGATCGTCTGAACCGGTCTTCGCGGAGTCCGTCCCCGCCCTATGCGTTCTGTTCGGTTCCACCGCCCAAACGCGCGGCCAATGACGCGGCCAGGAACGGGTCCAGATCGCCGTTCAGCACCCCTTGCGTGTCCGAGGTTTCGACATTGGTGCGCAGATCCTTGACCATCTGGTAAGGCTGCAGGACATAGGAACGGATCTGGTGGCCCCAGCCGATCTCGGACTTGGCGTCCGCCTCGGCCTGCGCTACGGCCTCGCGCTTCTGCAATTCCGCCTCGTACATGCGCGCACGCAGCATATCCCAGGCCATGGCGCGGTTACGATGCTGGGAACGGTCGATCTGGCAGGACACGACGATGCCGGACGGAATATGGGTGATGCGGACCGCCGAATCGGTCTTGTTGATATGCTGCCCGCCCGCGCCCGAGGCACGGAAGGTGTCGATGCGGCAATCGGATTCACGGATTTGGATATCGATCGAATCGTCGATCACCGGATAGACCCAGACCGAGCCGAAACTGGTATGCCGGCGAGCGGCTGAATCGAAAGGCGAGATGCGCACCAGCCGGTGTACGCCGCTTTCCGTCTTCAGCCAGCCATAGGCGTTGCGGCCCTCGATGCGAATGGTGGCGGATTTGATGCCGGCTTCCTCGCCGCCATTTTCTTCCAGCCAACCGACCTTATAGCCATGCTGTTCGGCCCAGCGCACATACATGCGCAACAGAATTTCCGCCCAATCCTGCGCCTCGGTGCCGCCCGCGCCGGCGTGAACCTCAAGATAGCAGTCATTGGCGTCCGCCTCGCCCGAAAGCAGGCTTTCCAGCTCCATCTTGCGCGCGGTCTCACGCAGACCACGCAAGGATGCCTCGGCATCGGAAACGATCTGGCCGTCGCCTTCGGCCTCGCCCATCTCGATCAGTTCCAGGCTGTCGCCCAGCTCGCGTTCGATGTTTTTGACCGTCGATATGGATTGCTCCAGATGGGTGCGTTCACGCATCACCTTCTGCGCCAGATCGGCATCGTTCCACAGATCCGGGTCTTCGGCGCGAGCATTCAGCTCATCCAGACGGCGCAGCGCCTCATCCCAATCGAGATGGCGTTTGAGCAGCCCCACGGACTGGCGGATGTCATTGGCGATGGCGTCGTTCTCGGCGCTCATGGAACGTCCTTAAAACAAAAGAAAAGAGAAACAAGACTGGGAAGAGGCCCTTATTTAAGGGAAAGCCCCCCTTCCTCGCAAGCCCGCGCTCCCCTCATCGGCGAGCGCAGGGCCGCACCTTGAGTTCAGTAAAGCCCCCCGGCCTGGGGCGGCGGGGCGGATGACGGCGCCGTCGGTGCAGCGGGAACCGCGCCACCGG
Source organism: Rhodospirillaceae bacterium (assembly GCA_034926235.1). Lineage (GTDB taxonomy): Bacteria > Pseudomonadota > Alphaproteobacteria > Rhodospirillales > Magnetospirillaceae > JAYFRE01. The sequence continues at coordinate 5,113 of JAYFRE010000095.1, forward strand.
TCGTCGGCGTTTCCGCCGGGACCTGCGCACCGTCCGTGGCTCCGGTTCCGTTCAAATCGCCGAAGCCCAATCCGACCAGATCGGCGTCGCTGTTGTCGACGACCATGCTGTCGCCCCGATCATATCCGGTGCCGGGCTTGAACGCTTCATAGATGACGTTGCGGTCTCCGGGTTGAGCCGGACGTCCCGTAGCCGCATCAACGCGAACCAAGCGGACGCCGGGCGGAATCCGGAACGGAACCGGGGGCTTGTCCTTCAGCGCCTCGGCCATGAAATCACGGAAGATCGGCGCGGCCACCGACGATCCCGTTTCCTTCGGACCCAGCGATGCCGGTCCGTCGAAACCGACGAACACCGCCACCGCCAAATCGGGAGAAAAGCCGACGAACCAGGCATCCTTGGCGTCATTGCTGGTGCCGGTCGTCCCCGCAAGCGGGCGGCCCACCTGTGAAACAAGACGCCCCGTTCCGCGTTCGACCACACCTTCCAGGATATGGGTCATCTGATAGGCCGAAACCGCGTCGATCACCTGTTCGCGCGAATCGGGAATCTCGGGCATGTCTTGGTTGGTGTAGAAGGTCGCCTGGCAGCCGTCGCAAGGGCGGTTGTCATGACGGTAGACGGTCTTGCCGGTACGGTCCTGGACCCGATCGATCAATGTCGGCGTGATCTTCTTGCCACCATTGACGATCTCGGCATAGGCGGCGGCCATACGCAACGGTGTGGTTTCCCCCGCACCCAGAGCCATGGACAAGCCCGGAGCGCGCGATTCCAGCACGCCGAAGCGCTCGGCCATATTGGCCACCTTGGCCAATCCCAGGGTCGCGGCCAAACGCACGGTCATCAGATTGCGCGATTTTTCGATGCCGACGCGCAAGGTGGTCGGCCCCAGATAATCGCCGCCATAATTCTTCGGCGTCCATTTGGGCAGCCCCGGTCCCTGATCCAGTTCGATCGGACCGTCGAGGATCAAGGAAGACGGCGTGTAGCCATTCTCCAACGCCGCCATATAGACGAATGGCTTGAAGGACGAGCCGGGCTGGCGTTTGGCTTGGGTGACGCGGTTGAACTGGCTGCGCTGGTAAGAGAAGCCGCCCTGCATCGCCAGCACGCGTCCGGTATGCGGATCGATCGCCACCAGCGCCCCTTCAACCTTCGGAATCTGGCGCAAGGAAAAAACGCCGGACGCATCGGCGGCCTTACCGTCCGCGTTCTTTTTCACCGGCGTCACCGCCACCACGTCGCCGGGGGCCAGGACTTTGTCCGCCCGTGCGGGAAACGGCCCCAGCCCGCCCTGCGGCAGAACCGGGCGTGCCCAGCGCATGTCGGCCATGGGAATGTGGCCCTTGCCGCCATCGATGAACCCGATCTCCGCCGTATCGGCGTTCACGGACAACACCACCGCCGGCATCCAGGGCGCTAGAATCGGCCCCAACGCCAAAGCGTCCAACCGGGTCCACCAGCCGGGCGTGGTTTCGATCCGCGCCAGCGGTCCGCGCCAGCCATGGCGGCGGTCATAGACGGACAGTCCTTCCTTCAGCGTCCGGGTGGCGATTGCCTGAAGCCTTGGGTCCATGGTCGAGCGCACCGACAGCCCGCCCTTGTACAGCGCCTGCTCGCCATAGCTGGACGAAATCTCGCGCCTTATATCCTCGGCGAAATAATCGCCGCCTTCGACCAGGATCGCCCCGCCCCGGGAACGGGTCTCCAGCGGTTCGGCCAAAGCGGTCTGGAACTGCTCACGCGTGATCAAACCGTCTTCGTACAGCCGTCCGATCACCCAGTCGCGCCGTTCACGGGCCGCGTCGGGAAAACGCGCCGGATTGTAATTGCTAGGGGCCTTGGGCAAGGCGGCCAGGAACGCCATCTCGGCGACGCTCAACTCGTCCAACCCCTTGTCGAAATAGGTCATGGCCGCCGCCGCCACGCCATAAGCGCCCCGGCCAAGATAGATTTCGTTCAGGTAAAGTTCGAGAATGCGGTCCTTGGTGAAAGCGCGTTCGATACGGAAAGCGAGAATCGCTTCCTTGACCTTACGGTCCAGCGTGGCCTCGTTGGTCAGAAAGAAGTTCTTGGCCACCTGCTGCGTGATGGTCGACGCGCCAACCGGGCGGCGGTCGCTGCCGGCGCTGCGGTTTTTGACGTTGGTCAGGACCGCGCGCAGGACGCCGATGAAATCCACACCCGGATGGGTATAGAAATTCTTGTCTTCGGCAGCAAGAAACGCGTCGATCACCGGGCGCGGAATAGACGAAATCGGCACAAAGCTGCGCTTTTCGACCGCATATTCGGCCAGAGGACGGCCATCGCCGGCATAAACCCGCGTCGTCACGGGCGGCTCGTAATGAGCCAACTGGTGATAATCGGGCAAATCCCGGCCATATTCCCAGAATATGCCCAGCACGGCGGCCACGCCGATGATGGCAAGCAGGATCAGCGTGCTGAACAGATAGACGACAAACCTCAACATCGATGCGTTCGATCCTATCGTGCCGGGGAATCGGGTCCGACGGCGTTCATACCGTTATGGCTTGCGTCCCTTGCCGGTCTCGGCGAAATAACCTTCTATGGCGCGCGCCAGCGCCCGCGCCAATTTGGCCCGGTATTGCGGCTGACGCAACATCCGCTCATCCTCGGGGTTGGAAAGATACCCTGTTTCCACCAGAACGCTCGGCACATCGGGAGCTTTTAAAACCGCAAATCCGGCAAAACGATGGGGATTGACCGGCAGAATTTCCAGTTTTTCCTTGCCGACCTCGCGGATCAGGCGCACGGCGAAGCCCGCCGACAAGTTCATCGTCTCCCGCTGCACCAGATCGATCAGGATGTTGGTGACTTCCGGCACCTCGTTCGACAGATCGATCCCGGCGACGATATCGGCTTTGTTTTCCTTATCGGCCAGGGCCTGGGCCTCGGCGTCGGATGCGTTCTGCGACAGGGTATAGACGGACAAGCCCCGCACCTGCGAGCGGGACACGGTGTCGGCGTGCAGCGACAAGAACAGATCGGCGTTGGCCGCGCGCGCGATCGCCACCCGTTCCCTGAGCGGAATAAAGAAATCACCATCGCGGGTCAGCACCGCCTTGACCCGCCCGCCCTTGTCCAACGCCGCCTTCAGCGACAAGGCCAGATCGAGGACGATGGCCTTTTCATGGACGCCGGTACGACTGATCGCCCCAGGATCGACGCCGCCATGCCCCGGATCGATGACCACGACCGGTTTCGCCGCAAGCGGTGTCTTTGCGTGGGGCAATTGCGGTTTTTCGGCAAGAACGGGTTTGGCCGGGGCAGTCTTGACCGGAGCTGTCTTGGCCGGAACGGGATTCTCCGGCGCGGCGTTTCCGCCCGCAGGCCCCAGATCGATGACCAGCCGGTGATTGGGCGCTTCCGCCGGCGGCAGCATGAACGCCTTGTGCACCTCGGCCCTGGCCCCGGTTTCCAGCACCAGCCGCGCCTTGTTGGGCCCCGTGCTGGCGATCCCGATTCCCTTCAGGATACCTACCGGCCGGCCGATGCTGGGAGCGGCCGCCCGCCATTCGAGCGGAGGAAGATCGAGAAAAATCCGTCCCGAATCCGCGACAGACACCGAAAAATGGGCGTCGCGCGACAGGTCCAGCACGACACGGACGGTATCTCCATGCAAGGCGGTCCGGTACCCCAGAACGGCGAGCGGCGCCTCTGCCGCCCCGATCCCCCGTTCAGCCGGAGCGAACAGCAGGACGCACGACAAAAATACGCCAAACAGGAAATACCAGCCGCGCGTCAAACTCGTTGCCCGTTTCATGCCGAAAAGCTTGCGCCCATATAGCCAAAAGGTTCCGGGTCCTTCAACGTAAAACCCTTTGCCCCGGCTGGTTCCTTGCCCTCAAATAAAGGGGACCTGCCGGAGCGTCGAGGTCAAGGA
>JAYFRE010000012.1:0-12070 GCA_034926235.1 Rhodospirillaceae bacterium
CGACATAGGGCAGCCCCATGCCGGCGATACTGTCGAACAGGCCGAGCCGGGCCGTCATCGCGTAATTTTCGACGATGAGGACCTCGGGCAGGATGAAAAGCTGCAACAGAACCAGAATGAACAGGATATCCCGTCCGGGGAATGAAAAGCGGGCAAAGGCGTACCCGGCCAGGGTACACAGCGTCAATTGCCCGATCAGGATGAATCCGACCAGCAACAGGCTGTTCCCCATATAGACGAGCCAGGGAGCGGCGGCCCAGGCGGTGCGGAAATTGTCGAGGGTCCAGGGCGCGCCTGAGGCGAAATCGAGCGCGGTTCCGGGGGGATGGAACGCCGCCCATACGGCGAACAGCAGCGGCGACACCCACAACAGAGCCAGAGTCCAGGCTCCGGCGGCATCGAGCGCCCCGTCCCGGGAAAAGTGGCGCGCGCTCATCGATAGTGAATCCTTTTTTCCAGGACGCGGAACTGGACCACGGCGACGCCCCCCAGCAGCAGGAGGACCAGCATGGTCAGGGCAGCGGCGTGCGGGCTGTCGAAATAGGCGAAGGCCATTTCCCAGATCCAGTACAGCACCAGTTTCGAGGCGTTGTCCGGTCCGCCCTTGGTCAGGATGAACAGATGGTCGATCAGCTTGACCGAATTGATCAGGGCGTTGACGAAGATGAAGAGAGTGGTCGGCATGAGAAGCGGCAGCAGCACCCGGCGCGCATAGGTCAAGCGGCCTGCGCCTTCGATCCCGGCGGCTTCCTTCAGATCGGGCGGGATGGTTTGCAGGGCGGCCAGGTAGAAGATCATGAAGAAGCCGGATTCCTTCCAGATCGTGACCACCATGACGGCCCATAGGGCGGTTTGGGGCTGTCCCAGCCAGTTGACCGGGGCGATTCCGAACAATCCGGTGATGCTGTCGATCACCCCCAGCCCCGGCGTGTAAAAAAAGAGCCACAGATTGGCTGCAGCGACCATCGGCAGCATCACCGGGGTGAAATAGGCGCAGCGAACCAGTCCGCGCGCCGGAATCCGGGCATTGGCCCAAAGCGCCATGACCAGCGCCAATCCGACCGAAACCGGGACGGTGACGGCGGCGTAGAGCAAATTATTGACAGCCACGGTGGCGAAGACCGGATCGGCGAAGAGATCGGCATAGTTTTCCAGCCCGGCGAAGACGCTGGGCCGCCGCGCCGTACCACGGGACATTAGGCTGGAGAACAATGTCGTGATGGTGGGAGTGAAAGCAAACAGGGACAAAAGAATCAGAGCAGGCGATAGGAGCATCCAGCCGTAAAGAGCATGCCGCCGGCGCTGATAACGGGAGAGATCGTCCATGGAGGAACCTTGGCGGTCGGAGGCGATTTTGGAGGGGCGGGTCCGGATTTTTGGTCCGGTCCCGCCCCCAAAATCGCTATTCCGGTTCAGCGATAGGGCTTCAGGAGCTTGTCGGCGGTAATCTGGGCGGCCTTCAGGGCGGCTTCGGGGCTCTGACGCCCGGTCAGCGCCGCCTGGACGGCGTTGGACAAGGCTTCGCGCACGCGGGCGGTTTCCCAGGTCGAAAATTCGGCGATGGCGACCTTCAACTGATCGCGGGCGACCAGGGCTTGCGGGAATTCCCGGCCATAGGCCTTCAGCGCGTCGGTTTCATAGGAAGCGGGGCTGATGCCGACATAACCGGTCGCAATCGACCATTGGGCGGCGCGTTCCGGCGCGGTCATGTAACGGATCAGGGCCAGAGAGGCGTCCCGTTCCTTGGCGCTGGCGTTCTTGAAGAGATAGAAATTGCCGCCGCCGGTGGGCGAGCCGGGCTGCTTGTGGGCGGGCAATTCGGCGACGCCGAAATCGAACTTGGCTTCATTCTTCACCGCGGTCAGATTGCCCGTGGTGTGCCACATCATCGCCGTCTGTCCTTGGACGAAGGCCTGGCGCAGCGTGCCCCATTCGATGGCGCCTTCGGGCATGATCTTGTGCTCGGTGGCAAGCGACCGCCAGAAAGAAAGGGCGTCGATCACCGCCGGATCGTCGAACGAGACATGACGCCCGTCCGCGCTCATCAATTCCTTGCCGTTCTGGATGGCGAAACACTGGAACATCCAATAGGGATAGCCGGTCGAGGGCACCATCAGCCCGTAATGGCCGTCCTTGGTCAGCTTCTTGCCGACAGCGACCATCTCGTCCCAGGTGGCCGGCGGCTTCTCGGGGTCCAGCCCGGCGGCGCGGAACATGTCCTTGTTGTAATACATGACGATGGTGGAGCGCTGGAACGGGATGCCCCAGGTCTTGCCATCGACATGGCTGTTGGCCATCAAAGCGGGGTAGAAGCTTTTCAGCCAGGCCTTGTCCTCGTCGGTCTTGACGACATCCTCGAAAGGCAGGACCAGACCCTGTTCGACCAGATCGTAGGCATCGATCGAAAACAGCACCGAAAGCTGGACCTTTTCGCCGCTCTTCAAGGCGGATAGGGCGCGCACGCGGGTGTCATCATAATTGCCGGCATAGACGGCCTTGACCGTCACGTCCGGATGTTCCGACTGAAAGCCTTCGATCATACCGTCGATCACCTTGGTCAGCGGACCGCCGACCGAGATCGGGTAATACATGGTCAGTTCGGTTTTGGGCTGGTCTGCGGCTGCCGCGGCCGGGGTTGCCGCGGCGGTCATAAGGCCGGTCGCCAGGGCGGCGGCGGTCAGAATTTTTTTCATGACGGACTCCTTGGAATTCGTTTGATAACAGCAGGCGGAATCGGAGAGGTGTTTTCAAAGGATCAGACGGCCGCGCGGATCGCCGGACCATCAAGGGGGGCGGACGCACTCAAACGCTGTCCGTTGTCGCGGTCGAACCAGTGGGCCGAACACGCGTTCCAGCCAAGATGAACGCCGGTTCCAGGCGTAAAATCGGCGCGGCCGGGGATGCGGGCCGTGATCGGTCCCGCTCCGTCGGCGTCGAGATAAAGGAAGGTTTCCGCCCCCAGGAATTCGCTGGCGACGATGCGGGCCGGCAGCAATCCTTCGCCGGGCGTGACGATGCGGATTGCTTCGCCATGCAACCCCAGCAGCAGCCGGTCGGCGTTCGTGACCCCAGGGCGCGCCCGTGGCGGCAGCCGGTCGGCGGGGATCATCGTCATTGGCGGGCTGCCGACGAAACCGGCGGCGAAAACGCTGGCGGGGCGTTCATACAGATCGGCGGGCGGCCCCATCTGTTCCAGTCGGCCCCGGTTCAACAGGACGATCCGGTCGGCCATGCCCATGGCTTCGGTCTGATCGTGAGTGACATAGATGACGGTCATGCCCAGCCGGCGCTGCAAGGCCCGGATTTCCTGACGGACGCCGTGGCGCAGCTTGGCGTCGAGATTGGACAAAGGTTCGTCCATCAGACACAAGGGATGGCCGGCGACCACCGAACGGGCCAGGGCCACACGCTGGCGCTGACCGCCGGAAAGCTGCGCCGGTTTGCGTGATTCCAATCCGTCGAGGCCGGTCAGGGCGAGGGCTTCGGCTAGTTTCTGTTCCCGCACCGTGCGCGGCACACGCCGCACCTTGAGTCCAAAGACGATGTTCTCGGCGACCGAGAGATGCGGGAACAGCGCATAGGATTGGAAAACCATGGACAGGCCGCGTTCCGATGGCGGCAGGGCGGTCACGTCGCGGCCTTTGATGTAGATGCGGCCGCGGTCGGGTGTTTCCAATCCGGCGATCAGCCGCAACGTGGTCGATTTGCCGCAGCCGGACGGGCCAAGCAGCACGGTGAAGCTGCCTTGAGGAATGTCGATCGACAGATCGTCGATCCCGCCGCCGCCCTGGAAGATGCGCCGCACCCCGTCCAGGCGGATGAAGGCGGAATCGTTCTGTCCGTTGTGATCGGTCATGACAGATCTCCTTGGGCCAGATGCAGGCGTTCGGCGATGCCGGCCTGCCGGAAAAGCGGCAGGAACGCATCGGGCGGTGTTTCATCCAGGACGATGATGTCGGCTTCGCCGAGATGTCCGCCGCGCGCCGGGGCCAAACGGGCACATTTACTGATGTCGGCGACCAGGATGGCGGTGCGGCAGCTTTCCCTTAAGGCCGTGCGCGCCAAAACCTCGGCGCGGTCGAAATCAACCAGCGTTCCGTCCGGATCGATGCCGCCGATGCCGAAAATGCCGAAATCGACCCGATAATCGTGAAACATATCCACCACATCGGGTCCCAGCAGATCGCGGTCGGGAAAACGCACTGTGCCGCCCGGCACCACGATCCGGTTCGGCCGCGACGCGCTCAGCAGCATGGCGATGTTGAGGTTGTTGGTGACGACGGTCAGATCTTCGTGATCCGTCAGGGCGCGGGCGACGAATTCCGGCGTCGTGCCGATACCGAAGGAAACCGAGGCATGGTCGGGAATCAGCCGGGCGACATGAGCGCCGATGGCCCGCTTGGCTTCGACCCGGGTAATTCGGCGGGATTCATAGGACAGATTGATCAGCGGCGGGTCGAGATACTCGGCCCCGCCATGACGGCGGCGCAGCAGATTGGCGGCGCAAAGTTCGTTGATGTCGCGGCGAATGGTCTGCGGTGTGACCGAAAAGCATCCCGACAGCGCCTCTACCGTCATGAAACCCTGCCGGCGGATAACGGCGACGATGTCTTGTTGCCGGGTGCTGATGTTCATTCCGTACCGTCACGATGTTCGTTTGAAAACGAAATGACGGTACGCGCGTTCGATAACGAACGGATGTCGGTTCAGTGACGTTTCGGTGAAATCGTTCCGGTCCCACGCAAGACCGCCTGAATCGGCGGCCTTGCGGATTTTCCGTCCGGCGCGCTTATGGCGCGGGAACGGCGGCCTTGTCCGCTTGCGGCGGGGTGGCGAAATCGAAGCCGGACAGCGACGGAGCGTCCGTCTTCATGGATGGCGGCGCGTCCGGCTCGGGCGCGACAGTTTCGCTGCCGCTACTGGCGGCAGGAACTGCGGCGGGCGTTTCCGCCGGTTTGTCGCCGCCGTCGCTCAAGGTTTCGCTCTGGACCGGGGTGGCCTTGGGCGATTCGCCGGACGTTTCCGCCGGGGCTGGCGTATCCCTAGGCTTGTCGGCCATCGTCGCCGGGGCCGATTTCGGCGTTTCTTTGGTGGGAGCGTCGGCGGGCTGGGCTGTGTCCTTGGGCTTGTCGGCCTCGGGCAGTGTAACCGAATAATCGGGAACGATACGGGCCTGGCTGCCGGCGATGACGAGGACTTTCTGGCCGAGCGGCAGCGGCTGTTTCTCGCTTTGGGTGACCGAGATCATCTCGCCATCGGGCTTGCGCACGATATATTCCCACCCGGTGGTGTCGCCCGAGGCGTGCTCGATGGCAGAGCCGAGAAGGCCGCCGACCGCAGTGCCGGCAACGCCGCCCAGGGCCGAATCCATGCCCGATGTGCCGGCTTGTGCACCCAATATGCCGCCGGCCGCACCGCCCGAGACAGCACCGACGGTGCCGCTGGCGCTGATCTTGACTTCCCGGAAGCCGACGATTACGCCGCTTTCGACCTTGCTCGCCTGCTGGACGGCGGTGGAATGATAGGTGTTGGGGGAATAATCCGAACTGCACCCTGCGAGCAGCCCGAGCAGGACGGCGACGACGCCTATTTCGATCGATCTCGACAAGACGAAGCATCCTTTGAAAGAGCCGGATTTTTCATATGATATCCATGAGGCGATGTCATCCGCCAAATTCGCACCCGGCCATCGTTTAAAAGGAATAAGGCCAAGGCGGGAAGGTCGCCGCCGTGCCGGCCGCGGCGCAAAATTCATTCCGATCCCGGTTTAATCTGGTCGCCGCAAACCGCGCGGCGCAAAAAGGAACTCGTCTTCCGGGTCATGGGCGGCATGCTTGCGCCGGGCGGTGTCGGGATCGCCCGAGGCATAGCAATAAGCGCAGCCTTGCGGACAGGATTCATAAGCGCCGATGTCGCGCGATTCGGCGCAAAAACATCCCGTGCGATTGCCTTTCCGGCGAAAGGCAATGGGACGGCCGGCCCGATCCGACAATCTGGCTCCGTCGATGCAGGCGGCGGCTTCGCCCCATCCTTGTTCGACCAGGGCAGGCTGGGTGCACAAGCCGAGACGCATCTTGCACGTCTGTGCGATGCCGGTCAGATCGGAAAGCAGGCCACGTTTTTCCTCATCCCGCGCCGGACGCCAGGAAAACCGGCCCGCGACCGCTGCCCGGTCCATGGAGCGCCGGGTTTTGGCGTAGGGTTCGACGAAACTGGTCACGACCTCGTCCACCGCGCCGGTCAGGCTGTCGGCCAAGGCGGCAAAATTGGCGCGGTGCCAATTGGGGGGCGTCACCGAGGACAAAAGGATCGGATCATAGCGCCAGACTACCGCGCGGGGCCCGAATGTTTCGGCTAATCCCCGGATCAGAGCGGTCGCCCGCGACGCGGACGGCGTGGCGCGCTCGATCACTTTCGGATAGCCGGTCAGGGTGTATTGGATGACAAAAGGGATTCCCGCTTTTGCCACCAGATCAAGGACGGGCAGGAACGGGCCGATATCGCGGGTCCAGAAAACGAACCCGTCCACTCCGTCGCGCAGCGGAACCAGAGAAGACGACCCGCCATAAGGATTGAGCACGCGGCAGAATCCGGCGCGGAAGCGGTTGGCGAACCAGGATCCGTAAAAAGCCGGGATGTCGGTGCGATAGCTGGCCGAAACAATCATGGTGCGGTCGATTCTGACCTTAAACGGCGCTGGGGTCAAAGGCGGGTATGCTTCTTGCCGGGGGTTTCGCATTGACGCCGGACGGCAAAAGCTGGCAAATCCCCGCATCATGAAAGTGGATGATTTCGATTTCGTTCTGCCGCGCGAGAATATCGCGGCGCGGCCGGCATCCCCGCGCGATTCGGCGCGGCTGCTGCATGTGCGTGCGGATGGGCTGGATGATGCCCATGTGCGTGACCTGCCGTCCTTCCTGAAGCCGGGCGATCGGCTGGTGATCAACGACACCAAGGTCATTCCTGCCCGGCTGAAAGGCCGGCGCGGCGAGGCCGGAATCGAGGCAACCCTGCACCGCCGGCTCGGCTCCGATTTGTGGCAGGCATTCGTGCGTCCGGCCAAGAAGCTGAAACCCGGCGACACGATCCTTTTCGCCGAGGGTTTTTCCGCATCGGTGGTCGAAAAGGGCGAGGCGGGCGAGGTGACGCTGCGTTTCGACCGCGCCGGACAGGATCTGATGGCAGCGCTGGAGGCGTTCGGCGAGATGCCGCTGCCGCCCTATATCAAGCGCGAACACGGCGCCGACGAACAAGATAAGCGCGACTACCAGACCCTGTTCGCACGGCAGGAAGGCGCGGTCGCCGCCCCCACCGCCGGGTTGCATTTCACCGATTCCCTGCTGGACTCTTTGGCCCGGAACGGCGTCGGCCTGACCCGGGTGACCCTGCATGTCGGGGCGGGGACCTTTCTGCCGGTCAAATCCGACGATACCAGCGGGCATAAGATGCATTTCGAGGAAGGCTGCGTGACAGCGGACGCGGCGGATGCGATCAACCGGACGCGGCGCGACGGGGGGCGCATCGTTGCCGTTGGCACGACCTCGACCCGTCTTTTGGAATCAGCCGCCACCCCTGATGGCGTGATTAAACCGTTTCAGGGTGCGACCGATCTGTTCATCCTGCCCGGCTACCGGTTCCGCGCCGTGGATCGGCTGATGACCAATTTCCATCTGCCGCGTTCGACCCTGTTCATGCTGGTATCCGCCTTTGCCGGACAAGACCGGATGAAGACGGCCTATGTTCACGCCATCGCTTCGGGCTATCGCTTCTATTCCTATGGCGACGCCTGTCTCCTCGAACCCGTTTCGGAGCCGATATGACCGCATTCCGCTTCCATCTTCTGGCCCAAGACGGCACCGCTCGGCTGGGGCGGGTGGACACCGCCCATGGCCCGATCGCCACCCCGGCCTTCATGCCGGTCGGTACGGCGGCGACGGTCAAGGCGATGATGCCGGAATCGGTGCGCTCCACCGGGGCCGATATCATTTTGGGCAACACCTATCACCTGATGCTGCGTCCGGGGGCCGAACGGGTGGGACGGTTGGGCGGGCTGCACCGTTTCATGAACTGGCCGGGGCCGATCCTGACCGATTCGGGCGGGTTCCAGGTGAAGAGCTTGGCCTAGCTGCGCAAGATGGATGACAGCGGCGTGACCTTCCGGTCCCATCTGGACGGCAGCCTGCATCATCTCAGCCCCGAACGGTCGTTGGAGATTCAGGATCATCTCGATTCCGATATCACCATGTGCCTGGATGAATGCACCCCCTTCCCCGCCACCCGCGAGGATGCTGCCAGTTCGATGCGCCTGTCCATGCGCTGGGCTGAACGCTGCCGGGCCGCTTTCCGCGAACGGCCCGGTTATGGATTGTTCGGCATCGTCCAAGGCGGCGTTTATGACGATCTGCGCGCCGAATCGGCCGAGGCTTTGACCCGGATCGGCTTCGACGGTTATGCCGTCGGCGGTCTGGCGGTGGGCGAAGGGCAGGAAACGATGTTCTCGGTCCTAGAGGGGGTAGTCCCGCATTTGCCCGTCGACCGGCCGCGCTATCTGATGGGGGTGGGCAAGCCGTCCGATCTGGTCGGCGGTGTGCTGCGCGGCATCGACATGTTCGATTGCGTGATGCCGACGCGGTCGGGCCGCACCGGGCAAGCCTTTACCCGGCGCGGCGTGGTCAATATCCGTAATGCGCGCCATCAGGACGATCCCAGGCCGTTGGACGAAGCCTGTGCCTGCCCGGCCTGCCGGTCCTACAGCCGCGCCTATCTGCATCATCTGGCCCGTGCCGGCGAGATTCTGGGGCCGATGCTGATGACCTGGCATAACCTGACCTATTATCAGGATCTGATGCGGGGGTTGCGGGATGCCTTGGCGGCTGGGCGGCTGGCCGCTTTCGTGGATGAATTCCACCAAGGCCAGGCATTGGGCGACATCCCATCGCTGGTCTGAAACGACGAGGAGCCCTTTCATGACGAACAAGCCAGGACCGGAGCTGACCCAGCTCGGCTCTTTCGCCCCCATCCCTGCCAGCCCGGACGAAGCGGTGCTGGAGACGGTCCCCAATCCCCATCCCGGCACGCTCTATCTGGTGCGCTTCGCCGCGCCGGAATTCACCTCGCTCTGCCCGATCACCGGTCAGCCCGATTTCGCCCATCTGGTTCTGGATTATGTGCCCAGGGATAAGCTGGTCGAAAGCAAGTCGCTGAAGCTGTTCTTAGGCTCGTTCCGCAATCACGGTGCATTCCACGAGGCATGCACGGTGGCCATCGGCAAGCGTTTGGTCGAGGCCCTGTCTCCGCTCTGGCTGCGCATCGGCGGCTATTGGTATCCCCGGGGCGGCATTCCCATCGACGTCTTCTGGCAGACAGGGCCTGCGCCGGAGGGGTTGTGGCTGCCCGATCAGGGCGTGCCCGGCTATCGCGGGCGCGGCTGATCCCGCGCTGCATTGAGGGGTTCAAAACCCCCAAATCCCAAACCGTTTTATAAAAAACAAAGGGGGTCGGGAAATATGTTCCCGACCAGAGCGCGAGACGGGTCTCGCTTTGCGCGTAAGCGCAAAAAATCAACGCCCGGCCGCATGCGGCCGGGCGTTTTTCACGTCACGATCCCGTTTTAATGGGGATCAGCGCTTGCCGGTCGGCGGCCAATGGATGGCGATGCCATTGACGGCCAGGGCAGCCTCGGCCATCGCCTCGCCCACCGTCGGATGGGCATGGATGGTCGAGATCAGCTCGTCGACCGTGGCTTCCAGGCGCATGGCCAGGGCAGCCTCGGTGATGAGGTCGGTCGCGCGCGGACCATAGATGTGCACGCCCAGGATTTCGCCGTGCTTCTGGCCGGCGAGGATCTTGACCATGCCGACGCCGTCGGCCTCGATCAGCGACTTGCCGTTGCCGGCCAGCTGGAAGACGCCCTTCTTGTAGGCGATGCCGGCGGTCTTCAGCTTATCCTCGGTCATGCCGACAGAGGCCACTTCCGGCGTGGTGTAGATGCAGGCCGGGATGATGTTGCCGAAATAGGCCGCCTTGTGGCCCAACGCATGCTCGACCGCCGCGACGCCCTGGGCCGAGGCCACATGCGCCAGCATGATCGGGCTGCTGCAATCGCCGATCGCATAGACGCCGGGGACGTTGGTCTGGAAGTTGGCATCGACCAGGATGCGGCCGCGCTCGGTGTTGACGCCCACGGCTTCCAGCCCGATGTTCTGGGTGCGCGGACGGCGGCCGACGGCAACCAGCAGCTTTTCGACGGTAACGCTCTTGACCTCGCCGCCAACCTCGTAGGAGACGTCCAGCAAAGCCCCGTTCTGCTTGGCTCCGGTCAGCTTGGCGTTGGTCAGGACGTTGACGCCCTTGCGCACGATGTCACCGCGAACGGCGGCGACGATTTCGCTGTCGATGCCGGCCATGATGTCGGGCAGCATCTCGATCACCGTCACTTTGGCTCCGAAGGCCGAATACATCGAGGCGAACTCGATGCCGATGACACCGCCGCCCAGGATGGCCATCGATTTCGGCCGTTCGGGCAGGCTCAGCGCGCCGGTGCTGTCGATGACGCCCGGCAGGTCCGCGCCGGGGAAGTTGATCTTGGCGGGGTCGGAACCGGTCGCCAGGATGATCGCGTCGGCGGACAGGGTCTTGCCGTTGACGACGACGGTGCGGGAATCCTTCAGCTCGGCGCGGCCGCGATGGATCGTGACCTTGTTGGCCTTCAGGAGGCCTTCGACGCCCTTGACCAGACGGTCAACGATCTTGCCCTTATAAGACAGAACCTTAGGCCACTCGACCTCGACGCTGCCGATCTTGAGGCCAAGCGCGCTGGAATGTAGCGCCGATTCATACCCTTCGGCGACATGGATCATCGCCTTGGTCGGAATGCAGCCGACATTGAGGCAAACGCCGCCCAGATTCTCGGCTTCGACGATCTGGACTTCCGCCCCCAACTGAGCGGCACGGATAGCGGCCACATAGCCGCCGGGGCCACCGCCGATGACAATAACTTTCTTGGACATAAAACAGCTCCTCATGGGTCATGGGCCGGCGGCGGTCCAGGCCGCCGGCCTTGTTCCCTTTAAACCAGCAACAGCGGCTGTTCCAGCAACTGCACGACACGCGCCAGGAATTGGGCGCCGACGGCGCCATCGACCAGACGGTGGTCGCAGGTCATGCACAGCGTCATCAGCGGACGAATGACGATCTCACCCTTGATCACCACCGGCGTCTCAACGATCCGGCACACGCCGAGGATGGCGCTTTCCGGCTGGTTGATGATCGGAGTGAACGCGTCCACGCCGAACATGCCGAGATTGGTGATGGTGAAGGTGCCGCCGCTGACATTGTCCGGTCCAAGCTGGCCCGCACGGGCCTTGCCGCTCAAGTCGCGGACTTCCTGGCCGATCTGCACAACCGACTTCTCATGCGCGTTTTTGATCACGGGCACGATCAAACCGTCGTCCAGAGCCACGGCCATGCCGACATTGACATAGTCGTGATAGACGATCTGGCCGTTGATCAGGCTGGCATTGACATATTTGAACTCGGTCAGGGCCTGGGCCGCGCATTTGGTGACGATCTCGGTGAAGGAGACCTTGCTGCCGGTCGCCTCGGCGAGCTTCTTACGCAGCTCGGTCGCCGCCGTCATGTCGGCGGTCACATTGATGGTCACATGCGGAGCGATATGCCAGCTCTGGCTCATGCGCTCGGAAATGACCTTGCGCATGCCGCTGATCGGCACGCCGCCCGGAACCGCCGCAGCCGCCTGAGCGGGTTTGGCGGCGACAGGAGCGGCCGCAGCAGCCGGGGCCGCCACGGGAGCCGGAGCGGGAGCCGCCGCAGGCTGCGGGCGGGCGGCGAAAGCGAGGATATCGCGTTCGACGATGCGTCCCTCGGGTCCGGTGCCGGGCACGAGAGCGATGTCGATACCCTTTTCAGCCGCCAGACGCTTGGCGATCGGCGAAGCCTTGATCCGGCCATCGGCCGGCAGGGCCGGAGCCGAAACAGCCGCCACGGGCGCGGAGGCCGCAACCGGAGCCGCCGCCGCAGCGGCAGGAGCCGCCGACGGGGCCGAGATCTT
>JAYFRE010000148.1:0-9962 GCA_034926235.1 Rhodospirillaceae bacterium
TAAGGAGATGGCGACGCCAGCCGCCGAGAACAAGGCCGGAGGTGGCTAAGGACTTGTTTTGCAATGCACCATGAGCCGGTTCCGGCGACAAGCCAACCGGCGGCAGAAGATCAGCGTTTGCGGTCCAGAATGATGATGTCGCCGTCGCGGCCCATATTGAGCATCAGACGCGCCCTCTCCTCGAGCATGTCGGGATCGAGCTGGTTAGGGCGCAACAGGCGCGCGCGATGGTCCAGAACCGATTCGGTTTCTTTCAATTCCGCCAGAACCTGTTCAGTCTGTTTCACATCCTTGTTGAGCTGCCACCAGGCCAGCAGCCCCCGGTCGCCCTGGACGGTGTGATAGCCGAAATAGACCAGCGCGGTCACCCCCAGAAAGGGACCGACGATCGAGCGTCCACGATGACGAATAGCGCGCATCAACATCATGGCGGAATGGAATCACAGCAGGATTCACTGCGTCAAGATCATTCTTTTAGAAAAAAAGAAAACGACGTTCCTAAAGCGGAAATAAAAACGGCGCCCTGTTCCCAGGACGCCGTTCTTTCTACGCAATGCGCGTATATGCGTTTATTTCAAGAATCGCAGGGCCGAACGTCCGGCAAAGACCGCCGTCCCGCCCAATTCTTCCTCGATGCGGATCACTTGGTTGTATTTCGCCAGCCGGTCGGAACGCGACAGCGACCCGGTCTTGATCTGTCCTGCATTGGTGGCGACCGCCAGATCGGCGATGGTCGAATCCTCGGTCTCGCCCGAACGATGGGATAAAACAGCGGTGTAGCCGGCGCGATGCGCGGTATCGACCGCTTCCAGCGTTTCGGACAGGGTGCCGATCTGGTTGACCTTGACCAGGATCGAATTGGCCACGCCTTTGGCGATGCCCTGACGCAGACGTTCGGGATTGGTGACGAAGAGATCGTCGCCGACCAACTGGATTTTGCGCCCCAGCGTTTCCGTCAACAACGCCCAGCCGTCCCAATCATCCTCGGCCATGCCGTCCTCGATCGAGACGATCGGATAAGAAGCAGCCAGCTTGGCGTAATAATCGACCATTCCCTTGGAATCGAGCGTCTTGTTTTCGCCCGCCAGCACATAGCGGCCATCCTTGAAGAATTCGCTCGACGCGGCGTCCAACGCCAGAACGACGTCTTCGCCCGGCTTGAAGCCCGCCTGCCCGATCGCCTTCATGATGAAATCCAGCGCTTCGGTCGTGCTGGCAAGATTGGGGGCAAAGCCGCCTTCGTCGCCGACATTGGTGTTGTGACCGGCATCTTTCAGCGCCTTCTTCAGGGCATGAAACACCTCGGCCCCGGTGCGCACCGCCTCGGCCAGCGAAGGAGCGGCCACCGGCATGATCATGAATTCCTGGATGTCGATGGGATTGTCGGCATGCGCGCCGCCATTCAGGATGTTCATCATCGGCACCGGCAGAGTGCGCGCAAACGAACCGCCGACATAGCGATAAAGCGGCAACCCCGCTTCTTCGGCCGCGGCCTTGGCGACCGCCAGGGACACGCCCAGAATGGCGTTCGCGCCCAGACGGGCCTTGTTGGGCGTGCCGTCCAGATCGATCATGGTGCTGTCGATCAGAAGCTGATCCTCGGCATCCATGCCCGACAGCGCATCGTAGATTTCGCCATTGACCGCCTCGACGGCCTTCCAGACGCCTTTGCCGCCATAGCGGCTCTTGTCGCCGTCGCGCAGTTCGACCGCTTCATGCACACCGGTCGAAGCGCCCGAAGGGACCGCCGCCCGGCCGAACGCGCCCGATTCCAGGATGGCGTCGACTTCGACGGTGGGATTGCCGCGCGAATCCAGGATTTCGCGCGCGTGAAGATCGGTAATGGCGGTCATGATCTCTGAAACTCCTCGATTTCAAGGCTTCTTGGTTGACGTCAGAGTCTTGGCGAGCGCATCGAAACGGGCCAGGGCCGCGACGAAAGCAGGCATTTCGGACAAAGGAATCATGTTCGGGCCGTCGCTGGGTGCGCAGTCCGGGTTTTCATGGGTTTCGGCGAAAACGGCGGCGACGCCGACCGCCACCGCCGCGCGGGCCAGCACAGGCGCGAATTCCCGCTGCCCGCCCGAGGTCGCACCGCGCCCGCCCGGCTGCTGCACCGAATGGGTGGCGTCGAAGACGACCGGATATCCGGTTTCGGCCATGATCGGCAGGGAACGCATATCCACCACCAGGGTATTGTAGCCGAAGGACGCGCCGCGTTCGCACAGCATCACCTTTTCATTGCCGGTCGAGGCGATCTTGCGGGCGACGTTCGCCATGTCCCAGGGGGCCAGGAACTGGCCCTTCTTGACATTGACCGCCCGGCCCGTTTCCCCGGCAGCCAGCAAAAGATCGGTCTGACGGCTCAAAAAAGCGGGGATTTGCAGCACATCGACGACATCGGCCACGGCCCGGCACTGTTCAGGTGCATGGACATCGGTCAGAACCGGAATACCCAGGGTCTCGCGGATCTCGGCAAAGATCGGCAGCGACGCCTCGATCCCCGGTCCGCGCGGCGTGTCCACGCTGGTGCGGTTAGCCTTGTCGAACGAGCTTTTATAAATCAGCCCCATGCCATGTTCGGCGCACAGCTTCTTCAGCGCCGAGGCCATCATCAGCGCATGGTCACGGCTTTCCATCTGGCAGGGACCGGCGATCAGCACCAACGGCAGATCGTTGCCGAAGGTGACCGGACCCACGGCGACGTGACGCGGTGCGGACATGGGCTGCTCCTTGTTCTAGACGAGACGCGATTGCTGAACAGCGGCCTGGATGAAGGCCGTGAACAGCGGGTGCGGATCGAACGGCTTGGACTTCAGTTCCGGGTGGAATTGGACACCGACGAACCAGGGATGATCCGGCCGCTCCACGATCTCGGGCAACACGCCATCCGGCGACATACCCGAAAAGACCAGTCCGCTCTTTTCCAACACGTCCTTGTAATCGATATTGACCTCGTAGCGGTGCCGATGGCGTTCCTTGATCTCGTGCTGGCCATAGATGGCGCTGACCTTCGAGCCATCCAACAGCACGCAATCATAGGACCCCAGACGCATGGTTCCGCCCATGTCGCCGCCCGAGACGCGCCTCTCTACACGGTTTTCACGCGTCCATTCGGTCATCAGCCCGACCACCGGGTCCTTGCAGGGGCCGAATTCGGTCGAGCTGGCTTCCGCCAATCCGGCCAGATTGCGCGCGGACTCGATCACCGCCATCTGCATGCCGAAACAGATGCCGAAATAAGGAATGCGGTGTTCGCGCGCGAATTTGACCGCCGCGATCTTGCCCGAAACGCCCCGTTCGCCGAATCCGCCCGGCACCAGGATGCCGTTGACGTCCTCAAGCTCGTGCAGCGCATCCTCGGATTCGAAGATGCGGCTGTCGAGCCATCGCAGCTCGACCTTCACATTGTTGGCGATACCGCCATGGTGAAGCGCCTCGCCCAGCGATTTATAGCTGTCCAGCAGGCTGGTGTATTTTCCCACCACGGCGATGGTCACTTTGCCTTCCGGATGGCGGATGCGCTCGACGATCCGGTGCCAGCGCGACAGATCCGGCGGCGGCGCGTCATCCAGCCCGAAATGCTTGCAGACCTGGGCGTCCAGACCCTGTTCGTGATAACTGACAGGCACCTGATAGATGCTGTCCGCGTCCAGCGCCGGAATCACCGCTTCCTCGCGCACATTGCAGAACAGCGCGATCTTGCGGCGTTCGCCCTCTGAAATCTCGCGGTCGGAACGACACAGCAGCATGTCGGGCTGAATGCCGACCGACAAAAGCTCCTTGACCGAATGCTGGGTCGGCTTGGTTTTAAGCTCGCCCGCCGACGGAATATAAGGCAGCAAGGTCAGATGCACGAACATGGTGCGGCTGCGGCCCAACTCGTTGGCAAGCTGACGGATCGCTTCCAGGAAAGGCAGGCTTTCGATATCGCCGACCGTGCCCCCGATCTCGCACAGGACGAAATCTTCGTCCGTCAGATCAGAGGTGATGAATTCCTTGATCGCATCAGTGACGTGGGGAATCACCTGCACCGTGGCGCCCAGATAATCACCACGGCGCTCGCGCGCCAGGACGTCGGAATAGATACGTCCGGTGGTGATGTTATCGGATGCGCGCGAGGCGACGCCGGTAAAGCGTTCGTAATGCCCCAGATCGAGATCGGTTTCGGCCCCGTCGTCGGTGACGTAGACCTCGCCATGTTGATAGGGACTCATGGTCCCGGGATCGACGTTGAGATAGGGGTCGAGCTTGCGCAGCCTGACCTTGAATCCGCGCGTCTGCAAGACAGAGCCCAGCGCCGCCGAGGCCAGCCCTTTACCCAGGGATGACACCACGCCGCCGGTAATGAAGATAAAGCGCGTCATGGACCCTTATATTACATTAAAAGACGCCATTACCCAAGCGGGGCATGAGGCCGTCTTTGTCAAAAAAGAGGCGGCTCTCGCCGCCTTGGGGTTTGTTGGGCGTCCGTCTCGCCCGTCAGCGGCTCATCGGAGCGCTTGGAGCGGACGGCGTCCCGGAAACAGGAGTCTGTTCGGCGGGCACGGTGTCCACGCCTTCCATGATCGATCCCTTCTGGGCGTTCGGGTTGCCCATGATGGCCAGCCCCAGGCTGGTCACGAAGAACAGGGTAGCAAGAATCGCGGTGCTGCGGGTCAGAAGATTGCCAGCCGCACGTCCGCTCATGAGCCCGCCGCCACCGCCGCCGATCCCAAGCGCGCCGCCTTCGCTGCGCTGAAGCAGGATGACCGCGACCATGGCAATGGCGATGAGGAGATGAATGACCAGTACCGTATACAGCATGAAACTACCGCTCGCGAAATGGATCGACCTCGATGGCCGCCGGTTGCCCCCTTACTTACGGCTCCGGAGCCGTTCTGGCTAGGGGCAACTTTGCACGATGGACCAGAAATCGTCGATTTTCAGACTAGCGCCGCCGATCAGACCGCCATCCACGTCCTCCAGCGCCAGGAATCGGGCTGCATTGGCCGGGGTCATCGATCCGCCGTAAAGAATGCGCAGAGCCTGGCTTCCCTCCTCGCCCAAGACCGCCGCCGCCTGGGCGCGGATCGCGGCATGAACGGCAGCCACGTCTTCCTCGCTGGGAGTCCGCCCGGTACCGATCGCCCAGACCGGCTCATAAGCGATGACGGTGTTCTCGGCCGTGCTGCCGTCGGGCAAGGAGCCCCAGAACTGGGCGCCCACCACGTCGAGCGTACGGCCCGAATCGCGTTCGCCCTCGGTTTCACCGACGCAGACGATCGCGATCAGCCCGGCCCGATGTGCCGCCGCTGCCTTGGCGCGGACCACGCGATCGGTCTCGCCATGGGCGGCGCGGCGTTCGGAATGACCGAGAATGACATGAGACGCCCCGATGTCGCGCAGCATCACCGCCGAGACGTCGCCGGTATGAGCGCCCTTGTCCTGGGCGTGGCAGTCCTGTCCGCCGACTTTCAGCGCCGAACCGACCGCCGCCTGAGCGACGGCGTCGATCAGCGTGGCCGGCGGGCAGACCAGGATATCGGCCGACACCCCCGCCCCCGCCAGTCGCGCGGTCAAGCCTTCGACCAGGGCAAGCCCATCGGCTTTAAGACCGTTCATCTTCCAGTTCCCGGCGATCAACGGGGTGCGCGTCGCGGACGTCATCGTTGCTCCATAACTGATAGGAATGGAGAAAGCCTAGCATGACGCCCCATCGGTTTCCAGCGCCGGAGCCAGCATTCCAAGCCCGTTTCCGGCAAGCCGGGTCGGGCTCACCCAGGGGCTTTTTTACGAGTTGCCGGGCGATGCCCGCACTCTTATGATGCGGCGGACCAGATTTCCCCCTTGATTTCAATATGGACAAGACATGCTCGAATCGTTGCGCAAATCCACGCAGTCCTGGTTCATCCGAATTTTATTCGGCATTCTGGTCCTAAGTTTCATCATCTTCTTCGGAACCGGCGACGATCTCTTGCGGGTTTCCTCCTCGCGTCCCGCCATCGTCGTGGGCTCGCAGTCGATCTCGGGCCGGGAGGTCGCCGAACAGTTCCAGCGCGACAGCGAACGGCTGCAATCGATGCTGCAAACCCGATTGAGCGCCGAACAGGCGCGCGATTTCGGCGTTCTTCAACAGGCCATCCGCCAGATCGTGACCCGGGCGCTTCTGGCCGCAGCCGCCTCCGATCTGGGGTTCACCCTGGATGACGCCAGCCTGAGACGGGTGATCGCCACCACGCCGGCTTTCCTGAACGACGCCGACCAATTCGATATGGTCCGCTATCAGAACGCCTTGCGCCGTGCCGGCTTCACTGAGGCTCGCTTCCTGGAAATGCTGCGCAAGGACGCCATCCGTCAGAATGTGGTCAATCTGGTGCAAAGCGGCGTGTCGGTTCCGGGAATCGTCACCGATACCTTGTTCCAATACCGTTTCGAGCGGCGAATCGCCGAAACCATCATCGTGCCCGCCGACAAGATGGCGACCCCGTCCAAGCCGGATGAAGCCGTGCTGAAGGCCTATTGGACCGAGCATGCCGAGGATTTCACCGCACCGGAAACCCGCAAGCTCAAGGCGGTGGTGCTACGTCTTTCCGACATCGTCGCCGGCATCAAGCCCGACGAGGCGGCGATCAAGCAAACCTACGAAACCCGTCAAAGCGAATTCGTCACCCCTGAAAAGCGCTCCGTTCAGCAGGTTTTGTTCGAGAACCAGGCCGAGGCCCAGGCTTTCGCCGATTCGGTCAAATCTCCCGCCGATTTCGCCGCCGCAGCGCGGAAATCAGGCCGAACCGTGGTGGATATCGGTCTGGTCCAAGCCGGTGATCTTCCCATGGCGACGCTGGAAGATGTGGCTTTCGCGCTGACCGCTCCCGGCGTGACGGCCCCCGTCAAGAGCGATCTGGGCTGGCATGTCCTGCTGGTGAGCGCGATCGAACCCTCGATCCAGGAACCTTTGGACGAGGCGCGCCCCGCTATCGTCCGTGAACTGGCGCGCGAGGAAGGCACTGACCGTCTGTTCACCCTGTCCACCAAGCTGGAAGATGCCATCGGCTCCGGCGCGCCGATCGAGGAAGCCGCCGCCACGCTGGGCGTTCCGGTTCTGAAGATCGACTCTTTGGACCGGCAAGGCAATGATCCCAACGGCAAGCCCGCTGCCGGTCTGCCTGCATCCCGCCTGTTCCTGGAATCCGTTTTCAACACGGCGGAAGGGACCAGCACCCAGGTAACGGCGATGGAAGGCGACAGCGGCTATTTCGTGCTTCAGGTCGATAAGGTGACGCCGCCGGCCTTGAAGCCGTTCAAGACGGTCGAAAACGACGTCCTTGCCGCCTGGAACCAGGAACAGAGGCGGATCGCCGCGCGTGAGATGGCCAAATCCCTGAGCGCCCGCCTGGAGAAGGGCGAAGCGGCTGCCACCGTCGCCAAAGGATACGTCCACGGCGTCACCGCTCCCTTCCTCCGCGCGCCCGGCCCGAATGGAAAAGACACGTCACCCATTCTGGCGGCAGCGATGTTCAAGTCCGTCCCGGGAGAGATCGCGGTCATCGATCTGCCCGAGGCGTCGGTCGTGGCCCGGCTGAAGGAAATCGTGCCTGCCAACGCAGCAGCCGACAGGGAAGCCTATTTCGGCCTCAACCAGCAGCTCACCCAATCCTTCGCCGAGGATATGCTGCAAGAATATCTGTCTTCGCTGCAGGAAACCTACGGCGTCACGATTCGTCCCGAACTCATCCAACGCCATATCGACGGTCTATAGAAGTCCATCATGAACGACATCATCGATTTCCCTAGCTTCAAAAAACGCTACGAAGCCGGAAAGCCCCAGGTTCTGTGGTCGAAGCTGGTCGCGGATCTGGACACTCCGGTTTCGGCGATGCTGAAGCTGGCTGATGGACGTCCGAACAGCTTCCTGCTCGAATCCGTCGAGGGCGGCACGCGGCGCGAACGTTATTCCTTTTTAGGATTGAAGCCCGACCTGATCTGGCGCTGCCGCGGCAATAGCGCCGAGATCAACCGCCGCGCCCGCTTCGACGCCGACTCCTTTGAACCCTGCCCGATCGGACAAGAACGCGGCGTTCTTGCCAGCCTCCGTGCCCTGGTCGCGGAATCCTGCCTGGAACTGCCGCCGTCCCTGCCGCCGATGGCCGCCGGCGTGTTCGGCTATATGGGCTATGATATGGTCCGTCTGGCCGAGCAGCTTCCTGACGAAAATCCCGACCCCATCGGTATTCCCGACGGCATCTTCCTGCGTCCGACCATCGTTGCCATTTTCGACAATGTCGATGACTGCGTGACCGTGGTCACCCCGGTCAGACCCCGCGCCGGGATCGACGCCCGCGCCGCCTACGATATGGCGATGGAACGTCTGGCCGATGTCATCAGCGATTTCGAACGCCCTCTGGCTCATAATATCGGCCCAGGCACCACCGTCGCCTTCCCCGAAGCCGTCCCGAACATGAGCGTCGAGGATTTCAAGGCGATGGTGACCAAGGCCAAGGAATACATCCTGGCCGGAGACATTTTCCAGGTGGTGCTGTCGCAGCGGCTGACCATGCCCTTCCCGCTGGCTCCGTTCTCGCTCTATCGCGCCTTGCGCCGCACCAATCCCAGCCCGTTCATGTTCTTCCTCGATTTCGGCGGATTCTCGATCGTGGGCGCCAGCCCTGAGATCCTGGTCCGGCTGCGCGACGGCAAGGTTACCATCCGTCCCATCGCCGGCACCCGCAAGCGCGGACAGGACGCAGCCGAGGACCAGGCGCTGGCGGCCGAGCTTCTGCTCGATCCCAAGGAACTGGCCGAACATCTGATGCTCTTGGATCTGGGGCGCAACGATGTCGGCCGGGTCGCCGAAATCGGTTCGGTCAAGGTCACCGAAAAAATGGTGATCGAGCGCTATTCCCACGTCATGCATATCGTGTCGAATGTGGAAGGTACGCTCGATTCCAAACGCTTCGATCCCATGGATGCCTTGTTTGCAGGCTTCCCCGCCGGAACAGTGTCCGGCGCGCCCAAGATTCGCGCCATGGAGATCATCGACGAACTGGAACCGGTCCGGCGCAGCTTCTATGCCGGATGCATCGGCTATTTCGCCGCCAACGGCTCGCTCGACACCTGCATCACGCTGCGCACCGCCCTGGTCAAGGACGGGGCCGTCACCGTGCAGGCCGGCGGCGGGATCGTCGCTGATTCGAGCCCCGAAGGCGAATATCAGGAAAGCTGGAACAAGGCCCGTGCCGTGATCAAGGCCGCCGAGGAAGCGGTGCGCTATTCCCGCCGGAAAGGCAACTAACCGCCGGACAAAAAGATCGCGCCACCCGGCGTCAGCATAGGATCATGACATGATCGGCATCGAATTTCTGCTGACGTCGCTGGTGGTGGTTCTCGTCCCAGGCACCGGGGTTCTCTATACGGTGTCGATCGGGCTGACCCAAGGACGGCGCACCAGCTTTTTCGCCAGTCTCGGCTGCACGCTTGGCATCCTGCCGCATCTCGCAGCGACGATTCTGGGGCTGGCCGCCCTTATGCATAGCAGCGCCACCGCGTTCCACTGGCTTAAATATGCCGGCGCGGTTTATCTGTTTTATATCGCCTATGCGGTCTGGCGCGACCGAAGCGCCTTCAAGGTCAATCCGAACCTGCCCCGAAGCTCCGCCTTGAAATTGGCGGTCAGGGCGTTCCTGCTGAATATCTTGAACCCGAAGCTCACGATCTTCTTTCTCGCCTTCCTGCCCCAATTCGTCAAACCGGAAGCGGGCGCGCCGCTGTTCCAGCTTTTCTCCTTGAGCGCTGTCTTCATGGCGATGACGTTCGCCGTCTTCTTGGGTTATGGCGTACTGGCACATAGCTTTCGCCAAATCGTCATCGATTCCGCCCCGCTGCAACGAGCGCTCCGCTACGGTTTCGCCGCAACCTTCTCTGTGCTGGGCGCCAAGCTCGTCCTGACCGACCGGTAAAGCCAGCCGCGCGGACGGAAAATCCGT
>JAYFRE010000123.1:0-4150 GCA_034926235.1 Rhodospirillaceae bacterium
CCACGTTCGGCGGGCAACAACTCCCCGATGATCCCCCATTCCTCGTCCGTCAGGTCGCCACGCATGCCAATGGTCTCCGCAAAGACCAGTGTTGAATCACGTCCGGGCGAATTTGGGAATCCCCTTTGTCAACAGGACCTA
Source organism: Rhodospirillaceae bacterium (assembly GCA_034926235.1). Classification (GTDB taxonomy): domain Bacteria; phylum Pseudomonadota; class Alphaproteobacteria; order Rhodospirillales; family Magnetospirillaceae; genus JAYFRE01. The sequence continues at coordinate 142 of JAYFRE010000123.1, forward strand.
AGGCCCGCCTTCCAGCGCCCGTGTCACCGGCTCCATGCTCGATATCGAGCCCGCAGCATACGCCCAAAGCGAGGGCGACGGTTCCGCTTCTTCAAAGATAGCACAATAGAAGCGAATGCCAACCGATTGGCCGAATCGGCCCAGCCCGTTAGCCCCTTGCAGGGACGGGCTGCCGGTGGTCCATCCGAAATGAGGGCAGGGGAGCTCGGGATTGTGAGTTCGAAGCGCAAAAGAAATCATGCGCGGGGATTTTGTCGATCTAGGGTCTTGCGAAAAAGGGTCTCTGGAGATTTGAACTATCCTGGGCTTGCCGCCCTCTCATTGTGGCTCCATGTTTTCACGAGGTGGAACCTCCGGCAAAGCCGGGGCAGATCAGATGGCCTCGTGTCGCATCGCGCCGATCGTCTCGCCGATGGAGGCTGATCAGGGATATTGAAGGACGGTATGGCGATGAAGAACCAGCGCATATTTTTGGCGTCCAGGCCACAGGGACTGCCGACGGCCGCGAATTTTCGGATTGAAATGTCGGATCTTCCAAAGCCTGGCGATGGCCAGATGCTTTTGGAAATCCTCTATCTGTCACTCGATCCCTATATGCGCGGGCGAATGAGTGACGCCAAATCCTATGCTGAGCCGGTAGAAATTGGCGATGTTATGGAGGGCGGGACGGTCGCGCGCGTGGTTGCGTCACGGCACGCGGATTATGCTGAGGGCGACATCGTTTTATCCCATTCGGGCTGGCAGAAATTTGCGATTTCGGACGGTTCGGACCTGCGCAAGCTTGACCCTGCGGCGGCTCCGCTCACTACGGCTCTTGGTGTGCTGGGGATGCCGGGGTTCACTGCTTATGCCGGGCTTCTCACCATCGGCCGGCCTTTACCGGGAGAAACCGTGGTCGTGGCCGCTGCTAGCGGGGCTGTCGGTTCGGCGGTCGGGCAAATCGCGCGGATAAAGGGCGCTCGTGCGGTCGGTATCGCCGGTGGGCCGGAGAAATGCGCTTTTGTCCGCGATGAATTGGGCTTCGATTCTGTCGTCGATCATCGCGCGCCGGACTTCGCAGAACAGCTTGCCGCGGCTTGCTCTCGGGGCATCGACATATATTACGAAAATGTCGGGGGCGCGGTATGGGATGCCGTCTTCCCCTTGTTGAATTCCTTCGCCCGAATTCCCGTTTGCGGTCTGATCGCGCATTACAATGACGGCCTCGACTTGCCGATCGGGCCTGATCGGTTACCCGTCGTGATGCGCGCGGTTCTTAATAAGAGCCTGACCATTCGCGGCTTCATTCAGCGTGAGTTCGCCGACCAACGGCCCGACTTTTACCGCGAGGCGGCCAAGTGGGTCGCAGAGGGAAAGCTGCGCTACCGGGAGGACATCGTCGATGGGCTGGAAAAGGCCCCCGCTGCCTTCATCGACCTTTTGCGCGGCCGCAATTTTGGCAAGCTTATCGTGAAGGTCGGGCGGGAATAAGCCCTCTCTTTAGAACGCGTGCTTGTTGCTGGTTTGGGGGGGCTTGTCCCCAGGCTTGCCTGCGAGAGGCGCGCGCTCATCGTCGATCTTCGCTAGGGGCCGGTCGTCAAGTCTGACGCCAAACCAAGGATCGGAGCGATGGCCGATAAGGTGACCGGTTTTGCTGCCGGGCGTTGGACACGGCGAACGCGATCACGATTGGGAAACCAGGGGCGACAGCAAGAAACGAGGATTGCTGCAACGTTCAGAAAAAACACGCGGCGTTGGCCGTTCGAGACGACTGGTTCGTCCGGCACGCGAATTCCACCCTAAACATAAACCGAAGGCCGCCCTGAAAGGCGGCCTTTTCTTTTGAGGTAATCATGACTCTTCCCACGACGATCAGCGCCGTGACCTATGCGGGCAACGGCGCTACGACCCAATTCGATTGGACGTTCCCAATTCCGTCCGGGGCGTTGGCGGTCTATCGGACCGAAGACAATGTCGCCGTTCTGGTCGATCCCTCGGCCTATTCGGTTTCAGGGCTGGACGATCCCAATGGCGGGACGGTGAGCTTTATCCAGGCTCCGGCATTGGGACAAACGATCACCATCAAGCGCAATGTCGTCCTGACCCAGGATGTGGCGCTGGTCACCGGCAGCGCTTTTTATGCCGAGGTGGTCGAAGGCGCGTTCGACCACGCGACGATGCAGATCCAGCAATTGGCCGAAGAGATGGGACGGGCGGTCCAGGTGCCGATCGGGTCCGATCTCGATCCCGCCGATTATCTGGACGCGGCGGCCCGATCCGCGGCGGCGGCTTCTGCGGCGGCGAGCAGCGCTGCCGGTTCGGCTGGTGCCGCCACCGCCGCTCAAAGCGGCAGCGAAACAGCCCGAAACGAGGCGGTAGCAGCGGCGGCGGCGATTGCTTTGCCGCTGCCTGTCGAAAGTGGCGGCACAGGCGCGACGACTGCGGCTGCTGCGCGGGCCAATTTGGGCATAGTGGAAGCTCCGGTCGGCTCCCTCTTGTTTCAGTCGGTGCGAGAAACCCACGTTCAGCCCGGGTATATCCTCGGCAACGGCGCGCCTGTTACGGAGACATATCCGGAACTACGCGCGCTATATATCGCCGACGGATACCCCTACGGGCAGGACGAATTTGGCAACCCGCTCGCGCCTAACTATCCGGGGTACGGGCTTCGTGGCTGGCTCCCCGGCCAAATTGTCGATAGTGGGCGCGTATGGGGCTCTAAGCAAGAAGATGCACTACAAGGGCATAAACATCGTACCCCTGGAACAGCAGCAAACCCTTCTGACCCGTGGGCGTCAGTCGATGGAACAGAGCCAGAGGCAAGAATAGGTCCGACATATTTAGACGTCGCTACTACCTATCGCCGCGCGTTATCTGGCGGAGCTGCATACTCTGATGGCATACACGGCGCTCCTCGCGTAGCCGACGAAACGCGCGGTAAGAATATCACCACTGTTGTTTGGATCAAGGCTTATGCGGCAAATACCGATCCTGGTTCAATTGATCTCGCACAACTGACGAATGATATTCAGGGGGTGTCAGTCAGAACGAGTGTGCTAGAGAAGAAACAAGGGCATTCGGTGACTGTTGATATGACCGGAAAAGCCGAAGTTACTTTCTCTAGTATACCGGCAGGCGTCCGTAAAATTCGTATCATTATTGGGCATGCCTCTATGCCGGCAACCGCAGCAATCATAGCCGTTCGTCCCATCACAGCCTCGGGGGAGGTTTCTTCCGGGTATACCGGAAGTGTAGCCACTATAGGTTCCCCTGTCACAGTTATTGGCAATACAGGATATATTGCCCTCTCCGCACCATATGTTGGGAATTATTTGAGTGTAATTGCTGATATTACTCGCGTCCCCGGCCAGAATCTGTGGGTGTGGAACTCATCTGGCGGATTTGGAAGTTCGTCTTTTACAACTGTCGGAGGTGGGCATGTTGGGGCAGGAGAAATCACAGGTATCAAACTGTATACTGGTGGAAATCTTTTGGTTTCCGGTGAGGTTTTCATCGAATGGGAGAAATAACAATGCTTATCCGTAGCGCGGAAATAAATGTTCAGACCGGTGATATCGAATATACGGAACGCGAGGTTGATGAGATCGCCATTGCCCCATCAATTCGCATCGCCGAAATCGACGCCCGCCTGACCGCGATCGATCTTGCCAGCGTTCGGGCGCTGCGGGCTACCGTGGCAGGGGCGGCGACCGAGGCGGACCGTGATCAACTCGCTGTTTGGGAAGCCGAGGCGGCCGCGCTGCGTTCCGAGCGGGCCGGGCTGACGGCGGTGTCGCCGAACGCGTGACCTGTTCACACATTGCCAATTCATCAGCCGCCGCGATGCGGCTTTTTTCATGCCCGAAATCAGGGAAACCATCATGCAGGAAGAAATCACGACGGCGGTCAAGATCGCCCCGGCGGCGGCGGGCGCTGTCTGGACGGGGCTGACCTTGAATGAATGGGTGGCGGTGGTCACCATCATCTATGTCGCGGCCCAGGCCGGGCTGCTGGTCCCGAAATATTGGGA
>JAYFRE010000057.1:0-14797 GCA_034926235.1 Rhodospirillaceae bacterium
CAAGGTGGTCGAAGACCGCAAAGCCGCCTTGACGGCGGTCTGATACGATCCAGGCTGTTCCGGGGCTTGCCCCGGAACAGCTTTTGGATGCATTCTCGGCCTCCCATGCCCAGACCGATTCATAAAGCCGCCCTCATCACCGGAGCCGCGCATCGCATCGGCGCCGCCGTCGCGCGCCGTCTGGCGTCCGAGGGCTGGGCCATCGGCGTGCATTACAACCAATCCGCCGACGCCGCCCTGGCTCTGACCGAGGAAATCGAAAGCAAGGGCGGACGCGCCGCCGCCTTGTCCGCCGATTTGATGAAGGAAGACGATGTCCTGACGCTGGTGCCGCGCGCGGTCGAGGCGTTGGGCCCGTTAAGCGCGCTGGTCAACAACGCCTCGCTGTTCGAGCCGGATTCGGCGCTAACCGCGACCAGGGCGTCGTGGGATCGGCATATGGAAACCAATCTGCGCGCACCCTTCGTGCTGATCCAATCCTTCGCCGCGCAATTGCCCGAAGCGATGGACGGCGTGGTGGTCAACATCGCCGATCAGCGCGTCGTCAATCTGACCCCGCATTTCACCACCTATACACTGAGCAAAGCCGGTCTGTGGACCCTGACCCAGACCCTGGCTCTGGCCCTGGCGCCCCGCGTGCGTGTCAACGCCATCGGCCCCGGCCCGACCCTGCCCAGCCCCCGCCAGACCCAGGATGCATTCGCCCGCCAATGCCAAGCCATGCCCTTGGGACGCGGCGCGGACCCCGGCGACGTCGCCCGGACCGTCTCCTTCATCATCGATTCGGCGGCGATGACCGGCCAACTCATCACTTTGGACGGGGGACAGCATTTGCTCTGGGCTCCGCCCGGAAACCTCGTGGAAGAATAACTCCGATGTCCCAGGTTCAGCGTCTGCGTCCCGTCCGCCTTGCCGATGCCCGCAAATCCTTGCGCCACGTGTTCGTGCGCGATCTCGAACTTCTGGCCTCGATCGGCGTCTACCGTCACGAACAGGACCGGCGTCAACGCATCCGGATCAATCTCGATCTGGCCGTGCGCGAAAGCGAGGAGATCGGCGATCGCCTCGACAATGTCGTCTGCTATGAGCATCTGGTGTCGGCGGTCCAGGAACTGGTCGATTCCGGCCATGTCAATCTGGTCGAAACGCTGGCCGAACGCATCGCCGCACTCTGTCTCGACGATCCCCGTGTGCGCACCGCCCGTGTCCGCGTCGAAAAGCTGGACGTCTTCGCCAATGCCGCCAGCGTCGGGGTCGAAATCGAACGCTATGCTGCGACGGTCTGACACAAAAGCGTCAAAACTTCGCCCTTAACCCGCCACATTTCAAGAAAAAAACCGTTTCGAGCCGAAACGGAGACGGGCGAGTTTTACACAGCGCCCGGGGCCTGTGTCCAGCACCTTTTCGAGTCAATACCAAATCACTGCGGACAAGCTCGTTTTCCGTCTTGACAACGGTTAACTCATTATAAAACAACGGTTTTATCATTCTTGCCCATTTTCTGAGCAAAGTGGTAAAACCCTAGGGGTTCTCGGGAAACCCCCAGAGTCCAAACAGGTTTTGAACAGACTTATCCACAAATATGGTGGATATCGCGAAAACCCCCGCCCGAGGGACGCGAAGAAACCGAAACGAATCTGACATGACGAACAGCGACGACACCGCCCCCGTCCAGCCCGAACCGGAAAACGCTCCGGCTGCCGCCCCCAGCGGAAGTTTCGCCGCCGGCGCGGAGCGGATCGAAGAGGCGTTGAAGACAATGCCGTCCGCGCCGGGCGTCTACCGCATGATCGGGGTCCAGGGCCGCATCCTTTATGTCGGCAAGGCCAAGAATCTGAAGAAACGGATTTTCGCCTACACCCGGCCCGAACGCCTGCCCTTGCGCATCCAGCGCATGGTGTCCGAAACACAGTCGATGGAGGTGATCACCACCCATACCGAGGCCGAGGCGCTGCTGCTGGAAGCCAATCTGATCAAGCGGCTGGCCCCGCGCTACAATATCCTGCTCAAGGACGACAAATCCTTTCCCTATATCCTGATTGCCTCCGATCATGACTGGCCCCGTCTGATCAAGCATCGCGGCGCACGCACCGCTAAGGGAGAATATTTCGGCCCCTTCGCCTCGGCCGGAGCGGTCAATCAGACCCTGTCTTATCTCCAGCGTGCTTTCCTGCTGCGATCCTGCAGCGACGGGGTGTTCCAGGGACGGACCAGACCCTGCCTGATGTATCAGATCAAGCGATGCTGCGCGCCCTGCGTCGGACGCATCGAAGCCGGCGATTACGCGGCCCTGGTCGATCAGGCGCGCGCCTTCCTGTCGGGACGCAGCCAGAAGGTCTTGCGCAACCTGGCCGAATCGATGGATGAAGCCTCCGCCGCGATGAATTACGAAGACGCGGCGCTGTACCGGGACCGCATCCGCGCCTTGTCGCGCATCCAGGCCCATCAGGACATCAATCCCGGCGATGTCGAGGAAGCCGACGCCGTGGCGCTCTATCAGGCCGGCGGCCAATCCTGCATCCAGATGTTCTTCTTCCGCTCGGGCTGCAATTTCGGCAACCGCTCCTTCTTTCCCGCTCAAACTCAGGATCAGGAGCCGGGCGATATTCTGGCCGCCTTCCTGGCCCAGTTCTATGAAGACAAAACGCCGCCGCGCGAAATCTTCCTAAGCCATGCCCTGCCCGCCGGAGAAGCGACGCTGCTGGCCGAGGCGCTCGGCAGCAAGGCAGGACACAAGGTCGTTCTTGTCGTGCCGAAACGGGGCGAGCGGCGCAAACTGGTCGAACATGCCGAAACCAACGCCCGCGAGGCGCTGGGAAGACGTCTGGCCGAAAGCGCCGCCCAACGCGCACTGCTGGAAAAGCTGGGCGAACTGCTCGGTCTCGAACAAGCGCCGGAACGCATCGAGGTCTATGACAACAGCCACATTCAAGGCAGCAACGCGGTCGGCGGCATGATCGTCGCCGGCCCCGAGGGGTTCATCAAGAACGCCTATCGCAGCTTCAATATCCGTTCGTCGGACCTGACCCCCGGCGACGATTTCGGCATGATGCGCGAAGTACTGACCCGCCGCTTCCGCCGTGCCCAGAAAGAGGACCCCGACCGCACGCGGGGAAGTTGGCCCGATCTGGTCATGATCGATGGCGGCGCCGGGCAATTATCCGTCGTCGTCGCTTTGCTGGAAGAGCTGGGTGTTTCCGACGTTCCCCTGCTGGCCATTGCCAAGGGCCCGGACCGCAATGCCGGACGCGAACATTTCCACCGCCCCGGCCACCCCGTCTTCACCCTGCCGTCCGGCGACCCTGTGCTCTATTTCCTGCAAAGGCTGCGCGACGAGGCGCACCGTTTCGCCATCGGCACCCACCGCGCCCGGCGCAGCCAGGCCATCGGCGTTTCTCCCCTGGACGAAATCGGCGGTATCGGCGCAAAACGCAAAAAGGCTTTGCTGCACCGGTTCGGTTCGGCGCGGGGCGTCGCCGAGGCCGGTCTGGCCGATCTTAGAACCGTCGATGGGATCAGTGCTGCCATCGCCAAAAAAATCTATGACCACTTTCATCCCCGGGGGTAACATGACCTCCACAATGCTTGCTTTTCTTATCGTCATACCCGAGGCCCGCCGGTGAACAGCCTGCCCAATCTGCTCACCCTGTCACGGATCGTCGTCATTCCGCTGATCGTGGCCACGTTCTTCTTTCCCGGCGACAGCATGCGCTGGACGGCCTGCATCCTGTTCGTCGCCGCCGCCATCACCGACTTCTTCGACGGTTATGTGGCCCGGCGGATCAACGGCGTCTCGCTCCTGGGACGGTTTCTCGACCCCATCGCCGACAAGCTTCTGGTCGCAGCCGTTCTCTTGATGCTGACCGCCTTCCGCCGGATCGAGGGCATTCACGTTCTGCCGGCCCTGATCATCCTTCTGCGTGAAATCATGGTTTCGGGCCTGCGCGAATTCTTAGCCGAGTTGCGCATCGGCATGCCGGTCAGCCGTCTGGCGAAATGGAAGACCGGGTTCCAGATGACCGCCCTGCCGGTGCTGATGGTCGGTTCCTCCGCCCCTTCCTGGCTGCCGGCCGAAACGATCGGGCTGATCTGTCTATGGAGCGCCGCCGTCCTGACCCTGGTCACGGGCTGGGACTATCTGCGGGCCGGGCTTCATCACATGCAGGACCGCGCCCCTTAAGGCGCGGACAGGCCTTCATCCGTTTTTCCGAAAAGACATGGAAGCCGTCGCCTCCCTGGTTCTCCCGCGAGAACCTTTAGAACACAGGCTGGAGTTTCGTTTCGGCCCGGTTTTCCATACAGATAAAGAAAAACCGCCCATCCCTAATGGGATGGACGGCTTTTCCTTGAGCTTATAAAGCCAGAACCGAAACGGTCCCGTCTTCAGGCGGGAACGCGCCCCACCATGGCGTCGAAATCAGCGATCAATGCCGCCGTCACCGCGCCGGGCTTGAAGTGATAGGGGCCGATCTCGCCCACCGGCGTAACCTCGGCCGCCGTGCCGCACAGGAACACTTCCTGCGTCTTGGCCAAATCTTCGAGCGGGATATGCCGTTCGATGACCTCGAAGCCGTGCTTGCGGGCCATGCCGATGACCGTGCGCCGGGTGATGCCGTCCAGGAAACAGTCCGGAATCGGGGTGTGCAGCTTGCCGTCGATCACCAGGAAGATGTTCGCCCCGGTGGATTCGGCGATATAGCCGCGCCAGTCCAGCATCAGGCTGTCGGTATAGCCCTGGGCCTCGGCGGCATGCTTTTCCAGCGTGCCGATCATATAAAGGCCCGCCGCCTTGGCATGGGACGGAGCAGTCTCCGGATCGGGGCGCTTCCACTTGCCGATGCACAGACGGATACCCTTCTGGCGCAATTCCGGCGGAAAATAGGACGGCCAGACCCAGGTCGAAATCGACAGATGGATGCGGCAGTTGTGAGCGCCCACCCCCATCTCGTCCGAGCCGCGCCAGGCGATCGGACGCACATAGCCATCGACGATATTGTTAGCCGCAACGGTCTCTTCGGTCGCCCGCTCGATTTCGGCAATGGAATAGGGCAGTTTGAAGCCCAGAATCTCTGCCGATTTCTGAAGCCGTTCGGTATGCTCGAACAGCTTGAAGACCTTGCCGTTATAGACTCGTTCGCCCTCGAATACCGCCGAGCCGTAATGGAGCGCATGGGTCAACACGTGAAGCTTCGCATCCCGCCAGGGGACCAGTTTACCATCCAACCAAATCGATCCATCACGATCGTCGAAAGGAACAAGGGACATCTCGAATATCCTCAAAAACTCATATTGTTTCCGAATTGGGTTGCAATCTGTAACATTCCTAAGGCATATAAGTCAACATGACTGACATAACGACTGACGCAAGGCTGCCATTCCTGAGTGAGGAGGGACTGCGTCAGGCCATTGAGCTCCTTTATTTCGTCTATCGGGACTTCACCGCCGAACCCGACAGCATCCTCGCTCGCTACGATTTCGGCCGCGCCCACCATCGGGTGATCTATTTCGTCGGACGCAATCCCGGCACCTCGGTCAGCGAGCTGCTGGCGATGCTGCGCATCACCAAGCAAAGCCTGTCGCGCGTGTTGGGCCATCTGGTCCGGGACGGCTTCATCACCCAACGCACCGGCCAGGACGACCGCCGCCGCCGCCTGTTGGAATTGACGCCGGCCGGGATCGAACTGGAAAAGCGCCTGACCGAAAAACAGCGCGCCTGGATCGCCCGCGCCTTTCATGAAGCGGGCTCCGATTCGGTATCGGGCTTCCTGGCGGTGATGATGCGGCTGATCGGCGAAGCCGACAGGCGGCGTTTCCGCGACCCAGCCCTGCTTCGATCTTAAGGAGAGGACGCGGTCATGACCGGGAATTTCCACCTGCTCGTGGTCGATGACGATAAAAGACTGCGCCGGCTGCTGGTCAAATATTTAAGCGACAACGGCTATCTGGTTTCCGAGGCCGCCGATGCCGACGAAGCCCGGCGTCAATTGACCGCGATCGCGTTCGATCTGATCGTTTTGGATGTGATGATGCCCGGCGAAAGCGGGTTGGAGCTGACCCGTTCCTTACGCGAAAGCAATCACGTCCCGATCCTGCTGCTGACCGCCATGGGCGAGACGGAGGACCGCATCGCCGGACTGGAAGTCGGAGCCGACGACTATCTGACCAAGCCGTTCGAGCCGCGCGAGTTGCTGCTTAGAATCGCCAGCATCCTGCGCCGAACCCCGCGCGAAGAAAAAGAAGCGCCGCGTGAATGCCGCTTTGGCCGCTTCCTGTTCGATCTCACACGCCAGGAATTGCGCGACGGCGATGAACCGGTCCATCTGACCTCGGCCGAGCAGGCGCTGCTTGCCGTGCTGGCCGCAGCGCCCGGCGAAACCCTGTCGCGGGAGGAACTGGCCGAACGCACCGGTAATGACGGCAATCTGCGCACGGTGGACGTCCAGGTCACCCGGTTGCGCAAAAAGATCGAGGATGATCCCCGCATGCCCCGGACCCTGCAAACCGTTCGTGGCCGCGGCTACGTCCTGTGGACGGATTGAACCCTTAAAGATGCCTGACGAGCCTTTTCATAAACGCTTCCTGCCCAAAGGGTTGCTGGGCCGCTCGCTGCTGATCCTGGTGACGCCCCTGGTGCTGCTCCAACTGGTGTCGGCTTATGTCTTTTTCGGCACCCACTGGGATGTGGTGACACGGCGTCTGGCCATCGGTTTGGCCGGCGACATCCGCGCCGTCATGGATCTGATGCATGATTTCCCCGAGCCCGAGGATCAAGACCGCATCCGCGCCATCGCCCGAAACGCCATGAGCTTAAAAATCGCATTTGAACCGGACGCCATTCTCGACCAAACCGGCATGATCCGCGCCGACGCCTGGTCGGAACGCCAGGTGTCGGGGTTGGGGCTGGAAGCCAATCTGATCCAGGCGTTGAACGACCGGGTCGGAAGACCGATGTTCATCGACGCCAGAGACCGCGAGGACGAAATCGTCATCCGCATCCAACTGTCCGACGGCGTGCTCGAGGTCGCCGCACCGCGCAAACGGCTCTACAGCTCGACGATGATCGTCTTCATCCTGTGGATGGTCGGTACCTCGCTGCTGCTAACCGGCATCGCCACCCTCTTCATGCGCAATCAGGTGCGCGCGGTGCGTCGCTTGGCCGCCGCCGCCGATCGTTTCGGCAAGGGACGCGACGTCCCCGACTTCCATCCCGAAGGAGCCGCCGAAGTGCGTCAGGCCGCCGCCGCCTTCACCAAGATGCGCGAACGCATCAAGCGTCAGATTTCCCAGCGCACCGAAATGCTGGCCGGGGTATCCCACGATCTGCGCACGCCGCTGACCCGGATGAAGCTGCAATTGGCGATGATGGACGCCGAAGGCTCGGCCGAACTGTCCGAGGACGTCGCCGACATGGAACGCATGATCGACGGCTATCTGGCCTTCGCGCGCGGCGACGGCGCGGAAAAACTGGAACAGACCGATCTTTCAGCGTTGATCGAAAGCTGCACCGCCAAGATGCGGCGCAGCGGCGTCGATATCGATGTCCATTGTGAAGAAAAACTGATCCTGCCGCTGCGCCCTCATGCGATCGAACGCGTCCTGACCAACCTTCTTTCCAACGCCGGACGCCATGCCCATCATGTCGCCATCCGCGCGCGCAAACGCGACGATGCAGCCGAAATTCTGATCGACGACGATGGCCCCGGCATTCCGCGCGAGCAGCGCGGCGCTGTCTTCAAACCTTTTTTCCGCCTGGAAGGATCGCGCAACCAGAGCACCGGCGGCATCGGGCTGGGCCTGACCATCGTCCGCGATCTGGTGCGCGGCCATGGCGGCGACATCCTGCTGGAAGACAGTCCGTTGGGCGGGTTGCGCGTCCGGTTGCGCATCCCGCTTTGAATCTCGGCGAAGATATCGTCCGCTTTCTATCCGCTGACTTTCCCGCTGTTTCCCATCTCCGTTCAAAAGACGGGTCTTTGGATCGGGCCCGCGATGGCTCTAACGATGCCAGGCTATTGCTCGATTCCCAATGCCGAGATCACCCGCTCGCGCCGGGTCAGGGCCTGGGTGGCCGCGTCACCCATGACCGCGACACAGGCATTGATCAGACATTCGGCGCAGACGACGAAAGCCGCCATGCTGTTGGACAAGAAGCTGGAGCGGTGCGGCACGAACAGCGCGATATCGGCGGGTGCGACCAAAGGCGAGGATGAGCGATCGGTCAGCGCCAGCACGCGCAAGCCCAGGGATTTCCCCACCACACCGACATCGATCACCTCGTTGGTATAGGGCGCGCAACTGGCCACGATCAGCAGATCGTTTTCCGCCATCGCCGCCAGCCCTTCCGCCGTGCCCAGCCGCGGCGCATCCAGCAGCGCCACGTCCGAGCGGACCAGCGACAGGCCATAGACCAAGAAGCTGGCCAGGGCGTGGAATTGCCGCACGCCATGGATACGCACACGGGGAGCCGCCACGATCATCGCGGCGGCGGCGGCCAGGATGCCGGGATTAAGCCGGTCCAGCAGCGCATCGACATTGGTGCGGTTTTCCCGGATCAGCCTTTCGGTCCGTTCGGCCATGCCGCCGTCGCGGTCCGCGATGACCTGCCGCGCCTGATTGACATAGAAAGCTCCGGGCGGATTGGCCCCCTTTTCCAGCAGCACGTCCTGGAACGCGCCGAACCCGGCATAGCCGAGCGATCGCGCCAGCCGCGTCACCGTCGAAGGATGCACCTTGAGCCGCTGCGCCAGGGTGGTGATCGACCGCAAGGCGGGATCGCCCGGCATTTCCAGGATACCGGCCAAGGCTTCCTGCGCTTTGCGTCCGATATAGGCCGGGGCCTCGCCCCGCGTCATGGCGACCGACAGCGCCCGCAGCGCGTCCAAACTGGCGGGCGGATGAGGCGGCCGGGATCTAGGGCCAGGATTCCGTGACGTCATGCCCGCTTTCACCATCTCTTATCGTCGCACGCAACCATACATGACGATCATCTATCCGTAGCTGGACGCTGGCCAATGTATTCTCCTCGTCCGGATCGTCCGGTGAATCACGGAAAATCGGCAACGCGCCCGTCTTGTCGCACAAGATATGGAAGGGAGAGCGCAGTCCCAGCCGCAGCAAATCTTCGCCACGTTCCTGCCGGGCGCGGGAAGACTCCGTCACACGCTGCGCGAGCCCCAGGCGCAAGGCATGGTTGGCATGCGCCTGCGCTTCCCTCACCGGATGGACGGAAATCCGCCCGCCGCCGAATTCGACACTAAGCAGACGGCGTTCGCCTTTTCGCGCCAAGGCGAGATGGAAGCCGCCGCTCTCGGGTTCTACGCCGATTGCGGCCAATGCATCGGTCAGGGTTTCGGCGGCCAGAACCGCCCGCGATAGAACCATGCGCGGTATGCAGGGCCTCACGCCCAAAAGACGCAGATTATTGACGGTCTGCGCCAATCCGGCCTGGGTGATGGCGAAGGTGTGTCCGGCGATAGAGCCCGGATAGCAGAAGACGCTGACGCCGGGGCGCTCGTGGTCCTGGATCAGGGCCAAAAAACAATGGCCGCGCAAAGCCGGCAGCCCGTCTTCATTATGCCCCAGCCGGTTGCTCCACCGGCCAGGCAGCATGACGCTGGTGCAGCCGTCGGGGACCGAGGCAAGCAGATCGCCCCGGCAATTCCAGGCAAAGATATCCGCCAGCGGCAGATCCAGCCCTTCGGCCAGACCGGCGATTTCTTCCCAGATCCAAGGAAAACGGGCGCGCGTCGCCTCAGCCATGCGTTCCAAGCTTTCGGCGTGCCGCGCATCGGTGACCTCGCGCCACAGCGCCCCGCCGACGACATGGGCCCCAAAGGCCGCGCGACCCCGTTCCCCCAGAATCCGGCCGATGGTCCGCGACGGCCCGGCAGCCGCGACCCGGACGTCGGCGTCACTGGACATAATGCAGAAACTCCTTGAGCCGGTCGTTCGGCGGGTTGGCAAGGATGTCGCGGGGATCGCCATCGACCGCGATCTGGCCATGTTCCATGAACACCAGACGCGACCCTACCTGCCGCGCGAACGGCATTTCATGTGTAACCACAACCATGGTCATGCCTTCGGCGGCTAGATCGCGCATCACATTCAGAACCTCGTTCTTCAGTTCCGGATCAAGCGCCGAAGTTGGTTCGTCGAACAGCATCACCTTGGGCCGGACCGCCAATGCGCGCGCGATGGCGACTCGCTGCTGCTGACCGCCGGACAGTTCCGACGGGTAATGATCAGCCCGGTCGGCCAGACCGACTTTGGCCAGCAGTTCGCGGGCAATGCCGCAGGATTCCGCCCGTGATGCGCCGCGCACCCGCCGGGGACCGAAAGCGACATTGTCGAGCGCGGTCATCTGCGGGAACAAATTGAATTGCTGGAAGACCATGCCCGCTTCCTGGCGTATCGCGCGCAAGCTGCCACCACTACCCAGAACGCTTCGCCCATCAACCAGCAGATCGCCCTCGGAAATCATCTCCAACCCGTTGATGCAGCGCAACAGGGTGGATTTTCCCGACCCCGACGGCCCGATCAGAACCACGACCTGACCCTGATCGATATCCAGGCTGACGCGGTCCAGAACCACGAGATCTCCGAAGAATTTCGATACCTTGCGGAATTGGATGATGCTCACAGGATCCTCATACGCTTTTCGGTGACCTTTAAGATCACGGACAGGGTGCCGGTCATCAGCAGATAGAACACCGCCACGGCGGTCCAGATCTCCACGGCGCGGAAATTCGCCGCCATGATTTCCTGTCCGGTCCGGGTCAGCTCGCCGACGCCGATGACGATGAAGAGCGACGTGTCCTTCAGGCTGACGATCATCTGGTTGCCCAAGGGCGGGATCAGCCGCCGGAAAGCCAGTGGCCCGACGACATACAAGATCACCTTCCAGCGTGGCAGGCCCAGGGCCAGCGCCGCCTCGGTCAGACCACGGCTGACGGATAACACCGCGCCACGCACGATCTCGGCGATATAGGCCCCGGCATTGACGACGATGGCCAGCACCGCCGCCCAGAAAGGATCGATGCGAATGTTGGCCAGGATCGGCAGGGCGAAATAAAGGAACATCACCTGAACCACGATCGGCGTGCCGCGGATCAACTCGATATAGACGAACGCCACCGCATTCAGCAGTGGGCCGCCATTGGCGCGCATCAGGCCGGCGGCGGCGCCCAGGAAAATACCGCCGACCAAGCCCAGGACGGTAATCAGGACCGTCATCTTGGCGCCGTCGATCAATTGCGGCATGTATTGGGCTATAACCGACCAGTCGATATCCATATCGGACCTCCCGCCATAAAATCTTGGGGAGGAGAATTGGAGCTCCTCCCCCACCCGATCCGACCGGCCTTACTTAGCCGGGGCGGTTCCGAACCATTTCACATAGATCGCGTCGTAGCGCCCGTCGGCCTTCATCTTGGCTAACGCCTCATTGACCTTGGCCACCAAAGGGCTGCCCTTGGGAAAACCGATGCCGTATTGGTGCGCCATCATCTGCGTACCCACGCTCTTGACCGCGCCCTTGCCGGCAGTGGCGATGTAATAGAGGACGTTGGGCGTATCATGCATCGCCGCATCAACCCGGCCCGTGCGCAGTTCCAGATAGGCGTTGTCGACATTGGGGAACAGACGCAAGGTCGTATCCTTGAAATGCTCCTTGGCGTAGTCGGCGGCCGAGGTGCCGGTCTTCACCGCCAGGGTCTTGCCCTTCAGATCCTCGACGCCCTTGATCGCGCTGTCCGTCGGCACCATCAGCAGAAAGCCGCTGTCGTAATAGCCGTCCGAAAAATCGATCACCTTCTTGCGCTCGTCCTTGATGGTGATTCCGGCCAGGGCGACATCGATCTGTTTGGTCTGCAAAGCGGGGATGATGCCGCTGAAATCCATCGGCCGCAGTTCGTAATCGAGCTTCAGCTCCTTGGCGATGGCGTCCCACATATCGACATCAAAGCCGACATAGACTCCGTCCTGTTTGAATTCAAACGGAACGAACGCCGTATCCGTGGCAACGATCACCTTATCCGCCGCCATGGCCGAACCCGCGCTCAGCGCGATGAATCCGGCCGTCACCCATTTAAGGAAACATTTCATCTGGCCCTCCTTGAACGATTGAGACGCGCGACATTTTTGCATGACCACGCAAAGCGCAAATACGTTTGCACAAAAAATGCTCAAATGCAATATCTGCCTAAAAATGAGTCTCTCTTGGGGCGGAGTGAAGAGGACATGACGACCAACCGCCATTTCCTCCTGCCGAATCAAGGGGAAAGGCGTCCAAGGACGCCCGTTCACCAGGAAAGGCGCGGGTAAAAGAGCGGGGCTGAAGCGCTTTTCGGGTCAGGTTCCCGATAGCATCCGCGAAATACGGAGCGCATAGCGATCCGTCATGCCGGAGGTAAAATCCGCGAGCGCGTGGAGTGCGCCTTCGGCATCCGCAATATCCCTCAAATCCAGGGAAAGCGCCCGCACGAGCTGCTGCGAATGAGACGAAAGCCCCTGGGCGTTCCATTCGTTTCGGGCCAAATCCTCATAGACGGGCAGAACGCCCGACATGACATTGGCGATGATCCGATGGCCGGAAATTTCCAACTCGGTTTTGCGCGGGGCGGTGAAAACCCGTTCGCGAGCCATCGTCCTGATCGTGCTAAACGCCTCGCCGAGACGACTGCTGCCGACCAAATCCTTTGAAAACACCCCCTGCATGATCGGCTCGTAATGGGCCATGAAGGTATCGATGCAGGCCTTTATGGCGTTGCCGATGCCCTGGGCGCGCAGATAGGCGATTTTCTCGGCCTCCGTCATGCCCGC
Source organism: Rhodospirillaceae bacterium (assembly GCA_034926235.1). Taxonomy (GTDB): domain Bacteria; phylum Pseudomonadota; class Alphaproteobacteria; order Rhodospirillales; family Magnetospirillaceae; genus JAYFRE01. The sequence goes on from JAYFRE010000057.1 coordinate 12,820, forward strand.
CATCATCTGTTTGGACGGCTCAGCCACAGCCTCCAGGCATTTTTCTACCGCCTCGAACGGCAATTCTCCCGTGGTGAAGGCGTCTTCCATATCGACGATGTTGTAGGTGATGTCGTCTGCGGCCTCCATCAGGAAGACCAGGGGATGGCGCGCCCAGAACCGGGCTGTCCCCCGCTCCATCTCGGGCAGGTCGAGCGTGCGGGCCGTTTCCGCGAATTGGGGCAGATCGGAATGGAATATCCCGAATTTCTTCAACCCGATATAAGGGGGACCTTCTCGCCGCGCGCCGATGAGGGCTTTTCGATCCGCCGCTGCCACCGGATATTTGGTGAAAGCCCCCAGCGTCGCCTTGGCCAGCCGCATTCCACCTTCACCGCGATACATCTCCAGCCGGGTCAGGATGCGGAATCCTTGAGCGTTGCCCTCGAACGCCTCGAATTCAGGATGGAGGTCCGGGGATAGATCCGCAATCAGACCCTGATTCGCAGCAATCCGGTCAGAAAACCAGGCCCGCATCGCCTCCTCGCCGGAATGACCGAAGGGCGGGTTGCCGATGTCATGCGCGACGCAGGCCGCCTGCACGATATCGGCCAGATCATGGATCCGGGATTCGTTGATTTCGCCCCTTTCAGCCAGGCGGAGCCCCACTCCCATGGCGAGCGAGCGGCCCACGCTGCTGACCTCGACCGAATGGATCAGACGATGATGAACATGGTCGTTTTCATAAAGCGGCTGCACCTGGGTCTTGTTGGCCAGACGCCGGAACGGAGCCGAAAAGACGATCCGGTCATGATCCTGCACGAAGACCGAACGTCCCCGGTCCTGCGCAACCGGCGAACCGCCGAGCCGTTGCGCCGAAAGAAGTGTCGCCCAGTGCATCCGGGGGCCTGTATCCATGCCCGTTCTCCGTCTCCAAGCAAACGCTTCTAGAGTATGATCCACAAACTCCTTGAAGCACCAGCGCGGCCGCTATCCCCGTGGAACCGGCTTTCGTGGAAAAGGGACCCCGCACATGTTCCGGTTTTTCTTTTCCGGCTTTAAGCGATATACCGCCCGGAGAGATGCGGGAGGAAAAAGCTGGATATCCGTTTCGATAATGCTTCCGTCGCCTATGGCGACCGGACCGTGCTTGAGCCCCTGACCCTTTCCCTCCAGGAGCGGCGGATCGGCGTGATCGGCCTCAACGGTTCGGGCAAAACCAGTTTCGCGCGGCTGATCAACGGCTTGACCGCGCCCAGCCAGGGCCGGGTCCGCCTGGACGGGCTGGATACGGTCGCGGATACCGAAGCGCTGATGGGGCGCGTCGGTTATATTTTTCAGAACCCGGCCAACCAGATCATCATGCCCATCGTTGCCGAGGACATGGAATTCGGTCTAAGGAATCGGGAACCGGACAAGACGGCGCGGATGGAAAAAGTCGCCGCCACGCTGAGCGCGTTGGACATCGCCCATCTCGGCGCGCGTCGTGCGCACGAGCTTTCCGGCGGCGAATTACAGCTTGCCGCGCTGGCCGCCGTGCTCGTCACCGATCCCGACCTTATTATTTTCGACGAACCGACCAGCCAACTCGACATCAGGAACCGCCGGCTGGTGGAAAGAACCATGGCCGCCCTGCCGCAGCAGCAGATCGTCATCAGCCACGATCTGGCGCTGATCGAGGATTTCGAGCGCGTGCTCCTGTTTCATGATGGACGGTTGCTGACCGACGCGACGCCCGCCATCGCCATCGCGCACTACCTAGAGATCGTCGGCTGATGCGCACGCTCTACGCCGAGGGGATCGGGCCGTTCTACCGCCTGCCCATCCGCGTCAAACTGCTGCTGCTCGCCACCCTCGGCGTTGCGCTGTTCCTGACGCGATCGCCATTCGTCCTCGCAGCCGGCCCGGCTTTAGGCGCGCTCGCCTATTTCACGCTCGGCCTGCCTTTCGGTGAAGCCGCAAGACGGCTGCGCCCGGTCTTTCTCACCATAATCATCGT
>JAYFRE010000098.1:0-21902 GCA_034926235.1 Rhodospirillaceae bacterium
TGTCGGCGGGGCGCTTTTCCATCACCACGGCGACGATCTGCGGGATGACGTCGCCGGCGCGCTGGACGATCACCGTGTCGCCGATGCGGATATCCTTGCGCGCGATTTCGTCTTCATTGTGCAAGGTGGCGCGGCTGACCACCACCCCGCCGACGGTGATTGGTTCCAGCACGGCGCGGGGGGTCAAAGCGCCGGTGCGGCCAACCTGGATGTCGATGCCGCGCAGGATGGTCTGTGCCTGTTCGGCCGGGAATTTATGCGCGACGGCCCAGCGCGGGGTGCGGTCGCGCCGGCCCAGCCGTTCCTGCCAGTCCAGCCGGTCGACTTTGTAGACGACGCCGTCGATGTCGTAATCGAGGGTGGCGCGCCTTTCGCCCATTTCGGTGAAGAAGGCCAGGGCCTCGTCGGCGTTTTTGGCCCGGCGGATGAGCGGATTGACCGGGAAACCCCAGCCCTTGAGCCGGTCTAGGAAACCCATATGGGTTTCGGCCACCGGTTCCGATATCTCGCCCAGGGCGTAGCAGAACAGGCTCAAGGACCGGCTGGCGGTGATGGCGGGGTCGAGCTGGCGCAGGCTGCCGGCGGCGGCATTGCGCGGATTGGCGAAGATCTTGCCGCCGGTAGCGGTGTTGGCCGCGTTCAGCGCCAGGAAATCGGCGCGTTTCATATAGACCTCGCCGCGTATTTCCATGAGGGCGGGCGCAGGGCCGGTCAGGGATCGCGGCAATTCGGCCAGGGTCATCAGATTCTGGGTGACGTCCTCGCCCTCGGTGCCGTCGCCGCGTGTCGTGCCTTGGACGAAGACGCCGTCCCGGTAGAGCAGATTGACCGACAGACCGTCGATTTTGGGCTCCGCTACCAGCGTGACGTCCTCTTCTGGGGAGAGCATCAGGAAGCTGCGGATCTGGTCGATGAAATCGATCAGCGCCTCGGGCGTGAAAATGTCGGCCAGAGACAGCATCGGCTGCAGATGGGGAATGGCGCGGAAACCCCGTACCGGTTTTGCACCGACCTGATGGCTGGGGCTATCGGGGCGGACCAGATGGGGAAAGCGTTCCTCGATCGCGTCGTTGCGCTGGCGCAAGGCGTCGTAATCGGCATCCGACAGGGACGGGGCGTCGTCCTGGTAATAGGCGCGGTCGTGACGGGCGATCTCGTCGGCCAGACGCGCGAGTTCGGCCTCGGCCTCGATCTCGGTCAGGCCGTCTACAGGTATTTCAGCGGACATGGGCGGCTTTCAGCAAGGCGTCGGCGGCGGCGCGGGCGGGATCGGTGATTTTGGCCCCCGAAAGCATGCGGGCGATTTCCTCGCGCCGTTCGGCCAGAGAAAGGGCGGCGACGCGGGTCACGATTGCGTCCGAGCCATCCTCGCCTTTCGCCACGCGCCAATGATGGGAGGCGCGCGCCGCGACCTGGGGCGAATGGGTGACGGCCAGAACCTGCATCCGTTCGGCCAGGCGGGCCAGCCTTTCACCCACGGCGTCGGCGACGGCCCCGCCGATGGCGTTGTCCACCTCGTCGAAAACGATCGTGTCCGCGCCGCCGATTTCGGCCAGCACGACTTTCAAGGCCAGCATCAGACGCGACAATTCCCCGCCCGAAGCGATGCGTGCCAATGGCGCGGGCTCGGCGCCCGGATTGGTGGCGACTTCAAACGCGATTCCATCGATGCCGGTTTCCCCCCAATTCTCTTCGGCCAAGGGGGTGATCCGGGTTTGGAAGCGGGCGCGATCCAGTTTCAGCGGCGCTAACTCGCCGGCCACCGCCCGGTCGAGCGCCTGGGCGGTTTCGGTGCGGGCGGCGGACAGGGCGCGGGCGGCGTCGCGATAGGCGGCCTTTGCTTCTTTTTCCTGCCGGGTCAGCTTTTCCAGTCCATCCGCCCCGGCGTCCAGCGCGCTGAGTTCGTCTTGCATGCGCTGCAAAAGAGCGGGCAGGGAATCGGTATCGGTGCCGTGCTTGCGGGCCAGCGCGCGCAGCGCGAACAGGCGTTCCTCGATCGTTTCCAGCGCCTTGGGGTCGAGATCGATCGAGCTGGCGGCATGGTCCAGCAGGTTGGTAGCCTCGGCGGCTTCGATGGCGGCGCGATCAAGCGCCTCGATCACCGGATCGAGCAGCCCTTGCGCCTTGTCGGCCACGCGCCCCAGCGCGCGGGACGCGCCGTTCAGCGCCGTTTCCGCACCGTTGTCGCGGGACAAAAGCGCGCGGGCCTGCCGGATCGCTTCGATCAATTTCTCGGCATGGATCAGGGTCTGGCGGCGCTCGGCCAGGTCGCTTTCCTCGCCGGGGCGGGGCGACAGCGCCGTCAATTCTTCGACCGCGTGGCGCAGAAACGCTTCTTCGGCTCCGGCGCGGGCCAGAGCCTGTCCGGCGTCGTCCAAACGCCGCCGGGCGTCCTTCCAGGCGGTAAAAGCGGTGCGTACGGGGGTAAGATCGAGCTGTCCGAAGGCATCGAGATGGGCGCGGTGGGTTGCCGCGTTCAACAGACCATAGGTCTCGAACTGGCCGTGGATTTCGACCAGAAGCTCGCCGATCCGGCGCAGGAGTCCCGCTCCGACCGGCTGATCATTGACGAAGGCGCGCGACCGGCCTTCCGCTGAGACGATGCGCCTTAAGGTCAGCTCGTCCTCGTCGCCGATCTCTTGCTCGGCGAGCAAGGCGTGAACCGGATGGCCGGGCGGCGGGGCGAAACTGGCGGTCACGGACAATTGAGCCGCCCCGCGCCGGACCAGGGCGCTGTCCGAACGCGCGCCGAGCGCCAGCCCCAATGAGTCGAGCAGAATCGACTTTCCGGCCCCCGTTTCCCCGGTCAGGGCGGACAGGCCGGAATCGAACGCAAGGTCGAGCCGGTCGATAAGGACCACATTTTGGATCGACAGCCCCGTCAGCATGGCCGCCGGGGCCTTATTCCAGCCCGATCCAGCCGAGCCAGCTCGATCCCTTCTTGCCGTAAGGAGGGTCGGCCTTTTCGCCGGTCACCAGGGTGTAGCTGTCTTCGTACCAGATATTGCCGGGGTAATTATAGCCCAGCACGGCCGCCGTCTTCTTGGCCGCGTCTTCCAGCCCCAGCGCCTCATAGCATTCGATCATGCGGTGCATGGCTTCGGGCACATGGGTGGTGGTCTGATAGTCGTCAAGCACGGTGCGGTAGCGGTTGATCGCCGCCGTATATTGCTGCTGATTCTGGTAATAGCGCCCGATCGCCATTTCCTTGCCGGCCAGATGGTCGCGGGTCAGGTCGATCTTCATGCTGGCGTCGAGCGCGTATTTGGTGCCCGGAAAGCGGCGGACGACTTCCTGCAAGCTGTCGAGCGCCTGGCCGGTGATCTTCTGATCCCGCGAGACGTCGGCGATCTGTTCGTAATAGCAGAGCGCTTTCAGATAATAGGCATAAGCGATGTCGCGATGGCCGGGATGAAGCTGGATGAAGCGGTCCAGCGCTATGACCGCCTCGTCGAACTTGCTGTTCTGGTACTGGGCGTAGGCAGCCATCAGCTGCGCCTTGGTCGCCCATACGGAATAGGGATGCTGGCGTTCGACCTCGTCGAATTCCTTGGCCGCCGTTTTGTATTCGCTGCGGGACAAGCTGTTCATGGCCGAATTATAGAGCTCCTCGACCGGGCGCTCCTGATAGGCGTCCTTATCCTTGTCTTTGGTGGAGGAACAGCCGCCTAGGAAACCGGCCAGGCCAAAAGCCAGCACGGCGGCGGAAAGGAAACGCATTGGCGGGGAGATCGGCATTACATGCTCTGTCGAATAGGGGCGGACCGGCGAGACTATAGCATGCCGTCCCGCAAATGCGACAGGCGCTAAGGTGTGTTAAGCGCTGGCAAGAACGCGGGCGTGGGAGACGTCTTCCGACAGGGCGGAAGAGTCCTTGCTGCCAAGAATGGTCCATTCCCAGGCGCTGTCGTCGGCGAACAGGGCGCGCAGCAGGCGATTATTCATCGCATGGCCCGGACGGATGCCGTGATAAGCGCCCAGGATCGGCGCGCCGGCCAGATAGAGATCGCCGATGGCGTCCAGCGTCTTGTGGCGGACGAACTCGTCGTCATAGCGCAGCCCTTCCTCATTGAGGATGGACGAGCCGTCCGACGCGATGACCACGGCATTGTCCAGCGAACCGCCACGGCCCAGCCCGGCGGCGCGCATCGCGGACACTTCCTGCTCGAAGCCGAAGGTGCGCGCGCGGCTGATGTCGCGGCGGAAACCGTTTCCGGTCAGGCGGATCGTGCAATCCTGACGGCCGATGGTGGGCGTCGGGAAATCGATCTGGACCCGGAAGGAGGAATGGCGGGCGGGCGCCAGCGAGGCGCGCTTGCCGTCATCTTCGACATGAACGCGCTTTAGGATGCGGATCGCCATGCGGGGCGCGTCCTGGACGGCGATGCCGGCGCATTCGATCAGGAACAGGAAGGGAAAAGCGCTGCCGTCCATCACCGGCACTTCCCCGCCATTGATGTCGATCAGGGCGTTGTCGATGCCGGCGCCGGCCAGGGCCGCCATCAGATGTTCGATGGTGCGCACGCCGATGCCGTCTTCGTTCGACACGCAGGTGTTGAGGCGGGTGTCGGACACGCTGGCCCAATGGGCCGGGACCAGCGCGCCGCGGCCGGCGATATCGGTCCGGCGGAAAACGATGCCGCTGCCCACGGGGGCGGGGTTCAGGGTCATCGAAACCTTGGCGCCGGAATGAAGGCCGATCCCGGAGCAATGGATCGGGTTCTTCAGGGTGTGCTGCTTTGCGAAAGGAAGCGCGCCATTCCCGGACGAGACAGATCGGGAAGCGCTGTCCGTGGCGGGGAAGGTGTTGATGGAAACGGAGCTGTCGAACATTACCGGATCAATCCCATAGGCTGTCGCTTATTTTCGTGATGCTAGGTCTAACAGCCGGGGGAACACCTTACAAATCAATCATTATTACGAATTGTTACGCTCCTGGCAGCCCTTGAAATGAAGACGGCAACCGACCCTATCCCCCCCGAAGGGCCAGGGGGGGGATAAGGACCGGTTGCCGGGACCGGACGCCTTGGAATAAGGCGTCCGGAAGAGATCGACGCTAGTTGGCCTGACGACGCAGGAAGGCCGGAATGTCGATCATGTCTTCTTCAGCGTCGCGCGAAGAGGGCAGGCGGTCTGCCGGGCTGATCCGGGTGGGGCGGATGCCGGCCGGATGCGCCGATTGCTGCGGCGCGGGCGTTTCCCGGGGCCGTTCCGGCGCGGGCTGGGCCGGTTCCTGGGCGTGGGCCGCGGCGCGGGCGTGGCTGGCCAGCCGGCTCAAGAAGCCGACCGTGCGGCGCGGCGATTCCTCGTCCAGATGCGATTCCGGCAGACCGGGCTCGATCTCGGGCTCCTTGCGCTCATAGGCGACCGAGGTCTGAAGCCTGGGTTCCGGCGTGCCGATGCGCAACGACCCCTGGACCGGCTGCTGGCCCTGAGCCATGGGCTGAGGGCGGCGCTGCGCCGTCAGGGGCGGCTGCTGGGGCTGGGCGTGACCAGCGGCGGGCTGCTGATGCTGCTGGGGCTGACGCGGTGCGAAAGCGGGCGCTTCCGCCGCCGGGGCGGGGCGGAACATGGGCTGCTGGGCGGCGGGCTGCGCCGGAGACGCCGGCTGAGCGGGCTGGGACGCAGCGATTCGCTCGCTTAAGGAGATCAAGCCGGGCTGCTGGCCTTCGGCTTCGACCGCATCGATGCCGGTGGCGACCACCGAAACGCGCATCTTGCCGTCCATCTTGTCGTCGAAGGTCGCGCCGAAGATGATGTTGGCTTCGGGATCGACCTCGTCGCGGATGCGGTTGATCGCCTCGTCCACCTCGAACAAGGTGATGTCGCGTCCGCCGGTGACATTGACCAGAACGCCGCGCGCGCCCTTCATCGAGATGTCTTCCAGCAGCGGGTTGTTGATCGCGGCTTCGGCGGCGTCCAAGGCTCTCTTTTCGCCTTCGGCTTCGCCGGTGCCCATCATCGCCTTGCCCATCTCGCTCATCATCGTGCGGATGTCGGCGAAATCCAGATTGACCAGGCCGGGCATGACCATCAGATCGGTCACGCCGCGCACGCCCGCATACAGCACATCGTCCGCCATCTTGAAGGCGTCGGCGAAGGTGGTGCGTTCGGACGCGACCCGGAACAGATTCTGGTTGGGGATGATGATCAGCGTATCGACGTGGCGCGACAGTTCTTCCAGGCCCTGTTCGGCCAGACGCATCCGGTGGCGGCCTTCGAAATGGAAGGGCTTGGTCACCACGCCCAGGGTCAGGATGCCGCTTTCGCGCGCGGCCTTGGCGATCACCGGCGCAGCGCCGGTGCCGGTGCCGCCGCCCATGCCGGCGGTGATGAAGACCATGTTGCTGCCCTGAAGTTCGTTCAGGATTTCGTCCAAGGATTCCTCGGCGGCGGCGTGGCCGATGTCGGGCCGTGCACCCGCGCCCAGACCCTGCGTGACCGCCTGGCCCAGCTGGATGCGCCGGTCCGCGCGGGACTGCGTCAACGCCTGGGCGTCGGTGTTGGCGACGATGAAATCGACGCCTTCCAGTTGCGACTGGATCATGTTGTTGACAGCGTTGCCGCCGGCTCCGCCGATACCGATGACAGTGATTCTCGGCTTCATTTCGCCGCTATTGTCGGGGTGGAAATTGATCACGATGTTGGCCCTCCGTGCTCGCTTTTAAAACCTTGTGCTCGTCGATCAGAAATTATTCTTGAACCAGTTGGTAACGCGTCCCAGAAGCCCGGACTGGCCGGCCTCCTCGGTTCGGGCGGCAACGTTATGTTCCGCACCGTCGGTATGGCCGGCCATGGCGTAACGCAGCAGGCCGGCGCAGGTAGAGAAAGCCGGGCCCGACGTTGCTTCGGGCAGGCCCTGGAAATTGAGGGGGCGGCCCAGACGGACCTGTTTGTTCAGAACCAAGGCGGCAAGATCGCGCACGCCTTGCATTTGCGATGCGCCGCCGGTCAGGACGACCCGCCGTCCCACCACCTTGTCCATGCCGCTGGCGTCGAGACGGTCACGGACCATCTCGAAGGTTTCCTCCAGCCGGGGCTGGATGATCTGCACCAGCATGCTGCGCGAGACCTGGTTGGTGGTGCCGTCCTCGTCCTCGCCGACCAGCGGCACCTTCAGCGCCTCGCGGTCGTCCGAGGGGGACGGCAGAGCGTTGCCGTACAGCGTCTTCATGCGCTCGGCCTGGGCGAGCGGCGTGGCCAGGCCGCGCGCGATGTCGTTGGTGACATGTGCGCCGCCGACCGGGATCGAATCGACGTGGAGCAGATGGCCGTCCTGGAAGACGGAAAGCGTGGTGGTGCCGCCGCCCATATCGATGCAGGTGACGCCGAGATTCCGTTCGTCTTCGACCAGGCAGGCCAGCGCCGAGGCATAGGCCGAAACCACGCGGGATTCGATGTCCAGATGGCAGCGCTGCACCACCGCCGACAGGTTGCGCACCGGGCCTGAATCGGCGCGGATCTGGTGGATGACGGCCTTCAGGCGCTCGCCATACATGCCCCTGGGGTCGCGGACGCCTTCATTGTCGTCGATCGAAAAACCGATCGGGAAAGAATGAATCAGCTCGCCATTGCCGCCATCGGCATATTGGCGGGCGAAATCGAAGACCCTGCGGATGTCCTGATCGCCGATCTCATGGCCGTTCACGGCGACTTCGATCGGGATGTTGATCGATCCCGGACGGCCGCCTGAAACCGACAAGACGACCTCGCGGATGCGTTCCTTGGCCATCTGCTCGGCGGCGGCGACGGTGGCGCGGATCGAGGTTTCGGCCTCTTCCATGTCGACGACCGCGCCGTTGCGCATGCCGCGCGACACCTGATGGCCGATGCCGATCACGCGCGGCTCGCCTTCTTCGGCCAAGGCGATGAAGCAGCAGACCTTGGTCGTGCCGACGTCGAGCGCGGCGATCAGTCCGTGGCGGGGCTTCGTCTTGGGCATCGCTTGTCTCGGCCCTCCCTTCACGCGTCTCGGCCGGGGATGCGCCCGGTCCTGCCGTTCGCTCCGCGCCGTGCGCCGCTGGCGGCGGGTTCCACGCCCGGCGTGGCGCGCAGCACCAACCGGTCGGGCAGGCGCATGTCGATCAACGCCACTTCACGGCTCAGCAATCCCTCCTCCCGGTCCAGCCGGGCCAGTTCGGCCAGGGCGGCCTCGGGGTCTTCTTCGGGCAGGCGCACGACGATTCCGTGCGCCGCGTCATCCAGCCTCAGATTCCAGCGCCGCTCCGAAATCCGTTGCGCCGCTTTGACCCGGGGCTTTATCGACGGTTCGCCGTCCAGCATGGCGAGCAGGGCGCGGGCCTGTTCCGGCGCGCCGTCGCCCACGATCAGGAACAAGGAGGCGATATCCTCGTCGTTCGGGGGGGCGTCGATCACCCGGCCGGTGCGGTCGACCAGGAAATAGCGGCCCTGGTTCTGCCACAAGGCGGTGGGCACGCGTTCGGTGATGACCAGATGAATCTCGCCCGGCAGGCGGCGTTCCAGGCTTGCGGTGCCGACCCAGGTCAAGGTTTCCAGCCGCGCGCGGGCGGCGGCGAGGTCAAGCCCCAGGATGGGGTCGCCGCGTTTCACCGCAAGCGCCGCGAGCAAGTCCTGGGGCGCGGTGCGGGCGCGCCCTTCGACGAAGATTTCCTGGACGCCATAACCGTGACGGGCGGTGAAGGCCAGGACTTCGCCCCGGGTTTCTTCGATCAGCGCATGTCCGATGCCGGTCAGGAAAAGCCAGGACGGCAGGGCGATGACGGTCGCGGCCAGAACCGCGCCGGTCAGGATGCGCCGCGTCCTTCGCGCCAGAATCAGCGGCAAACGCCGGGGCGTGCGCGGCCGGGCGGCCATGCGCGGCGCTTCCGCGCTTTTCGCGCGCCTGGGGGCCGGCGGCTCCCGGGATGGTTGCCAGCGGTCCCGGGCTTCGACAGAGATGTCGTCTAGCCGTCGCACTGGGCGTTCTCCACCATCCAGGTCATCAGCTCCTCGAAAGGAATGCCGGCATGGGCCGCCTGTTCGGGCACCAGCGAGGTTTCGGTCAGTCCGGGTTGGGTATTGACCTCCAGCATGTAAAAGCGCGCCGGCTCGCCGGGGCGGGTGTCGTCATAGCGCAGATCGGCGCGGCTGACGCCCCGGCATCCCAGGCATTGATGGGCCAGCAAAGCCAGGCGCTGGGCTTCGGCGAAATCCGCCTCGGGCAGGGGGGCGGGCACCAGATGGCGCGAGCCGCCGGTGCTGTATTTGGCGGTGTAGTCGTAGAAATCGCGGTCCGAGACGATCTCGGTCACGCCCAGCGGTCTGTCGCCCATGACGGCGACGGTGACTTCGCGTCCCGGAATGAAGCGTTCGGCCATCACCCATTCGCCGAACGGCCAGTCGTTTTCGTTCAAGGGCTGGGCGTTGTCGCCCTCGCGGACGATATGCACGCCGACGCTGGACCCTTCGTTCAAAGGTTTCAGGACATAGGGGCGCGCCATCACGTCGCCCTTCAGGATTTCATTCTTGTGGACCACGCGGCTTTCGGCCACGGGGATGCCCGCGGCGGCGAACAGCGCCTTGGCGGCGGGCTTGTTCATGGCCAGGGCCGAGGCCAGCAGGCCGGAATGGGTGTAGGGCAGTTTCATGATGTCCAAAACTCCCTGCACGGCGCCATCCTCGCCATAGCGGCCATGCAGGGCGTTGAACACGACGTCGGGCTGGATCGCTTCCAATCCGGCGACCAGGATTCGCGCATCCCGGCGCACATCCATGGTGGCCACGGCATAGCCCGCGCGTTCGAGCGCGGCGGCCGCAGCCGCGCCGCTTTTCAGCGACACTTCGCGTTCGACCGAAAAACCGCCCATCAGAACCGCCACGCGCTTGCTCATCACGTCAATCCTTGTTCCTGGCCGGCGGCGGGTATGCCGACGCGGCGGATTTCCCAGCGGAGCTCATGCCCCGAATGATCACGGACGCGGCGACGGATTTCCTCGCCCAGCGTCTCGATGTCGGCTGCGGTCGCGCTGCCGACATTCAAAAGAAAATTGCAATGCTTGTCGGACACGCAGGCCCCGCCGACGATCATTCCGCGGCAGCCGGCCTCGTCGATCAGTTTCCAGGCGCTCGCACCCTCGGGATTGGCAAAGGTCGATCCGCCGGTGCGGCCATGAACCGGCTGCGTCTCGTCGCGGATCCTCCTGATTTCCTGCATGCGCGCAGCGATGGCGGCGGGGTCGGCGGCATGGCCCTGGAACAGCGCGTCGATGAAGACCCAATCTTCGGGCACCGCCGTCTTGCGATAGGAAAATCCCATATCGGCGGCGCTCAGGGTGCGCAAGATTCCATCCTGGTCCAGGGCGCGGACTTCGATGGTGACGTCCTTGGTTTCGCCGCCGAACGCACCCGCATTCATGCGCAAAGCACCACCGATCGTGCCCGGAATGCCGGACAGGAATTCCAGTCCGCCGATGCCGTTCTGGCAGGCCGTCTCGGCCAGGGTCTGGTCCAGCGCGCCCGCGCCGACGCGGATTTTGCAGCCCTCTAGAATCTCGATGCGGGCAAAGGGTGCGCCCAGGCGGATGACGATACCGGGCACACCGCCGTCGCGGACCAAAAGGTTGGACCCGACCCCCATCACCATGAAAGGCGCATCCTTGGGTCGCGCGGCCAGAAAGGTGGCCAGATCGTCGCTGTCGGCGGGCTTGAACAGGATTTCGGCCGGACCGCCGACGCGGAACCAGGTCATCCCGGCCAGCGGCGCGTCCTCGCGCAGCCGTCCCCGGACGGCAGGCAGCCGGTCGATCAGGGGGCGGGCGGATGCGGGGCTCATTCGGCGGGCTCCGTCGGCATGGGTTGGCCCTTGGCCAGCGCGTCGAGCTGGGAAGGCAACAGATTGGCCCAGCCGGAAATGCTGCCCGCACCCAGGCACACCACCATGTCGCCGGGATGGGCGATGTCCGCGATCAGGGCCGGCAGGCCAGCGGGCGACGGCAGGGCAAGGACATGGCGATGGCCGTGGGCCAGCAATCCTTCGACCAGGGCGTCGCGGTCCACACCATCAATTGGCGCTTCCCCGGCCGCATAGACGTCGGCGACGACGACCGTGTCGGCGTCGTTGAAGCAGGTGCAGAATTCCTCGAACAGGCTGGCCAGGCGCGAATAACGGTGCGGCTGGACCACCGCGATCACCGATCCCTTGGCAGCAGTCCGCGCGGCGCGCAGCACGGCGCCGATTTCGACCGGATGATGGCCGTAATCATCGATGATGGTGACGCCGTTCACTTCGCCGGTCTTGGTGAAGCGCCGCTTGACGCCCGAGAAATCGGCGAAGGCCCGGCGCACGGTGTCATCGTCAAGCCCGAGCTGGCTGGCCACGGCCACCGCCGCCAGCGCGTTCTGGACATTGTGCTGGCCATACATGGGCAGCAAGACATGCTCGATCGCGTGGGTTTCACCGCTGGCGCGGCTGGTGATCAGAATGTCGAAATGCGACCCCCGCTCGTCTACGGCGATGTTGGCGGCGCGGATGTCGGCCTGCTGGTTAAAGCCATAGGTGACGATCTTGCGTTCGGGAACCTTGGGGATCAGGGCCTGGACCTCGGGATGGTCGATGCACAGGGCCGCGAAACCGTAGAAAGGGATGTTCTCGACAAAGACGCGGAAGGCGTCGCGCACGCGGTCGAAGCTTTTGTAGAAATCGAGATGTTCGGGGTCGATGTTGGTGACCACGGCGATGGTGGCGGGCAGCTTCATGAAGCTACCGTCGGATTCGTCGGCTTCGGCCACCACCCAGTCGCCTTCGCCCAGCCGGGCGTTGGTGCCATAGGCGTTGATGATGCCGCCATTGATAACGGTGGGGTCCATGCCGGCGGTGTCCAGCATGGCGGCGATCAGCGAGGTGGTGGTGGTTTTGCCGTGCGTGCCGCCGATGGCGATCGACCATTTCAGGCGCATCAGCTCGGCCAGCATCTCGGCGCGGCGCACGACCGGGATCAGGCGGGCGCGGGCGGCCTGAACCTCGGGATTGTCCGGCTTGACCGCCGAGGAAATGATGACGACGCGCGCCTCGCCCAGATTGGCGGCGTCATGGCCGATGGCGATGGACACGCCCATCCGGCGCAGCCTTTTGACATTGGCGTTCGCGGCGATATCCGATCCCTGCACCGCATAGCCGAGATTGTGCAGGATTTCGGCGATGCCGCTCATGCCGATGCCGCCGATGCCGACGAAATGCAGAATGCCGATGGGGAACGGCAGGGTTTTCATGACGGCGCTCCTTTGCCGTCACGGGCGACGGACAGAACAAGATCGGCCAGTTCCCGGGCGGCGGCCGGGCGGCCGATTGCCCGCGCGCAAGCCGCTGCCGCCGCCAGCCCGTCGGGATGGGCGAACAGATCGGTAATGCGCTGGGCCAGGCTTTCGGGCGAGAAACCGGCCTGGGGGATCAGCCAGCCGGCCCCGGATTCATCGACGCTGCGCGCATTGGCGGTCTGGTGATCGTCGATGGCGTGAAGATAGGGCACCAGGATCGCGGGCCGGCCGATCGCGGTCAGTTCCGCGACGGTCGATGCGCCGGAACGGGAAATGACCAGATGGGCCTGGGACAGGCGTTCGGGCATGTCGGTGAAGAAGGTCTGAAGCCGGGCGTCGATCCCCAGCTCGGCATAGACGCGCCGCACGCCGTCGATATCCTCGGGTCGGCATTGCTGGCACAGATCGAGACGCTTTTTGAGCGAGGCGGGCAGGCGGGCCAGGGCCGAAGGCACCACTTCGGACAGGACGCGCGCGCCTTGCGATCCGCCGACGACCAGGATGCGCGCCGGGCCATCCGCGTCGATGGCGGGATAGCCGTCGTCGCGCCGCTCCAGCAGCGCTTCGCGCACCGGCATGCCGGTCAGCACCGCCTTGGCGGCCAGCGCCGGCGTCAGATAGGCGACACGCTCGTAGGAGGTGGCAATGCGCGTCGCACGCGGGGCGAGCAGCCGGTTGGCGCGTCCCAGCACGGCGTTCTGTTCGTGCAGCACGGTGGGGATGCCCAAAATCTGCGCCGCCAGCATCGCCGGCACCGAGGCATAGCCGCCGAAACCGACCACCGCCCTGGGCTGAAGGCGCTTCAACAGGACCAGGGCGCGGGCGAATCCTGCGCCAAGGCGGACCAGCGCACCCAGCCGGTCGAGCGCGCCGCGTCCGGCCAGTCCGCCGGCGGGCACGACATGGGTGACGAGCTGCCCCAGCGTGCCGCCATAGCTTTCGCCGCGCCGGTCGGCGATCAGCACCGGGGCGAAGCCGCGTCCGATCAGCTCGCCGGCCAGGGCTTCGGCGGGGAAGACATGACCGCCGGTGCCGCCGGCTGTCAGCAGGATGGGTTTCTGCGTATTTGTGCTCATCGCCATCCCTCCGCCCCATAGCGTTCGCGTGTCAGCGCCAGCACCATGCCGATGCCGAATGCCAGGGCCACCATCGACGAGCCGCCATAGGAGATGAACGGCAGCGTCATGCCCTTGGTCGGCATCAAATGTAGGGTCGAGGCCAGATTGATGATGGCCTGGAGTCCGAACTGGACCAGAAGCCCGGTGCAGGCCAGCAGCACGAACAGATTTTCTTCCCGCAGCAGGCGCGAAAAGCCGCGCAGCACAACGAAGGCGAACAGTCCGACCACGGCCAGGCAAAGGACGAGGCCGAATTCCTCGCCGGCCACGGCCATGATGAAATCGGTGTGGGCGTCGGGCAGAACCGCCTTGACCCGGCCTTCGCCGGGGCCGCGCCCGAACAGCCCGCCATGGTGGAAAGCCTGCAATGCCTTGGTGATCTGGTAGCTGTCGCCCGCCGATGGGTCCAGGAACCGATCGACGCGGCTGGCGACATGGCTGAAGGTGAAATAGGCCCCGACCAGACCGCCCAGACCGACGATCATCAGCAGCGGCACCCAGAACAGCGGCAGGCCGGCGATGAAGAACTGGATGAACCAGACCGCCGACACGACCATCATCATGCCGATGTCGGGTTGCAAGACGAGCAGCAGGGCGACAAGCGCGTAGGCGGCAAAGGATAGCGTCCGTCCGGGGAAGACATTGGACAGGCGGCCTTCGGAAAACATCCAGGCGGTGACCACGGCCAGGGTCGGTTTGGCGAATTCGGACGGCTGGATCGTGATGCCGAGGATGCTGATCCAGCGGGTCGATCCCTTGATTTCCGGGCCGACGAACAAGACCGCGACCATCAGCGCGACCGAGGCAATGAAGCCCATCACGGCTAGCCGGCGCACCTGTTTGGGCGACAGCAGCGAAACCGCGAACATGATGACCAGCGCAAAGGGCAGGAAGGCGAACTGGCGGCGGATGAAATGGAAATGGTCCGCGCCGATGCGTTCCGCCACCGAAGGACTGGCGGCCATGATCAGCACCAGCCCGATGGTCACGATCAGCCCGACCGCGCCGATGGTCCAGCGGTCCACGGTCCACCACCAGCGGCCGATGACGGAGGTGTCGGTGCGCCCGAGCGGGATCATGGCGCGCTCCTTTTACCGGGCAGGGCGGACACCAGGGCGCGGAACAGATCGCCGCGCGCTTCAAAGCTGGTGAACTGATCCCAAGAGGCGCAGGCCGGGGACAACAGCACCACCGCGCCGGGGATGCCGTCGGCCAGCGCCTGACGCCGGGCGGCGCTCAGGGCGGCGTTCAGCGTGCCGCATTGCTCGACCGGGACCTTGCCATCCAGGGTGACGGCGAACGCTTCGGCGGCTTCGCCGATCAGGAAAGCGCGGCGGATGCGGCCGAAATGGGGTCCAAGGCTGGCGATGCCGCCTTCCTTGGGCCGGCCGCCGGCGATCCAATAGATGTCGTCATAGCAGACGATCGCCTTTTCGGCGGCGTCGGCGTTGGTCGCCTTGCTGTCATTGATATAGCGCACGCCATCGATGACGGCGATCTGCTCCTGGCGGTGCGCGAGTCCGGGATAGCTTTCCATGCCGGCGCGGATCTGGGCGCGGTCAAGCCCCAGCAGGCTGCACACCGCATAGGCGGCGCAAGCGTTCTGTCCGTTGTGGCGGCCCGGTAGATGAGCCAGGCGGGACAGGTCGAGAACGGTGTCCCCATCGCCGCCGTTACGGGCATCGACGAGCATGCCGCCCTGGACGAAGACGCCGCCTTCGACCGGATGTTCGGCCGAGATGGGCAGGATTTGGGCGCGCGGGCCGGCGGGCAGGCTATCTAGTATGTGGCGCGACGGTTCGTCGTCCACGCCGATGACCGGGACCCCTCCTGCCTGCAGATGAGCGAAGAGGTTGGCTTTGGCGGCGGCATAGCCCTGCATGCCGCCATGACGGGCGAGATGGTCGGGCGTCACATTCAAAAGCACGCCGATGTCGAAGCAGGGGCTATGGAGCAATTCGGTCTGGTACGAAGACAGCTCCAGGACATAGACGCCCTCGGCCCCCAATTGGGGAAGATCGAGTGCTGGCGTGCCGAGATTGCCGCCGGCCACCACCTTGCAGCCCGCATTTTTGAGGATATGGGCGATCAGTGTCGTGGTGGTCGATTTGCCGTTGGTGCCGGTGATGCCGACATAGCGGGCCCGGGGAGCGGCCAGCGCCAGAAGATCGATGTCGCACAGAATCGGCAAACCGGCCTTTCGCGCGGCCTCGGCCACCGGATGCGGCGCGGGATGGGTATGGGGGATGCCGGGGCTCCACACCATGAAGGCGGCCAAGGAGAGATCGGCCTTGGCAAGGTCGGTGACGGCGATGCCGTGCGCCTTGGCTTCGGCCCGGCTGCGTTCGGAATCGTCCCATGCCCAAACCGTGGCCCCGCTCAAGGCAAGCATGCGCGCGGCCGAGCTGCCGGAACGGCCCAGCCCCATCACCGCGATCGTCTTGCCATGCACGCACGGGATCATCGGCATTGCGATTGCCTTACCTCAACTTCAACGTGGACAGACCGATCAGAGCGAGAACGCCGGCGATGATCCAGAAGCGGACCACGACGGTCGATTCCGCCCATCCTTTCTTTTCAAAATGGTGGTGTAGCGGGGCCATGCGGAAAACCCGCTTGCCGGTCAGTTTGAAGGACGCCACCTGCACGATCACCGACACCGTTTCCAGCACGAACAGGCCGCCGACGATGGCCAGCACGATCTCATGCTTGGTGATGACGCTCATGATGCCGAGAGCGCCGCCCATGGCGAGCGAACCGGTGTCGCCCATGAACACCGAGGCGGGCGGGGCGTTGTACCACAAGAATCCCAGCCCCGCGCCGATCAACGCGCCGCAGAACACGGCCAATTCGCCCGCGCCCGGCACATGGTGGATTTGCAGATAATTGGCAAAGACCGCATGGCCGACCAGATAGGCGATCAAGGCGAACACGCTGGCTGCGATCAGCACCGGACCCGTCGCCAGCCCGTCGAGACCGTCGGTCAGATTGACGGCGTTCGACGCCCCGACGACGACGAAGGTACCCCAGGCAAGGTAGAAGACACCCATCTGCAACAAGAAGTTCTTGATGAAGGGCACTGCCAGGGCATGAGACAAAGGCTCGGGCGTGAGAATCGTGACCAGATAGACCGCCACCAGGGCGATGAAGATTTCGGCGAGCAGCTTCAGCCGTCCGGGTACGCCATTGGGGCTGCGGCGGCTGACCTTGAGATAATCGTCGGCGAACCCGATCAGCCCGAATCCCAGGGTCACGACCAGCACGATCCAGACATAGGCGTTGGACAGATCGGCCCACAGCAGCGTCGATATGCCCAGCGCCAGCAGGATCAAGATGCCGCCCATGGTGGGCGTGCCCTTCTTGGTCAAAAGATGGCTTTCAGGTCCGTCGGTGCGGATCGGCTGGCCGCCATGCTGCTTGGCGCGCAGCCAGCGGATCACGGCGGGTCCGGCCAGAAAGGCGATCAAAAGCGCGGTCAGAACCGCTCCGGCGCTGCGGAACGTCAAATATTTGAACAGGTTGAACAGACCAACCTGATCGGCGAGCGGGTAGAAGATGGCGTAGAACATGTGGTCCGCTCTCCGTTCAAAGACCGTCGCTGGCCGCGGGCGCCGCGATGGCTGACAATTTTTCGATAATCCGTCCCATGCGGCTGCCGGCGGACCCCTTGACCATGATCACGTCGCCGCCCTTTAAGACCGGCGCCAAAAGCGTCACTAGGGCGTCGGCATCGGCGGCATGGCCGCCCCGGCGTTCCGGTGGCAAGGCGTCGGACAGATGGCGCATCAGCGGGCCGGCAGTGAAAACCAGATCGATCCGTTTTGCCACCAGGGAAGCGGCGAGTCCGGCATGCATTTCCGGAGCCCCTTCACCCAATTCCAGCATGTCGCCCAGCACGGCGATACGCCGTCCGCCCGGCCCGGTTCGCGCGGCGGCCAGGGTGGCGATCGCGGCCTCCATCGAGATCGGGCTGGCGTTGTAGGTTTCGTCGATGATTTCAAGCCCGGCCTGATCCCAGGCCAGACGGATGCGCGCGCCGCGTCCCTTCGGCCCCCGGATCGACGCCAAGGCCTGGGCCGGCGCGTGAATGGAAAGACCGGCGGCGCGGACCGCGAGCAGGACGGCAAGGCTGTTGATGGCCCATTGGCGTCCGGGGATGCCGATGCGGTAGCTGATGGAACGGTTGGCCAAAAGGGCGAAGACCAGGGTGGAGGTCGGATCGAGACCGAAATCGAGCAGCCGCGCGGTCGCGCCGTTCTGGCAGCCGAAACTGTCGATGGCGGTGACGCCCTCGGCCCGGGCGATTTCGACCAGACGCGGATAATGCGGGTTGTCGTGCGGCAGGATCGCGTGACCGCCCGGCTCCAGCCCGGCGAAGATTTCGCCCTTGGCCTCGGCGATGGCGGCGGTCGAGGCGAAGAACTCCATATGGACGGCCTCGACCGCGGTGATGATGACGATATGGGGGCGGACCAGACGGGACAAAGGCTCGATCTCGCCCGGATGATTCATGCCCAATTCAAAGACCGCGAACCGGGTGTCGGCGGGCATGCGCGTCAGCGATAGCGGCACCCCCCAATGATTGTTGAGATTGCCCAAAGTGGCATGGGTCGGACCGGCCGTTTCCAGAGCCAGTTTCAACATCTCCTTGGTGCCGGTTTTGCCGACGCTGCCGGTCACGGCGATGATCTTGGCCTTGGACCGCGCGCGCGCTGCCGCCGCCAGGGCGGTCAATCCTTCCATGCTGTCGCCGACGACGAGCAGCGGGGCGTCCTTGGGCAGTCCGTCGATCCGGTGATGGATCATGACCGCCGCCGCACCCCTTTCCAACGCTTCCACGACATGGTCATGACCGTCATGGATGGGTCCGACCAGGGCGATGAACAGGTCCCCCGGAGCGACGTCGCGGCTGTCGATCGAGACACCCTGGGCCGACCAATCGGGTCCTTCGAGCGTGCCTTGAGTGGCCTCTGCGGCCTCTGCGGCCGTCCATAGGGGGCGCGTCATGGGCATTCCTCCAATGCGCGCCGGGCTTCGTCGGCGTCGTCAAAGGGCAGAACCGTTCCGCCCACGATTTGTCCGCGTTCATGGCCTTTGCCGGCCAGCAGCAGCACGTCGCCCGCGTCCAGTTCGGCGACGGCGGTCCGGATCGCGTCGCGGCGCGAGCCGATCTCGCGCGCGCCGGGGCAGGCGGCCAGGATGGCTTTGCGGATGGAAGCCGGCGATTCGCTGCGTGGGTTGTCGTCGGTGACGATGACGCGGTCCGCCAAACGGGCGGCGATTTCGCCCATCATCGGACGTTTGCCGGGATCGCGGTCGCCGCCGCAACCGAAAAGGACCGCAAGCCGTCCCCGGACATGGGGGCGCAGCGCGGCGAGCACGGTTGCCAGCGCGTCCGGGGTATGGGCGTAATCGACATAGACCGTAGCGCCGTTGGCACGCGCGCCGATCTTTTCGAGCCGTCCGCGCACGCCGTGAAGACCGGCCAGGGATTGGACCGCGATTTGCTCATCGGCACCCGACGCCAGAACGATCCCCAGCGCGCAGGCGGCGTTGGACGCCTGGAACGCGCCGGCCAGAGGCAGGTGCAGATGATAAGGCGTTCCCCGGACTGTCAGGGCGATATCCTGTCCTTGCGCTTCGGGCGTCGCGGCGTCGATGCGGATGTCTTGGCCCTTCAGCCCGTAGCTGACCACCGTCTGGCCGCGTGCGGCGCACAGGGCCATAAGAGCGGCGGCTTCGTCCGAATCGGCGTTGATCACCGCCGTGCCGCCCGCAGGCAGAATATCCAGGAACAAGCGCTGTTTGGCCGTCCGGTAGGCAGCGATATCGCCGTGATAATCGAGATGGTCGCGGGTCAGATTGGTAAAGGCCGCTATCTGGATACGGGTTCCGTCCAGACGGAACTGGTCCAGCCCGTGGCTGGAAGCCTCGAAGACGGCGTGATCGACGCCGGCATCGGCCAGTTCGGCCAGGGTGCGGTGCAGGGCGATCGGGTCGGGTGTGGTCAGGGAACCGGTTTCGATCCGGCCCGGGGCGACCAGCCCCAGCGTGCCCAGGCTGGCGCTGCGATGACCCAGTTTTTCCCAGATCTGGCGGGTGAAATCGGCGACCGAGCTTTTGCCGTTGGTGCCGGTAACGGCGGCCATGACGGCGGGCTGACGGGCGAAGAAGCGCGCCGCGATGCGGGCGAGAAGCCGCCGGGGTTCGGCGTCGGCGACCAGCACGGCGCGGGATTCGTCGATCCGGGTGTCTTCGGGGGCCAGAATGGCGGCGGCCCCCCGGTCGAGCGCCTGAGCGATGAAGGCGCGCCCGTCCTGTTTCGCGCCGGGCAGGGCGGCGAACAGATCGCCGGGTCCGACCTTGCGCGAATCGAGGCAGAGGCCGGCGATGGCGACGTCTCTGGCGGGCCTTTGGTCCAAAAGGTCACTCAGCATCGTCAAGCGGCACCCCCACATTATGTTTGGCGGTGACGTAACGGGCATCCTGTCCTTTCTTGGCGGCGACATCCCTGGTGCCGATGGGTTCGATCCCAAGCAAAGGAGCGATCTGGGCGATGACGCGCCCCACGATCGGGGCCGCGGTCCAGCCGCCGGTGGCGAAGCCGTAGGTTTGGCGGGTGCCTTGCGGCTCATCGACGATCGCCAGCACGGTGTAGCGGGGATCGGACATGGGGAAGGCGGCGACGAAAGACGACAGCAGCGCCTTGTGCCGGTAGCCGCCGACCCCGGTTTTTTCCGCCGTGCCGGTTTTGCCGCCGACTTCGTAGCCGGGGACGTTGGCTTTGCCGCCGGTGCCTTCGGCGACGACAAGACGCATCAGCGTGCGCATATCCTCGGACGTTTTGGGCTTCAGCACGCGCGAACCGGGAAGCGGGTCGGACCCTTCCCGGGCGAGCAAGGTGGCCGGATGCAGATAACCGCCATTGATCAAAGCCGAAACGCCCGAGACGACATGCAGCGGCGTGACCGCCATGCCATGACCGTAGGAAATCGTCATCGTGTTGATTTCCCGCCAGTTCTGCGGGAACAAGGGCGCGCCGGTTTCGGGCAGTTCGATACTGGCCGGGCGCAACATGCCCATGCGCTGCATGAAATTCTTCTGATTTTCCGTCCCCATCGCCATCGCCATCTGCGCCGAGCCGATATTCGACGAAACCTTGAGGATGTCGGCCACGGTCAGCGGATGATTCTCACGGTGATAGTCGGTGATGCTGAAGCGGGCGATCTTGATCGGGCTGGATACGTCATAGACGCTGTTTATTTTTGATGTGCCCGAATCCAGCGCGGCGGCGGTGTTGAACAGCTTGAACGTGCTGCCCATTTCGTAGACGCCCAGCGTGACCCGGTTGAACAGGGCGTCCGGGGTGGCGCTGCTGGGGGTGTTGGGGTCGAAATCGGGCAGCGACACCATCGCCAGGATTTCGCCGGTTTTGGTGTCCATGATCAGCCCGGCGGCGCCGATGGCGTTGAATTCGGCCTTGGCCCTGGTCAGTTCGGCATGCAGCACGCTTTGCACGCGCAGATCGATCGACAGGCGCAAAGGCTGGCGGCGATCGGTCAGTTCCTGATCGAAGGTCTTTTCGATGCCGGCGATGCCCTTATTGTCGATGTCGGTCAGGCCGGTGATGTGCGCGGTCAATTGCCCTTGCGGGTAGACGCGCCGCTCCGTGGTCTCGAAATAAAGGCCGGGGACGCCGAGCGCGTTGATCTGATAGGTCTGAAGCGGGGTCAGCGAACGGTGGATATAGACGAAGGCCCGCTCGCTTTGCAGACGGGCCTGAATTTCGGCGGCGTTCAGATCGGGGAGGATTTCGGTCACGCGCCGCGCGGTGCGCACCGGATCGGCGATTTCGCGCGGATGGGCGTAAAGCGCGGAGGCGGGCAGGCTGGTCGCCAGCAGCACGCCGTTGCGGTCGGTGACGTCGGCGCGTTCGAACAGACGGGTTTCGGCGGCGCGGGAGCCGGCGACGGCGGTCTGGGCAGATCCTTGAACGACGGTGACGTCGATCATGCGCAGCCCGATGGCGAAAAAGGCCAGCGCGAACACGCCGGCGGTGATGACCAGACGGTTGCGGCCCATTTCCAGGGCGCGTTTGCGCACGCCGTCCAGATGCACGGTGCCCGAAGGCAGGGGCGCGCGGTATTTCGGTTCCGGGGTCATTGCCGCCTCTCCTGCATCAGAGCCGGCGACAGGATCACGGTGACATTGCCGTTCGCCGACGGCGCGGACGCGGCCGGATAGGACACGGGCACGGAAGGCGGAGCGGACGGAGCCAGGGGGCGCGGCTGACTGGGGTGGGCCTCGGCCGGCGCGGCGGTTCTGGGCGTTTCCCTGGGCAGGACGGGGGCGGCGATTTGCGTCGTGGCGTGGGACGGGGCGGGCGCGGGCTGCGCCGTTTTGGACGCCGCTGCCTTGGGCTGAGGCTGGGGGGCCGGAGGCAGGGCCGCAGTCGTGGCCGCGGTCACGCGCGCAGGCGCAGGCGTAGCTCGGGCAGGCGTGGCGGCAGGG
>JAYFRE010000173.1:0-7844 GCA_034926235.1 Rhodospirillaceae bacterium
TTGTCGAAGATGTTGCGGGCCTCGCCATAGATGCTGACGGTTTCGGTCAGAGCGAAGGAACTGCGCAGGCCGACGATGGCGAACGGGCTGGCATAGAGCGTGTTCATGTTGTCGACCGGCACCTTGGTCGGCGACCATTTCACCTCGGTTTCGACGAACAGGCGCGGGGTGATGTCGTAATGGACCACGCTATTGATCAAATGGCGCGGCGCCCCGGCCAGATAATTGTCGCCGCGCACCGGATCGTCATGGAAACGGAAATCCTGGAAGGTGTAGGCCAAACGCAGCGACAGATCATCGGCCAGCCGCGCCGTGCCGCCGATCTCGATGCCGAAATGCCGGGTTTTGTCGGCATTCATCGCTCCTAGGGGAGCATTGGTGGCGTCGCGCAGGCTCAGGATTTCGTCTTTGATCCAGGAATAATAGGTGCCGGCATCGAAATCGACGATTCCCGCCCTGCCGCGCCAGCCGATTTCCACCGTGGTTCCGGTCTGGGCGTCGAGATCGGTGGTGGTGAAGCCGGTCGGGCTGATATCCGGCGTGCCGCCCTTGGTGGCGAGCAGATCGTCATGGGTTGGCGGTTCGAAATTGCGGCTGATCGCACCGAACAGCATGTGATCATCGTTCGGACGCCAGGACAGGCCCAGGCTGGGGCTAAGCGCGCTGTAGTCGCGCGAATAGCCGGTGTCGGCGGCGGTCTTGCTGGCCATGCCGCCACCGTCAGCGTCATAGACGGGCCGCGTTGCCGCGCCGTAACGGTCGTCATTGTCGCGGCTGGCATAGGATGCGGTCAGGGCCGGCGACAAGGTGATCCGTTCCGCCAGCGGCAGGTTGAAGCCGGTATTGGCGGACAGGGTCGTGGAATCGAGGTCGTTCTTGCCGAACAGCGCGCCCTTGTTGCCTTTCTTGTTCAGGTAATAGCGCCGGTCGGCCGAGCCGACGACATAGCGTACGCTGCTATCGAACAGGGGCAAAGGCTGGCTGGCGTCAGGGGCGTAGGCATAGCGCAACACCAGGGTCAGATCGTCGCTGTCGGTGTCCTGGACCCCGGTCGAGACGGGGTAGCGGAAGGAATCCTCGGTCCTGGCATAGCCCAGCGCGGCGTCGAGGAGATGCGCGCCATAGGTGGCCGAGGTGCGGTTGCCGATGCGGAACTGGCTGGTTTCGCGATATGGCCGGTCGCGCAGCACGTTGGGGCCGGGGCCATTACCCAGGGCTGGGTTGGGGCCGGTATAGGATTCCCTGGAACGGTCCTTCAGCCAGCTTTTCGGCACCGGTCCGGCGACATCGAAATCGAGATCTGTATAACCGGCGAAGAAACGGGTGGTAACAGCGTCATTCAGCTCGGCCCCGACATTGGCGTTGAAATTGATCCGGTCGGAATCGTTATAGTCGCGATAGCCGCTGCGGCTGGCGCTGCTGAACTGGACCAGCCCGTCGAGATTGCCGGATTTGCCCCCCGTCTGCAGGGCGGTGTTGATCTGCCCGAAACTGCCGCCTTCCAATCCTACGATGCTGCCCGGGTTGGACGATCCGGTGGGGGAGATGAGATTAAGCGCGCCGCCCAATGTGGTCGCGCCCAACCGGTTGGCGGTGTAGCCGCGATAGACTTCGATCGCCTCGGCCTGTCTGAAATCGGCGAGGCCGACGATATAGGAACCATCCGCCTGATTGATGGGCAGGCCGTCTTGCAGGATCAGGATGCCGCGCTGGGACGGGTTCTGCTGCAGCCCAGAGCCGCGAATCTGAATGCGCGGCTGGTCGTTGCCGCCGAAATAGGATTGAACGACCAGACCATGCACATTGGACAGGGCGTCGCCGGCGGTCAGATTGGCCTTGGCGTCGAGATCGCTGGCGGATACCAGGGCGGTGCCGCCGGGAATAGCTTCGAGCCGTTCGCGCGCTTCCTCTTCGGCGGACAGGGCGCTGCCTTGGACGATGACGGGAGCCAGGCGGATCGTCGAACCCGGTGTGGCCGACTGCCCCCAAGCCCCGGATGAAACCAAAACCGCTAAAGATACTCCCGTAAGGACGGCCCGCGCCGCGATTTCCCCTTTGGATGACATCACTTTCCCCTTAGATCGCAAAAATAAGACTTCCCCGCGCGTAGGAACCGCCCATCGGCGGCTCATCGGTTCCGCCTGTTATCGTGGAAAAGGTTCCTCTTCCGGCGATGGCCGACGGCGAGGCGGCTTCATCCGCAGTGAAGGAACGTCGCGGCCATCCCGGCTGCCTTTAAGACAAGACCTGAATCGAGCGGGACGCTGGTGCGCCCGGCGGGACCCTAACGGTGATCATCTCCCGACTCAAGTATGGATCGGAGATCGAGCCGCATCGAGCCCACCGGTCACAAGAAATGGCCGCTGGGCTCTGCGGGGGAAGAAGCGTCTCGGTGCCTGGGTTCGGTTCACATCATTTCAGGCTGAAAACCACCTGCATCGCTGTCTGGGAATCGTCCGCGTTGGATTCGGGCGCCAAGACGAATATCCGTTTGTCGTCGATCTTGCCTTCCAGATATTCGTGAACCGCCTGAGTGCGCTGCTGGGCCAGATCGTTCAGGCTCGACCCGGTGATCGGCGCATGATCGGCCAAGGCTTTTTCCATCTCGGCGTCGGGCAGGCTTTTCAGCATGCCGATCAGGTTGCGCGGCCGCTCAAAATCGGCGTTTTTATAGGCTTGCTCCAGATATTTGGAATATTCGGACGGTTCGACCGTAACGCTCGCTGGATCGATGCTTTTGCCCCGTCCGGTGATCGCGGCGATCTTCTGCTTCTTGACCAGTGACTGGACATATGCGCTCCGCAGACCCGGCAGGTCTTGGGCCGGATCGGTGCGCCCGGTCATCTCCAACGAGAGCGCCGGTTTTTCCGCCAGCATCGTGGCGATGGTGTCGAGCTTTTCAGCCGATTCGGGCGTTAGTTCCGCTAAACCGGGCTGGAAATCGACATAACCCAGATCCTCGCCGCCACTGCCGCCGAACGCGCTGGCCAGCAAGGTGAAAGGCGAGGTGATCGCTTTTTGCAGCAGGTTGACGAATGCATACCAGATCAAGCCGCTGACGCTGAATTCGGGGTTGGAGAGCGAGCCCGAAACCGGAATGTTGACATCGATCTGCCCTTGCGGGTTTTTCAAGAGCGCGACGGCGAGTTGTACAGGCAATTGCGTCGCGGTGTCGTTTTCGACGCGTTCGCCGAAGGTAAGCTGGTCGATGAAGATGTGGTTGTCGGCGGTCAGGAGGTCGTCGGCAAGCTGATAGTGCAGATCGACATTGAGCTTGCCCTTGGTGATCGGATACCCGGCATATTTCGCCGCATAAGGCGTCAGCTTGGTCAGTTCGATATCCTTGGCTTCCGCCGTCAGGTCCAGAGCCGGTTTTTCGATCAAGGGGTTGATGTCGCCCTTGATGACGATGGGACCGTTGGCGGTCAGCCGCGCACGGATATCGACCGGGGCGGGCGTGGTCGATTCGGTCCCGAACGCGCCGATGGTGCCGGTGATTCCGGCCAGATTCGCCGTATAGTTCGGCTTGATGAATTGATCAGCATAGGTGACCCGGCCATCCTGCAGGCGCAATTGTCCGAAACGCAATCGCAGCGGCAGGGTGGATTCCGCCGTCTCGGCCAGAGCCGGGGCCGAAGCCGGCGTTTCGACGGCTTTCTGCTCGCCGCCTTTTGCGGACAAGACATCCTGAAGACGGAGCCGGCCTTGTGAATCGAGCAGCACATGACCGTAGAATCCGGCAAAGGTCACGCGCGTGGTGTCGAGCGAGACGCCGCCCGCCGCGTCATATCCGGCCTTGACCCCGGTCAAGGCCAAAGAGCGCCAGCCGGCGAAGGGATCGGACGAGATGCGGTCAAGCATGTGTAGATTGGCCAATGCGACATCGCCGCGATAAGAGACGTTCGGGCCGCGCTTGTCCTGTTTGAATGTCAGTGCGCCCTTGGCATCCAGAAACGCGCTGGTGATTTTCGCGTTCAGCGCGGTTCCGGCATAAGCGCCGAAAGCGGCAACGTCCAAACGTTTGCTGTCCAGGGTCAGATCGGCTTTCAACGGTTCAAGCGCTACCGTGCCGGTCACATCCAGCGTCCCCTTGCCGTCCAGCGATGCGTTCAGTGTGACAGGAATGGGTTGGGCCTGATCGTCGCTAATCTGACGCAAGGTGACATTAAGCGGTGCGATCGCGATCGTCGCGGGAGAGGGGCCCGCGCCGCGATCGGTCAGGCTAAGCGCCGAGTCCTTAAGGCTGATTTCACCGATCCGGTACCGCCATGGCTGGGCGGCAGGGCGTGCTTCCGTCAGTGTGGCTTTGGCCGTGCGTTTGGACGGGCGGGGTTGGACGGTTTCGGCGGCTTTTCCGCTCCTGACCGCCTTGGCGTCGGGTCCGGCCCAGGCGGCGAGATCGATATCGCCCTTGGCGGATCGTGTCGCGCGGATCCCAAGGCCGGAAACAGCGATGGCGGCGATGTCGGCGTTTTGCGCCGCTAGATCGACCATCGGCGCGGTCACACGTGCTTCATGCAGCGTCAGCGCCGGCTCTTTTGCCCCCGGCAACCCTAGATTCAACGCTGTCACAGCCAGGGTTGAATCGCTGATCTTGAGATCGAGCGGTTCTTTCGACCAGTCCGCCGCCAGTGTGAGCGTCGCGCTGAAGGCGCCGTCCAAGATCCGGGCCGAGGTCGCGGCGTCGGCATAAGGTTGCAGGGCGGGCAGGGCCAGCGCGTCGATCGCGAGCGTTGCTTTAGCCTGTTTGGCGGACAGGACCGCCGATCCTTCGGCTTTAATCGCGCCACCGCTGCCGAGCGTGGTCGAAAGGCTGACGGAAGCAGGGTCGGGCCCCGTCAGGGAAAGACCTGTCCCGATGACGAGCAGCCGGTTGAGAGAGAGGGTGGCGGGAACCGGCGTGGTGGAATCATTCAGCCGCAGCGTGCCGTCATTGACGGAGAAGCGGTCGATGACGAGGTCGAAAGGCGATTCGGCTTGCGTGTTTTTCGCCGGTGCGGCGGGTGCGTCAGCCTGAGGGGTGGTCTGGGAGGCTGGCGTCAGCTTTTCGACATTGAGGCGTCCGTCCGGATCGCGGGCCAAGGATAGGATCGGCCGGTCGAGCCGAATGTTGCCGAAATGCAGCCGTCCGGCCAAGGGTTCAAGCCGTTCGGCTGCGACATGCACCCGGTCGGCGGTGAAGAGAGGCGCATCGGCGGGGCCGATGATCGTCGTGCCGTCGAGATCCAGGCTGCCCGAAAGACCCAGCGCCATCCGGCCTTCGGGCATGGCGAAATCGACCGTGATGTTGCCCGACAGCGTACCGGACGTCAGGGTGACGGGCAGCGGCGCGGGCGCATAGGACAGAATCTGCGGCAGGTCGAGCCGCACCAGGGTGAGATTGACCGAGGAATCGACGGACTCGGCCATGGGATTGGTTTTTCCATCGAGCGCGATCGGCGTGCCATCGATCCGCGCGCGCAGTCTGGGTTCGACGAAAATATCGGCTTTCGACGGGAATGTGGCGATGAAGGGGATGTCGAGCGCCCATTCATCAATGACATGTTTCTTGTGCAGCAACTGGTCGTCGAAATCGATCCGTCCGTCCTTGATCTGGATATTCGACACCGCGAAGGCGATCGGCTTGCCGCTCGGGGGCTCGGATGGGGCTGCGGCCTTTTCAATCAGATCGGTGATGTTGAACCGGTGCGCGTCATAGCGGACGAGCGCCAGCCGCGGGCGGACGATGCGCACCTCGCCCAGCACCGGGGCGAAGCGCGGCAGCGACGTCCAGGATACGCGCACGACCAATTGGCCGATATCGACGAAATTCTCCCCTTCCTCGCGGCCGCCGATATGGATGTCGTCGGCTGTGAGCTTCAAAAGATAGGGGTTGAAGGCGATCCGTCCGATGGTTGCGGGACGTCCCATCTCCTGGCTCAATTGCCGTTCCGCGGCGTCCTTGATCAAGGGCGGGGCGACAAAGAACCCGGCAATGCCGATGATCGCCAGCAGGATGGCGAGGATGACGCCGATACGTTTTGCGCGCCGTGAACGGAGCGTTTCGATCAGCTTCCGGAGTCGTGGAGGTGTGGGATCGTTGCTCAGTTTACGCCTCCCGGAACGATAGCCGCAGCGATCATAAGAAAACGGACGGCGCATCCGGAAATCCCGGTTTGGAGATGCGCCTTATTTCTCGAACGCTCGTCGAATAAACGCTTTTTAGTCTAATTCTTTTATTCGGGCTCAATCAAGGCGGGTTGGAACCGTTATGTGCTGCCATCGGCGCGCTGGGATTGAATTTTTGCCGGTCTGCGCCGGAAATAAGTCCCGCGATGGCCGGAAACCCTCAGATTGGAAGAATTTAATACCAATAAAATTTATGTGGTTATAACCATGTTTTTGTGCGGAAAGGACAGATTTTATCCACAATGGGGTGGACGAATGCGGATGTCAGACTTATTTCTATTCTAAATCTATCGGGCGGGGGCTGGAAGATACTTTCAATGCAAGCCAATACAGGCCTGCTTTAAATCGAGGCTTTTTGTGAATGGGTTCGGTCCACGGCGTGTCTCCGGCTCCACAGCCGTTTGACACCGTGCGCCAAAAGCTATGGGAGATCGTGATGGCTGTTTTAAAATTTTTTCAGGGGGAAAAACGACTGGGGCCGGCGGAGCGCACAATGCCGGGCGCTGCCGGTCCGGCAAACAACGATACGCGGTCCGAAGAACTTCTGGACCGGATCGAATCGTTGATTGCGGCCTATATCGCGGACAAGAACGAGGTGTTGCTAGAAGGCGACGATGCTCCGGCGCAGGTGCTGAAGCCCCTGGTGGAAAACCGGATGGTGGTGCGGCGCAAGATGCTGCGGAACCTGGTTGATATCTGGGTCGCGCAGACCGGGCCGGCCCATGCCTTGGTGACGATGAAAACGGATATGGAAAATGTCGGCCAGCGCATGAACGCGATTGCCAGCTCCGCCGACGAATTATTGACCTCGATCGCGGATATGGAGCGTACGGCCAGTGCCGTTGCTGCGGATGCGAACTTGGTCTGCTCCCATGCCGGAGCGGGATCGGATTCTATCGACCGGGCGACGAAGTTTATGCGCGGCGCTGTCGAATCGGTTCAAACCCTATCGGCCAAAGTAGCCGAGCTGAGCGAATCCTTTCAGCAAATCGCCGGCATCGTCGGCACCATCGAGGAGATCGCCAGCCAGACCAATCTATTGGCGCTGAACGCCACCATCGAGGCGGCGCGCGCCGGTGAGGCGGGCAAAGGCTTCGCTGTCGTCGCCGGCGAGGTCAAAACCTTGTCCAACCAGACCGCGCGGGCCACCGACGACATCAGGCGGCGTATCGGCGCGTTGCAGGACGGGGTCTCAGAGATCAGCACCGCGATGGCGGCGACGGCGCAGACCGTTCGCAACGGCGACGAATCGGTCGGTGCGACCGGTGAGGCCATGCGCGCGACCAACCAGGCGATGAACGACCTGACCCACAAGATGACGTCGATTTCCGCCTGCCTGCAGCAACAGACGGCGGCGACGCGGGAAGTGGATGAAGGCATCAACAAAACTGCATCCCTGGCGAGCAATACGATCGCTTCCGTGTCCAAGCTGGCGGCGTCGATCGACAATGTCAGCGCGATCATCAGCCCGAACCTGACCCGCTTCGGCGAAAAGCCGGACGATGTGACCTTGCTCTTGCTCGCCAAGACGGATCATGCGAGCTACAAAAAGCGGGTATTCGACGTGCTGGTGGGGCAGACGACGGGACAGGTGTCCGATTTCGCCGATCATCACGGATGCCGCTTCGGCAAATGGTATGACGCCGTTAGCGACATGAACATCCGCGCCGTGCCGG
>JAYFRE010000027.1:0-2221 GCA_034926235.1 Rhodospirillaceae bacterium
CATCAGCGGCGGCAGGGTTGGCTGGGACGTCTATGGCGGGTGGAGCGGTTTCGGCCCTGCCACGAACAACACCGTGACCCTCAGCGGCGGCTCCATCGGGAGGGGCGTCTATGGTGGCCAAGTTTCTTCTGGCAGCGGCGACCGTTTCAGCGGCAACACGCTTAACGTGGCGGCGTCCGGCCTGACGGTGGGCACCGAGTTGAAGAACTTCCAATATCTCAATTTCTACCTGCCCTCGACGCTGGCGGCGGGCGGGACCATGCTGACCGTGACCGGCACAACGGACCTGACGGACGGTGGGAGCAGATCTTCGATGGTCAATGTCGGCATCGGCGGATCGTCCTCGCATCTTGCCGTCGGTGACAAGGTCACGCTGATTAAGGCCGGGACGTTGACGACCACATCGAGCCTTAACAGCACCGCCAACGGCACCGCGGGCGTGACGCTGGCCTATACCTTCGATTTGGCGACCACCGCCACCTCTCTGACCGCGACGGTGATCTCGGCCGGGGCGACGGAGGGAAGCAAGGCGCTGTCCGAAGGCGTGCTTTCCAGCGCGGCGCTGGCCGCTCAGGGTGGCGACATGGCCGCCGGCGAGGCGATGGCCCAGGCGGTGTCCGCAGGCAGCGGCGGCGGCATGGGCGGCGGCTTCGGCGCGGTGTCGGGCGGGTCGATGCGCTATAACAGCGGATCGCATTCCGACGTTTCCAGCGTCTCGCTGGCCACCGGCTTTGCCAAAGGCTTCGAGCTGGATCAGGGACGGGCGGTGCTGGGCGCGTTCCTGGAATATGGCAACGGCTCCTACGACGCCTACAATTCCTTTGCGACCGACAGGCTCCACGGCTCGGGCGATCTGGATTATGTCGGCGTCGGCATGCTGGGGCGGATGGATTTCGCGCAAGAAGGTCCTGGCCATGCCTATACCGAGGCCAGCCTGCGGCTGGGCCGGACGCACAACAAATATGACAATGTCGGTTTTGGCGGCGGGATCGGGGCGCATTACAAGACATCGCCCGCTTATTATGGCGGCCATATCGGGGCGGGCTATGTCTGGGACATCGCGCCCAAAACAGCGTTGGATCTGTCGGCCAAATATCTGGTTACCCATCAGAACGCCAGCCGGGTGACGCTGGGCAGCGGCGACGATATCCGCTTTGATTCGGTGACCTCGAAGCGGACGCGGCTAGGCGGTCGGGTATTCTATGCGGCGACCGATCGGATCACCCCCTATGCCGGTGCGGCGTGGGAGTATGAATTCGATGCGCGCGCTGACGCGACCACCAGCGGTATCGCCATCGACGCCCCATCACTGAAGGGCGGCACCGGGATCGGCGAGCTGGGTGTCGCCGTCAAGCCATCGGCCGAGATGCCGCTGTCGCTCGATCTCGGACTGCAAGGCTATGCGGGTAAGCGCGAGGGTGTGACGGGAAGCCTGAAAGCCGTCTTCCGCTTCTGAGCCGTTAAGAACGATGCTCGTGGAAGGGGCGGAGGGATCGGAAAGCAAGAATCGAAAAGGGCTCTCTGAGCCGGGAGCCCCTCGATCCTGCTTGTCCGGTATTTCTTTTTGATTATTTCGTCCTCTCCCCTAAAAAAGCGCCGTTTTGTAGGTTTCGGCCAACTTCCCTTACCCCTTAATTCTGCTATCCTTTCGCCACTGAACGTACCGTTTCGTCTCTGCGCCGCACCCGTTTCGGGTGATAGGCAGGAATTCTGGGTTGTGCCATAAGGGTTGCGGACAGCGCCGTCCATCGGGGGGTAGGCGCGCCGCAGCGTCGATGAATGAAGCTCAGGGGGAACCATCATGCCGTCACCGTTCTACCCGCGCCGTCCGGGGTGCGCCTTGCGCGTATTGCCCGCCGCTTTGGCCGCGTTGAGCCTGGGCCTGCCCCAGGCCGTCCTGGCCGCCGATGTCACGATCAACACAAACGTAACCGGCTCTGTCTACGGCAACAGCGCCTCCAATGATCCGACATTGCGGTCCGGCGATCCCACCGGCAAGAGCCTGGAAGTCGTCAGCAGCGGCATAGTTACCGAGATTGCCTATGGCGGGTACAACAACGGTTCCGGTTCCGTCACGAACAACAGCGCGACCGTCAGCGGCGGTTCGGTTGGCTGGCACGTCGTTGGCGGGTACAGCGGTTCTGGCTCTGCCACGAACAACCATGCGACCGTCAGCGGCGGTTCGGTTGCCGGGAACGTCGCTGGCGGGTACAGCACGTCC
>JAYFRE010000133.1:0-5580 GCA_034926235.1 Rhodospirillaceae bacterium
CCCAATCTTGCATCCGGTCCAAAAACGACCGGAAAAAAGTCTTAAGCATTGAGGGAGCGGCTCCGCCCGGTGAAGCGGAGCCGTTCCATCCCGGTATTAAATGCCGAATATCTTCGTCACCAACCACCCGGATGCGTAATAGGTCATGAACTGCACGCCGGTGTGGATGCCGAAATAACGGTTCAGCACGCCGCCGAACAACGCGATCGTCACCGCGATGCCCACGCCGACAAGGCCGCCTTCGGAGTAGGACAACACGACGATCAGGCCGCTGAACATGCTGATGATCGCTTCCTGACTGACATAGCGCAGCACCCAGGCGCTGGCGCGCCGCGCATAGTTCATCGAGAAGGGATAGGCGATGACGGCGGCGCAGATCACGCCGACGAAGCCGAAAATCATGAACTCCATCGGCGTCATCAGGCTGTGCAGATTATGAATCTCGGGCTGGCTCTGGAAGATCGGCGGTGCGTTGAAAA
Source organism: Rhodospirillaceae bacterium (assembly GCA_034926235.1). Classification (GTDB taxonomy): domain Bacteria; phylum Pseudomonadota; class Alphaproteobacteria; order Rhodospirillales; family Magnetospirillaceae; genus JAYFRE01. The sequence continues at coordinate 480 of JAYFRE010000133.1, forward strand.
GCGGCGCCGCCGGACCCAGGGCCACCGGGCTCAAGGGAATGCCGAACGCGATCAGGGGAATGATGGCCTCGGCGATATAGGTCGCCTCGGTTACACCGTTCATAGCCGCGAGCGAGGTGGTGCAACGCTGGTAAAGCCCTCTGAGGCGGGAATGCACCGCCTCGCCGACCATGACCGTCATGCCCACCGGGCTGAAGGTGAAGGTCAGGGACGAGATGAAAGCGGTGACGGAAACGAACTTAATCTGACTTTTGGTCAAGACTTTGAGTGGATTGGGGAAATAGCCTTTCCACATCTTCAGGTCCGGCGCCAGCCAGAAATCCCTGGGCTTTTTGACCACCAGATGGTGGCGGGACACCGGCGACAGCACGGTCAACAGATCGGCGACCAGGGGACCGATGGCGATACCCAGGAAGAAGCTGATGAACAATCCTTTGCCGGTTCCGGCGATGGCCATCTTGTTCAGCGCCTGAACGAAGAAAGCGAATGGAATCAGCGCCAGAATGCTGCCCCAGCGTCCGCTGGAGGTATAGGCGATGATCAGAGCCGCAATGGTGAAGATCACCGGGGCCCAGGCCTTGACCAGATCGCCGAACGGAGCCAGCAGCGACGCGAAACCGACCGCTACCGGAACCGCGAGCAAGGCGGCGAGGATGCCGCCGGAGATCATTTTACGAAGGGCGATATGCGGTACGCCCAACTGTCTTAGAATAGTGGCGTCGCGCAGCATCGGCACCGCCATCGTATCGCCCGGAATCCCCATCAAGGCGGTCGGAATGGCGTGAGTCATATGTTTGGACACCGCCGCCGCGATGAACCAGGAAAAGATACCGACCGGCGGAACCCCCAGCAGCACGACGAGCAGGGTCAAAGGGGCCACGGTCGCCGTCTCGTCGGTCCCGGAGATAAGACCGATGCCAGAAAACACCACACTGCCGAGAAGGGCCATGCCCACGCCCCAGATCAGGGCCTCCATCATACTGGCGTCCATGTCAGGCCCCCCCCTTGCTCGAATCCGGCTGGCTGAACACCTTGTCCAGTTGCAGCTCTTTCATCTCGGCCAGGATGTCAGCCGGCATGGCTTTCATCTCTTCGGCCTCGAGGGCGCGATCGACCTGAAGTTCGGTCAGAACCCGTTCGCGGTCCTCGTCCGAGAAATGCTGTTCGGACAAGGTTCGCTTCGGGGGAAACAGCTTGGCGGAAATCACCGCCGCCAAAAGGCACCCCAGAATGCCGACCAGAAGGGCCGAAGCGTTTTGCAGACTGGCCTGAATCGTCGGATATTGGGCTTTGATAACCTGAAGCCCTCCCCAGAAAAAACTAAATCCAAGAACAATACCAATCACCATGGCTCCGCCAAGGTGTTTTAAATTTACCGTGTCTCCCCAAACATCAGCAAAAAATGGAGAGGACTTTCTCTTATCAGACATAAATGCCTCCCGCTCCATGGAGTGAGATTATATCGATACGTTCTTTATTTGCCTTCGAGTTCTTTAATTATTTCCTGGGCCCGCTCCAGGCGAATATTCTTTTCTTTGACCAGCTGGGCCGCAACCCGGTCGATCAAATCGGGCCGGGCTCCTGCCGTGGCCGCCAGGGTGCGGGCATGCAGCGACATATGCCCTTTCTGGATGCCGTCGGTGGCAAGCGCCCGAATCGCGCCTAGGTTCTGCGACAGGCCGACGGCGGCGATGATCTCGGCCAGCTCGTTGGCCGACTGCACCCCCAGCATGCGCACCGCCAGACGAGCGACGGGGTGAACCTTGGTCGCGCCGCCGACCAGGCCAACGGCCATGGGCAGTTCGATGGTGCCGACCAGATCGCCATTCGCGTCCTTTTCCCAGGTGGTCAACGAGGTATAGCGCCCCGAACGGGCGGCATAGGCATGCGCGCCGGATTCGATCGCCCGCCAGTCATTGCCGGTGGCGACGACGACCGGGGAAATGCCGTTCATAATGCCCTTGTTGTGGGTCACGGCGCGGTAGGGGTCGGCTTCGGCGAAAGCGTAGGCGAGCAAAATACCGTCGACCACGTCCGGCCCGCCGATATCCTCGGCCCGAACGCGGCAGGTCGCGCGCGCCAGGCGCTTGTCGGCCAGATTGGACAGGATGCGCAGGAACACGCGCCCGCCCGCCAGTTCCCCGATGCGGGCGGCCAGCCCCTCGGCCATGGTGTTGACCGCGTTGGCGCCCATGGCGTCCTTGGTATCGACGATCAGATGCGTGACCACCATGATTCCGGCGATCGAGGAGACGATGTGGACCTCGATATCCTTGACCCCGCCGCCGACCGAAACCAGCATCGGATCCAAGCCGTTGGCGCGCTCGATCAGCTCGTCCTTATGGCGCAGGATGCGCTGGCGGGCCTGATGGGGATCGGCGACGCCGACCGCCTGGATCTGGGCGCGCATCAAGGAGCCGGTGTTCGAGCACAAAAAGCCCCCGGTCTTGCGCACCAACCCAGCCATATTGCTGGCCGCCGCGACCACCGACGGCTCTTCCAGAACCATCGGGATCACGTAATCCTTGCCGTTGACGACGAAATTAAGCGCGACCCCCATCGGGAGCGAGAAGGTGCCGATGACGTTCTCGACCATGTGGTCGGCGACATCGAGCGACAGCGAACTATCCGTATTCAAAAGCGCCAGATCGTCGGGCGTCAGATGGCAGAATTCGGCGACCTCTTTCTGGCGTTCTTCGACTCCAAGCTTGTAAAAGCCAGAATATTGGCTGCTTTTCATGGTGATCCCTCCTAATTATCCATGGACACTTCAAGGCGCAGCAGCGCCGAGGCCATGCATTTTCCAAGCGTGTCGAGCCGCAGCGACTGGGTGGCCCCGCCATCGAGCGCGCCATGCAGCACGAAATTCAGCCCGCCCAATGTGTCCAGTTCGTAGCGGTCAACCGGCCCGGTCACCATCGGACCGAAATGGGCCTTGACCTTCTCGGCGGTCAGCACCTTCTTCAACGCCGGATAGTCGGCGGGATTGCGGGCGAAGACGCAGATGTTGGAGACATTGCCCTTGTCGCCCGAACGGGCGTGGACGACGTCCTTCAAAAGTCTCGCGGCCATCAGCGGACCTCCTTGATCGAAACATTGAGCGACACCGCGTCGCGCGGGATAAGCGTCGGCCACAGAGCGATGATTTCCTGAGGCTGGGGGCGGCCGCCGAAGAAGCAATTGGCGGGCGGACCGTTCAGGTTGAACGGCGCGATCTCGGGCGCCAGCTTCATCGCTTCGGCCCGATCGTCGGTGCGGATCGCGACGCGCAGGACGACCTCGTTGGGTTCGTCCTTGGGCATCGGCGCGGTGTCGAGATGCAGCGCGTTGACGCCCAGCAGGTCAAAGCGGATGTCGCGGGCCTTCAGATTCTTGGCCTTCAGCCGCTTGCGCAGGATGTCCTCGGTCTTGCGCGCCTTGTCGATGGCGTCCGGCCAGGCATAGGGCAGATAAGCGACGATGCGCCAGCCGGCGCTGTAGCCCAGGCACAATTTCAGCATATCGGGCGCAGCCGTGCCCCGGATGCCGCGGACATCGACCCGATTGACCCCTTCCTGATGCAGGACGGTGCGGCTGAAATCGGCGGTCACGTCGGGCGTGATGTAACGCGCCGGATCATGCACCTCGTAGATCAGCTGTTCCTTGATCGTCTGTTCGGAGATCAGCCCGCCGCTGGTGGCCGTTTTGGTAATTTTCAGCGAATCGGCCCCGACCTCGGCGATGGGATAGCCCAGCCGGTCCAGATCCGGCACGTCGCGCCAGCCATAATCGAAATTACCGCCCGATCCCTGCCCGCCGCATTCCAGCATGTGGCCGACCGCGATGCCGCGCGCCAGATTGTCCCAATCATCTTCGTCCCAGCCGAATTCATGCGCCAGCGGAGCCAGGAACATGGACGGATCGGCGGCGCGGCCGGTAATGACCAGATCCGCGCCATCGGCCAGCGCGTCGCGGATCGGCTGATGGCCGAAATAGACATTGGCGTTGACGACCTTGGCGCGCACCGCGCCCAGTTCCTCGCCGGTATCCATGTTGGTCAGGGGAATGCCGGCTTTTTGCATGTCCTCAAGACGATCCAAAAGATCGTCGCCGGTCACCGCCGCGATCCGGCATTTGCGCCCCTGGGCGGACGCCAGTTCGGCCAGCTTGTCGACCGCGCCGGTGACATTCATGCCGCCGGCATTGGTCACGATGCGGATGCCGCGGTCCAGGCACGGCGTCAGAATGCTTTTCGCCAGACCAATGAAATCATGCGCATACCCCATCTCCGGTTTCTTCTGGCGCTGCCGCTGAAGAATGGAAAGGGTAAGCTCCGCGAGATAGTCACAGGCTAAATAATCGAGATCGCCATGATGCACCATATCCACGGCTGCATCGTTGGAATCGCCCCAAAAGCCTTGACCGCCGCCAATACGAACAGTCTTCACGCCATCACCTCCTGCAAAGCGAAGAAGTCAGTGCTCAGATGTTCTTCAGCAAAACCCGTGCCATAAAATATCCGTGATAAATCAACGAGATTCCTGCAATTATCGCGGAGACCTTGTTTCTTATAGAAACAATCATGATGGCGGGGCAGAGAATCGGGGAGAAAAAGGAAACAGGTGTTTCTATCGGATACAGACGCCTGCCGTGACGCTGATCCCCCTGACGGTCACGCCCCTTTTCCGGAAAATCGCCTTTTCGCAGGAAAATCCGTTCCACCCTTTACTGGAACGCTTGCTTATTTTCAGCGCGCAATCTTATAAGTCCTCGCTGAAAAATGATCGGCGGCCTGATGCAAAAAGCGGGGGGATGATGCCTTTTATCTTGGATAAGCCGGCTGAAATCTGAAAAAATAATCCTGATTATGCTTCAAATAAGCGCCGAATATTAGAGGTGTCCGAGACAGTTTTACTAATGTATGGCTGTTTTATCCTTAAATAATAATGCACGTCATTTCATTTACGGAAAAATACGGCCCCGATCTATCGATTGTGTAAAAGGGGAATTTCGTATGTCACACCTTTCGGAGACCTCCGTCGCTGCTCCCAAACTGGGCAATCCCGCCGCGGTGGGACTGGGTGCTTTCGGTCTGACGACTTTCATGCTGCAATTGCATGGC
>JAYFRE010000030.1:0-45779 GCA_034926235.1 Rhodospirillaceae bacterium
GCCACTGTCGTCGATGCCATTAAAGATGGCCTCGAACAGGACGGCCTTGGCGATTTGGTTCTGCGCGTGACGCAGGATGATAAGAGCGGGTCAGGCAAAGCGGCTCGCACGATCAAGCGCCGCCCGGCCTTCGCTTCCACGGAAATCTACCTGCCCAAAGTGATGCTGGTGGAAAGTGGAGGAGCACGCGAGCTAGATTACGAGACCGATGTGCTCTCCGCGCTCGACTGGCGGGGTTTCGATCCGAAGGACATCGCGGATCGGGTGCCGGAAAACGCACAAGCGGCGGAAAGTCAGCTCCAGCGGATCAGGCTTTCTGAGGACGGCGACGAATTGTTCGTCGGCGAAACCGTAGCCGCCAATACGGAAGTCCTCGCCTTCGACCCAGCGCATGCCGTCCGGATGATTTCCGACATCGTGCCGAACCCCTTCGTTGGCCGCGAGATTGTGGGCGCGACGGTCGCGGCCCTGCGTGCGCGGGGCTTCGATGACGCGAAGCTCGGCCTGCTTGCCAGCCTGATCGTGGAAGAGCTGCGCAAGGGCCTCGATGCCGCGCGTAATGCGCGCGCCGAAGCGCTGTTCAAGGCTGAGGTCGCGGCGGAACGCATTCAATTCCGGTTGCGGCTCGATGGACGTAACTGGCGGATGCCGTTCGGCATCGAAACGGCAGAACCGGAGAACGCCCGCCAACTCCTTAGCCGCGCCGGTGGCCCGCTCGAAAAGAGTCTTTTCGCGCCGGTCTACGAGAATGAGTTGAACGGTGACGAGCGGGATGTGGCGGTTTATCTCGACGGAGAGAAGGCGCTGACTTGGTGGCACCGCAATGTTGCGCGGACGCAATACAGCATTCAGGGGTGGAAGAAGGCCAAAATCTATCCGGATTTCATCTTCGCCGTGCAGCGCGATGGTGAAGCGAAGCGGATCACGGTTTTGGAAACTAAGGGCGACCAACTCGACAATCTCGACACCGCCTACAAGCGGGAGGCGCTCGCGTTTCTTTCGGACCATTTCGAATGGGACGAGGCAACGCCAGTCGGCGAACTGGAACTGGTCAACAACGGCGAGACCGTGGAAGGCACCTTAATCCTGATGAGTGAATGGAAGGCAAAACTGCCCGCGTATCTCTGACGACGCGGTAAAGGGGGGGCGTATGGAATTTGATCCGGCATTGTCATTCTCGGACAACCTTGCTCGTTTCCGGGCGGAAGCGGAGCGCGTTGATGCCGATTGCGCCCGCATTCTTTTCGACAATCTGACGCTGCTAGCACGCGAGGGTGATGCGACGCGCATCCGTCAGGCCGTTCAGGAGTTCAACCGCGCGGTCCTTGCCGCGCTCAACGGCTTGCCGGAAGGACCTGCGGCATGAGCCGGTATTTTCTCGCCTCCGCCGCCATTGAGGGATTTCGCGGCATCAATAATGACGGCGACCCTCTCGTGCTGAAATTCAAGCACGATGCTGTCAATTCCGTCCATGCACCTAACGGGGTCGGGAAAAGCTCGATCTTTGAAGCGCTGCATTTCGCTCTGCACGGCACCGTGCCGCGCCTAGAGGAGATGCAGGACGCCGAACAGGGCGGCAGCTACATCGTCAACAAATTCCATCCGACGCAACAGGCGACGGTCGCTCTCGTTTTCAAGAGTGATGATGGCACTCCTGATGTCTCGATCACCGTCACCCGGACGACGGCGGGCGGACGAGTCGTCACATCTCCTTCGGGCTATGCCGATCCGAACAGCTTTCTCGCCGATCTTTGCGAAGATTTCGTGCTGGTCGATTACCCGCGCTTTGCTTCCCTCGTAGACTGTTCGGCACTGGAGCGTGGGCGGTCCTTCGCCTCGTTAGTCGGCATGAGCCGGTATTCCCAACTCCGGCAGGCGCTCGACGGGGCCAAGAACACACGCAACATCAACGGTGATCTTGGGCTGTCCACGCTCAACACCGAAGTAACCGCCGAAAACCGCGCCTTGGGGGCCGTTGAACAGCGCATCCTCGCCGCGCATCAGGAAGTGACCGGCGAGGCCGGCGGCCAGATGGCGGATACCGCCGCACTGAAAGCTCAGGTGACGGCCGGACTGGCGGGCATCGCGCTTTTCACGCCGTTGCTCGCCAACGCCTCGGTGATGGACTTTGATTTTGACGCCGCTGAAAAGATCGTTGATCAAGAAGAAGGCGGCGCGGCACGGAAAACTCTCGACGGTCTCAACACCGCCGTCACAACGCTCAGCGGCTTGGAGGTCTCGGCAGCGGAACTTGCCGAAATCGACGCGCTAGTGGCGGCGGCGAAGGCGCGCGACGATGCCATGCGCAAAGTCGGTGCCGCCAGCCTTCATGCTTTGCTGAAGGACGCGCTCGCAGTCGTAAACAGTGCGGACTGGCATGATCCGAAGGTCTGCCCCGTGTGCGAAAAGGCTGGCGACGGACCGCTTCAGGATCAGTTGGAAGCCAAGATTGCCCTCTATGTCGAAGCCGATCAGCTCGATGCGGAGCTGAAACGGCAGGTGCAGAGCGCTGGATGCGTCGGCAAGCTCCGGCAGCTTGAAGATCAGGCGCGCCTCGGCGTTCCGGATGCTGATCGCACCGCACAAGTCCTGACGCTGGCCGCGCGTCAGTCGTCGGTTTCGACAGCGGAGTTGAAGCGCGCAAGGGATGCGCTTGGCGCGCTCGAAGTGAAGCGGGTTGACGCGCTCGCGGCAGTCAATGCCGAGATCGCGGAGCTGCAAGCCAGCTTGCCACCGTCGCTGGTCGCCGTCACTCGCACCCTTGGGCAGGCCAAGCAATTCCGCGATGCCATGAACGAATACGAGCGGACCCTTCCGGCGCTCGCAACGAAACAGGCCAAGCTCGCGAAACTCAATCGCTGGAAGATGTTCATCACGAACCTAGCTGGGCAGTTCGCAACGGCGGAAAGCGCGCTCGCCAATGCGCGCATCACGGATATTCAGGCCAGTTGTCAGGAACTTTTCGGACATCTGGTGCGCGGCGGACCGAACGTGCGGCCAACGTTAAACCGGGCGCAGAATACCGAACAGGTGGATTTGAAGCTCGCCGATTTCTTCGGCCTTCCAGACCAAAGCGCCCGGGCGCTTCTGTCGGAGAGTTACCGCAACGCCGTCGCCGCTTCTATTTTCATGGCGGCGGCAAACAGGCATCAGGGCGTGCCGCGTTTTATGGTGCTGGACGATGTGACCTCAAGTTTCGACGCCGGACACCAGTTTAGCCTGATGGATACGATCCGGACGAAACTACGGTTTGGCGCGCCTAACGGACTGCCCGGCGGGCTTCAGTTCATTATCCTCAGCCATGACACGAGCCTCGAAAAGTATTTTGATAGGCTTAACGGCACAGCAGAATGGAATCATCAGAAGCTGCAAGGCATGCCGCCTCGCGGACGGCTGATGATTGCAGCGCAACAAGCGGATCGCCTGAAAGCTCAGGCGGAGCAATACCTGAATGCAGGGCAGATAGATATTGGCGAGCCAATTGTCCGCCAATACCTTGAATATAAACTCGGCCAGATCATCTCCCGTTTGGAGATTCCGGTACCGCCCGATTATGCCACTCGTGGAGACAAACGCACCCTGTCCACCTATGTGGACGCGATCACGGCAGCGGTCTCACTCTATCAAGCGGCGGGGCGCTGCGTTCTGTCCGCCCAACAGATAATCAATCTCCAAAACCACCACATGCCGTCGATCATGGCAAACTATGTCAGCCACTATGAGACAGGCGCGGGCAATCCGTTCAACGCCTATGCCTTGCTCGGCGTCCTGCAAAGCGTGGACGCGCTCGCGGATTGTTTCTGCTGGACCGACCCAGCCAATAATCAGCGTAAATTTTATCGACGACTCGATCGTCAGTGAAAGGGCGAGTCAGGTTATTAGTTTGATTGAGTGAGAACCGGACCAGCGAGGAAACCCTTGGATTCCTCGTTGGTGTAAACGTTACGACGCTTGGGGGCGAACGCGAGGCACGTCTTTCAAAGGAGGGCTATGGAGTAGACATAGTGCTCATCGGTATCCCGCACGTCCCGCCATTTATTTTATGTATTAGTCAGTTTGATGCTGTCACAGAAAACTTCTGATAATGGGCGAACGGGTCTTCACGGAACCGTCTGAACATGCGATTTCTTGACCTTCTCCTTTCCCCTTAGCCATAGAGCTCCTCGCCCCCATGCGCCTTTATGTTGATGCCGACGCCTGCCCGGTCAAAGAAGAGGTGCTGCGCGTAGCCGTGCGGCATGGATTGCCGGTGGTGCTTGTCGGTAATCGCTGGATGCGCGGGCTCGATCATCCCTTGATCGAGCAGGTGGTTGCAGCCGAAGGTCTGAACGAAGCCGATGACCGCATCGTCGAGCGGATCGAGGCCGGAGACATCGTCGTCACCGCCGATGTGCCGCTGGCCGCGCGCTGTGTGCATAAAGGTGCGCGCGGCATCGATCCACGCGGCAAACCTTTTGACGATTCCTCGATCGGCATGGCGCTGGCGATGCGTGATCTGATGACCGATCTGCGCGACAGCGGGATGGTTTCCGGCGGACCGGCGGCCTATGGCAAACGCGACCGGTCGCGTTTCCTCGACGGACTCGAACGGCTGATCCAGGCCATGATCGCCGGCGGGGCCCGGTAGATCGCTTGCCTTCCCTCTTACCAACCTGTTTCCTGCACGGGCGCAGATATAATATTAATTATCATTATATTTTTGATACTCATGGTGGATGCTCCATGTCCCAGAAAACAACAATGCCCGCGCGGCTGTTCGATCTCATCCAGGCTCCCTTGCGCTGGCAGTTGCTGAAAACTGGGTTTGATTTCGGCCTGTTCGACCATCTGAGCGAACCGGCAAGCGCCGCCGACGTCGCCGCCGCTCTGGGACTTGACACACGCCGGACCGAATTGGTCCTGAATGCTCTGTGTTCTATGGAGTTTTTAAAAAAAGATCAGGGACGCTACGTCCTGACGCCGGAAGCCACGCCCTATCTGAGCCGTTCGGGGCCGTTGTCGTTCAAAGTGACGCTGGATAGCCTGTCGGCCTTTCGCCATGGAGATATTGGCGCGCTGCTGCGCGGCGATGCCTCTCCCCTCGCCCCTCCCAACATGGCCGATCCTGCTTTCTGGGCCCGTTCGGCGGATAGTTTGCGCGCCTTCCATCGCACCATGGCGGCAGACACAGCCCTGCCCCTGCTGGAAACGCTGCCGGAATGGCACGGTGCCCACCGTTTCCTGGATTTAGGGGCCGGTTCCGAGGTGTTGGCGACGCGTATCCTGCAGCGCAGGCCCGACATGCGGCTATCGGTTTTAGATCTACCGCCGATGGCCGGCATAATCCGCGCAGCCTTGGGGCCTAACGATGACAGCAGTCCAGCGATCGAGATTCTGTCCGGAGATTACAACGACGCGCCCCTGGGCGCGGATTACGACATCGTCTGGGCTGCGATGACGCTTTACTACGCGTGGGATCTGGTCGGATTTTTAAGCAAAATTCGTGATGCCCTGAGTGAGAAAGGCCTTTTTATCAGCCTTCATGAGGGGCTTTGCGCGGAAAGGACCCTCCCGGAATCCCATGTGGTCGGACGCCTGATACCTGCCTTACGGGGGCAAGACCGCTCTTTCTCGCAAGGCGAGATCGCCGCCGCCTTGGAAAAAGCCGGTTTTTCCAAGGTGGACAGTCGGACGGTCGAAACGCCGTTCGGTTCGATGCAGCTCGATATCGGCCGGCGATAAACGCGGACGGCCTTCAGGCCGCCCGACGCAGAGACCGGGCGAGAGTGGCGATATGATCGGCCCAACCGGGTGTATCGGCCGATTGTTCCCAACGGGCGTGAATCGTGCCGCCATCGGCTCCGATCACGACCAGATTGGGCAAATCGCTGCTTTCCTTGAGCATCAGTTTGGCCTTCACCATCTTGCCAGGGGCTGCATGGCCGCTTTCCATGGCGAAAGCGAGCCCACCAGCGGAGAGGTTGATCATCCGAATGGCGGCTTCGCCGCCATTCCAATGCAGACGCCCCGACGCCGAGACATCGAACCGCGGATGGGAGCGCCGATCCACCTCGTCGGTCGATGTGCGAACGATGCGCGTCAAAAGCCCACGGAGTTCAAGGGCGGCGGACGATACCTCACCACTCAGGCTTAGGACGGTCTCCGCTCGCTCACGGCTGTTTTGCGCCTGGTTGGACACGTCGGAAATGCGCATCGCCATCTTGTTGCCCGAAGCCGATGTTTCCTCGACCGTGCGCACGATTTCCCGCGTGGCGGCATCCTGTTCTTCTACCGCCGCCGCCACCGTCGCCGACGCGCGATCGATGTTATGGATGACATCGACGATCGCGTTGACCGATCCGATCACCCGTTCGGTGGTCTGACCGATTTCACCGATTTGAAGGGTGATTTCTTCGGTTGCGCGCGCGGTCTGAGTGGCCAGGTTCTTGACTTCGCCCGCGACGACGGCAAACCCCGTGCCGGCCTCGCCGGCGCGCGCCGCTTCGATCGTGGCGTTCAGGGCCAAAAGATTGGTTTGTGTGGCGATATCGTTGATCAGTTTCGCCACCGATCCGATGCCTTCCACCGTTCGAGACAACTCGCCCATGGCGCTGAGTGTACTATCGGCGGTCGCAACCCCCTGATTCGAGGTTTTGGCGATATCGCCCATCTGCCGGGCGATATCCTTGATCGAAGCACTCAATTGACCGGCCGCGGACGCCACCGTTTGCCTGTTCTCATGGGCCTGGGCCGCCGCTGCCGCTACGCTCTGGCTGTCCTCATCGACCTTTTCAGCCGCCTCGACCATGCCTGCGACATTGTTGGCCATTTCCGTCATCCGTTCAGCCAGATGTCCGATGGCCCGATGCGCCTCCTTTTCCACACGCTCGGCCATGTCGCACATGGCGCGGAGGCGTTCTTCCGCCGCCCTTTCGCGTTCGGCTTCCTGGGTTCGGCGCAGATTTTCCGCTTCCCGCGCCTCCTGGCGCAGGGTTTCGATCCCTTGCGCCAACAAGCCGACTTCGTCCGAACGGCGGGTGCCTGGAATAGTGATCTCGTAATCACGTTGGGCAAGCCGCGCGGTCGCGGTGCACAGATCCGCAATCGGCCGCGTTAGACCGCGCGCGACCAGAAGCGACAGCAGCACTCCGGCAAGAAGCACGCCGCCCACGATCAGGGCGAAGTGCTGTCCGGCCCGTTTGAACTGGGCTTCGACCTGATCGATGAAAACGCTTTCCCCGACGAAGATGCCCCAAGGTTCGAAACCGATGGCATAAGCCACCTTCATCACTTCGGGCTTGCCGGCTCCCCCCATCGGCATTTTGTACATTACCGCGCCGCCACCTTTTTTGGCGGCCTTGCTCATCTCGGCGATGTAGGGGACACCGTCCGAGGAAACGACACCGTAGGAATTTTTGCCGGTTCGTTCCGGGTGCCCAGGCGATACAACCGTGTTGCCTTGATAATCATAGATGAAAATGTAGTTGCCATTATCGAAGCGTAACTTGTCGATAGCGTCGAAGACACGCGCCTTGGCTTCGGCCTCGGTCAGTTCTCCCGACTTAACCTTGTCATAGTAACGGTTAACCATTGAGTGTCCGACTTCCGCCACATGACGAGTCTCGTTGATACGCGCTTCAATTAAATTCTGGCGCAAGACTATTAACGCGACAGTAGAAATCGCCACTAAGCCTACGGCACCGATAGCAGTGACAGCCAAAAAGCGGCCAAGAATTCCGCCACGCAAACGGAAAAAAGTCATAAACGTTCCCATGACCACCTTCAGATTGTGCTGTCAAAAAACAACGTATGGTATCAAGGAACGGTCCGGGAGAAAGTAAAAAATATAGGGAATCGGGTGCAGGGGAACAACCGGCTCCATATGGCGGGAATGTCAGAAATTCGGTGCGCGGTCAGCCATGGAGGAAGACAGAATCTACGTCATCTGCCGGGCGCATCTTCTTCATATCCAAACAAGACTTCAGATAAAAAATAACAATTAACTAATTGAAAAATAATAAATATTCTTATATTGACCCTTGCCCTCTTTCCACCTGTGGAGGGACGGAAAGACGATGGCGGCGAACAGGGATATTTTTGCTGGAGAGTAAGATTGAAGTGTACAGGCGGGTAGGCATGGGCTGGCGTTTTTATGCTGATTCCACCGATTCGCGACCCATTATTCAACAGCATGCAATCCATACGATCGGACAATCTATGGTTATGCCATAGGACATTTAGATTCCATAACATTGAGTTTCTTATATTTTTTCCCGCATTTGGTGCTATATTTGTTCTAATCATAAAATAACGGTCTCGATAGAGCCCGTAGCATCGGCCATGTAGGACCGCGCATGAAAGGCTTCCTTTTCGGAACAAACCAGCTTTCTAGGACCGGTTCGCCCGTCAGAGCCGGGATTCTGGTCTTGTTCTACATGCTTCTTGCAATTTTATGGTTCATCTTCCCTGATTTTGCTGACTTTATTTCTGGAGAAACGCCGAAAACGGTGGAAATGCCGCTGTTTTCGAGTGACGGTTTTTTTATTTTCGTGACGGGATTAGCGCTGTTCGTAGCTTTGAATCATTTGCAAAACGCCTTCGCAGCCGAAAAAACGGCGAAAGACAATGCGCTCGCCATTCTTGACATCATCAGCGAACAATCGAACGACGCGTTGTTCATCCGGGACCGGGATGGCCGTTTTCAGATGCTCAACCATGAAGCGTCGCGCCTGACAGGATTGGAAGAAACAGAGAGTCTGGGCGTGAACGCCCGGAACACCCTTCCCTCCGATCAGGCCGAATCCTCCTGGCGGATGGATATGGCGCTGATGCAGGAAGAACGGAGCGTGACCTATGAAGAGGTCCTGACCACGATCATCGGACCGCGCATCTTCCGCACCACCAAGGGACCGATCCATGACGAGAATCATCGCGTCATCGGTTTATTCGGTATTTCGCGCGATATCACAGAACAGAAAGAGGCCGAAAAAGCCCTGAGCCAGAGTCAGGCGCAACACCGTCTGCTGTTTAACAACCTGCTTAGCGGAATCGTTTATGGCTCGTTGATCCATGAAAATGGAAAACCTGTCGATTGCCTGTGCCTGGCCGCCAACGCCCGGTTTTCACGGCTGATCGGTTTTGAAGACCCCGTCGGGAACAGATTGATTTCGATTCTATCCCCGATGGCCGAATCGGACGGGGATCTGCTGGCGCGTTTTACCCGCGTCGCCGAAAGCGGCGGTTATGAGCAGTTCGAGATTTATGCTCCCGCCCGGGACAAATGGTTCGATATCGCGCTTTTCAGCCCCGAACACGATCATGTGGCGCTTATTCTCGACGATATCAGCGAACGACGGAAAGCCCAGGAACTGATTGCCCTTCATGCGTATCGAGATCCCTTGACCGGCTTGCCTAACCGCCGTCTCGCCGAACGCACTGCCTGCCAGGCGATGGAGGAGATTGATCGTTCAGGCGGCTTTGTCGCTTTTCTTTTGCTTGGCATCGACAATTTCCAGCCGATCAATGACGCCATCGGTTACCTGTTCGGCGATGCTCTGATCCAGCGCGTCGCCGAACGGCTCTGCGCCGGAATCGGTGAAAAGGGCAATGTCGCCCGACATGAAGGGGACGAATTTCTGATTGTTTCGGTCCCCATGGATTCGCCCGAGAATGCCACGCTTCTGGCCGAGGAGATTCTCGACCGCCTGAAGGAGCCCTTCGAGATTGACGGACAGACAGTCCAGATTTCCGCATCCATCGGCATCGCCCTTTACCCCTGCGACGGAGTGAATTTCAATATGCTGCTCCGGCATGCCGACAGTGCCTTGCTTCGGGCCAAGGATGCCGGACGCAACACCTGCTTCTTCTTTGAACGTGCTTCCTATCCGGATGTGGATGAGCGGTTCAAACTGCATCGGGACATGCGCGCGGCACTGGAACAAGACCAGTTCGTCCTGCGCTATCAGCCCAAGGTCAATATAGAAACCGGCGAGATCACGGCCGCCGAGGCCCTTCTCTATTGGCGGCATCCGGAGCTTGGAATCGTCGAACCGGAACGATTTATTTCTCTTGCCGAAAAGAACGGCCTGATCGTGCCGATCGGGACCTGGGTGCTGCGCGAATCCTGCCGCAGGGCCGTTTCCTGGACGAAAAAGGGGCTGCCCGATCTGTCGGTGGCGGTCAATTTATCGGCGATTCAGCTCCGCCGCGACGGGCTGGAAAAAACCGTGGCCTTGATCCTTGACGAAACCGGTCTGGATCCGGCCCGTCTCGAACTGGAAATAACCGAATCGCTCCTGGTCAATGATTCCGCAGCCTTGCTGGATTTGTTGGGCCGGTTGAAGGCCCTGGGCGTTGCGATCGCCATCGATGATTTCGGCACCGGCTATTGCAGCCTGTCCTATCTGAAGCAATTCACCTTGGACACGCTCAAGATCGATCAGTCTTTCGTTATCGACATGATGCGTGATTCCAGGAGCATGGCCATCGTCCGCGCCATCTTCCAGATGGCCGAAGGGTTCAAGCTGAAGACGGTCGCCGAAGGGGTCGAGGATCGGGACACCCTTGACTGTTTGCGGGA
The DNA here is from genome assembly GCA_034926235.1 of Rhodospirillaceae bacterium. GTDB lineage: Bacteria > Pseudomonadota > Alphaproteobacteria > Rhodospirillales > Magnetospirillaceae > JAYFRE01. Next base: position 10,559 of record JAYFRE010000030.1, read on the forward strand.
AATGGGGTGCAAGGAAGCTCAGGGCTATTATTTCTCGCCGCCGCTCGACGCCGCCGCTTTCGAGGATTATGTGGCTGCTTCCCGGCTTTCCGTCCCCCTGCCCGACGAACATCCCGCAGCCGAATCCGTACCGTCATAACCCGATTGGTTCGGGCACTCTTCCGAACAATTATCGGCTGCGATGCGTTTCCCTTCTTTACGGATCGCGCCGCTTCCCCGAAACTCCCCTTCATGTCCATTCTGGTCACCGGCGCGGCCGGTTTCATCGGCATGCATGTCTGTCTTCGCCTCCTCGAACGGGGCGAAACCGTGCTTGGCTTGGACAATCTGAACGATTACTACGATGTCCGGCTTAAACAGGCGCGTCTCGCCCGGCTCGAAGGACATCCTGGCTTTTCCTTCATCCGGCTGGACATCGCCGACAACGATGCCTTGGCCAATCTTTTCGCCCAAGAAAAGATCGATCATGTCGTTCATCTCGCCGCCCAGGCCGGCGTCCGCTATTCGATCACCGATCCTCATGCCTATGGTCACGCCAATCTGACCGGGTTCTTGAATATTCTTGAAGCCTGCCGCCGAAACGAGGTGCGCCACCTCGTCTATGCCTCCAGTTCCAGTGTCTATGGCGGCAACCGGAAGATGCCCTTCAGGGAGAGCGATCCGGTCGATCATCCGGTCAGCCTTTACGCCGCGACCAAAAAGGCGAACGAGTTGATGGCGCACAGCTACAGCCATCTCTACGGGCTTCCCGCCACGGGTTTGCGCTTCTTTACCGTCTATGGCCCCTATGGGCGGCCCGACATGTCGCCGATCCTGTTCGCGCGCGCGATCTTCGAGGATCGTCCGATCGAAATCTTCAACCACGGCCGGATGGAGCGCGATTTCACCTATATCGACGATATTGTCGAAGGTGTCGTCCGGGTGCTGGACAAACCGGCCACACCTGCCGACGGCTATGATCCCATGGCCCCGGACCCGTCCATCAGCACTGCGCCCTGGCGTGTTTTCAACATCGGCAATAATCAGCCGGTCAATCTGCTCGATTATATCGGATTAATGGAACAGGCCGCCGGGAAGCAGGCGATCCGGGTCTTGAAGCCGATGCAGCCGGGCGATGTGCCGGCTACCTATGCCGACACCGACGCTTTGAACGCCTGGGTCGGCTTTGCCCCTTCGACGCCGCTGGCTGTGGGGCTCGAACGGTTCATCGTCTGGGTCCGCGCCTATTACGGTTATTGACCCTTCCCATCCGTCAATCGATTCCGCCATGCGATCAAGGCGGCGCGGAACCGTTCCGGATCGAGACGAAGCGGCGGCCAATCCACCGCGTAATGATGTTCGATGACGACATGGTTGGGGTGGAAGGCGACATAATAGGCATTGCCGCTGGCTCCCGGCGCATCCTTTCCCATCGAAGCGGTTTCAGCTCGTTCCAGCAGCAGCGCCGCATAATCCGCATTCCTTACCTCTTCTTCCAGGAATTGGCGCAGGGCCGGCGGCGATAGGACGTTTTTTTCCATCACAGCAACGGGCTCAATAATCGGGCCAGGCGGTAATCACAGCACCTTGGCTGTCCGTGAAGCCTGTGATGGCGAAGGATGCCGGCGGACTTCCAGCCTGACAGGATTCACCCGAGTTTCCATGGAAACGGGCACCGGGCCGTGCCCTCTTGGCGGCGTTACGGATAGCGGCGATGACCGCGTCCCGGTCGCAATGATCCGGGAACATGGTTGATAGGGTTTTCCGCCCCCTTTCGCCCTGCTGGATGATGGTGAAATCGCGCAGCTGGTAAACGCCTTCCGGCCCGGATGACCATCGGGACGGGTTCGTGCCCGTGACAGTGGCGGGATTGATGCCATGAGGCCGGCTGTGGAAGCCTTTGGCCCGCCCGCGGATAATTTCGCCGCAAAAGATATGCTGGGTTTTGACGACCGGCGTTCCGTTCCGGTCCGGCGATTGGGGACAGGACACGCCGGTCTGAACAGGCATCGGCTCATGGCTGGGTGAAGGGGGGACTGCGTCTCCCCCGGAAGAGATTTGCGCTCGTTCCGTCGAAGAAAGGACCCTTTCCGGCGAAGACAAAAATATCGACGCCAGAAACGCCAGCCCGGCAAAAAACAAGAACCAGGCCAAAAGCAGGAGGTAACGGTTCTTTTTCATCCGCATCCCTCCCGCTACTCTGGCCTTTGGGGCCAATATCAGCCCAGTTTCTGTTTCAGGATTTCGTTCACTAAAGCCGGATTGGCCTTGCCGCCGGTGCTTTTCATCACCTGGCCGACAAAGAAGCCGAACAGCTTTTCCTTGCCGCCCTTATAATCGGCAAACTTTTCCGGATTGGCGGCCAGAACCGCTTCGATAGCCGAGGCGATCGCGCCGGTATCCGTGACCTGACGCAGGCCTTTTTCCTCGACCAGGGTCGCGGGGGCCTTGCCGGTTTCCACCATCAGCTCGAACAATTCCTTGGCGATGCGGCCCGAAATGGTGCCGTCGGCGATCAGATCGACCAGACCGCCCAGATCGGCGGCCGACACCGCCGGTTCCTCGATGGTGCGGTTCAGGCGGTTCTGCGCCGCCGAGAAATCGCCCATCACCCAATTGCAGGCCAGCTTGGGATCGCGGCCCTGGGCCACCGTCTCGAAGAAATCTGCCAATCCCTTATCCGCGACCAGAACGCCCGCATCGTAAGAGGACAGGCCGTAATCGGCGATGAAACGTTCCTTTTTCTCGTCGGGCAGTTCGGGCAGACCCACCTTGATCTTGGCGACGAAATCCTCTTCCAGCACCAGCGGCAGCAAGTCCGGATCGGGGAAGTAGCGGTAATCGTGGGCGTGTTCTTTGCTGCGCATCGAACGGGTCTCGCCCTTGACCGAATCGAACAGCCGGGTTTCCTGGACTACCCGCCCGCCCGATTCGTAAAGATCGACCTGACGGCGCGCCTCATACTCGATCGCCTGCTGCAGAAAGCGGATCGAGTTCAGATTCTTGATCTCGCAGCGGGTGCGGTATTCCTCGCCTGCCTTTCGCACCGAAACATTGGCGTCGCAGCGCATCGAGCCTTCGGCCATGTTGCCGTCACAGGTGCCGAGATAGCGCATGATCGACCGTAGCTTGGTGACATAGGCCGCCGCCTCTTCGGGGCTGCGCATGTCGGGCTTCGAGACGCTCTCCATCAAGGCCACGCCGGAACGGTTCAGATCGATGAAGGATTTCGTCGGGTGCTGGTCGTGCAGGGATTTGCCGGCATCCTGTTCCAGATGCAGCCGTTCGATCCCGATCGCGCGGGTAACGCCGTCGGCCATATCCAGCAGCACCGTGCCCTCGCCGACGATGGGATGCTCGAACTGGCTGATCTGGTAGCCCTGCGGCAGATCGGCATAGAAATAATTCTTGCGCGCGAACACCGAGAACAGATTGATCTTCGCCTTCAAACCCAGGCCGGTACGCACCGCCTGTTCGATGCAATAGGCATTGATCACCGGCAGCATGCCCGGCATGGCCGCATCGACCAGGGACACCTGCTCGTTCGGTTCGGCCCCGAACGCGGTTGCGGCGCCCGAAAACAGCTTGGAATGGCTGACGACCTGGGCGTGAACCTCAAGCCCGATCACCAATTCCCAATCGCCCGTTTCGCCTTCGATCAGATACGCCATTCCCTAACCCTCCACCACGACCGGCCTGGCTTTGAAGCCCGCCGCCGTTTCCAACACGCCGGCCACCTTCAGCACCGTTTCCTCGTCGAACGGACGCCCGATCAGTTGCAGTCCCAGAGGCAGCCCTTCGGACGACAGGCCCGCCGGCAGCGACAGGCCGGGCAGACCGGCCAGGCTGGTCGGAATGGTGAAAACGTCATTCAGCCACATGGTCACCGGATCGTCGTCGGTTTCGCCCAGACCGAAGGCGGCCGAGGGAGCGGTCGGCGTCAGAATCGCGTCCACCTTTTCAAAGGCGGCGGTGAAATCGCCGGCGATCAAGCGGCGAACCTTCTGCGCCTTGGCGTAATAAGCGTCGTAATAACCCGCCGACAGCACATAAGCGCCGATCAGGATGCGGCGGCGCACTTCCTTGCCGAAACCGGCGGCGCGGGTCTTCTCATACATCTCGTCCAGGCTCGACCCTTCGACCCTAAGGCCGTAGCGCACCCCGTCATAACGGGCCAGATTCGAAGAGCATTCCGCCGGGGCGATGATGTAATAGGTTGGCAGCGCGTATTTGGTATGCGGCAGGCTGATTTCGACCGGCTCCGCGCCGGCGTCCCTCAGCATGGCGATGCCTTTTTCCCACAAGGCCGAAATCTCGTCCGACAGACCGTCGGGCCGGTATTCCTTCGGGATACCGATCCGCAATCCGCGGATATCGCCGGTCAAGGCCGCCTCGAAATTGGGTACCGGCTTGGGTGCCGAGGTCGAATCTTTAGGATCGTGCCCGGCCATCGCCCCCAGCATGATCGCGCAATCCTGGACCGTGCGCGCCATTGGCCCGGCCTGATCCAGGGACGAAGCGAAAGCGATGATGCCCCAGCGCGAGCAGCGGCCATAGGTCGGCTTGATGCCGGTGATGCCGCAGAACGCCGCCGGCTGACGGATCGACCCGCCGGTGTCGGTTCCGGTCGCCCCCAAAGCCAGACGCGCGGCCACTGCCGCCGCCGAACCGCCCGGCACCAGCTGGGTTTTGGGGTCCGCAGCGCGTTTCCACGGGTTGAGCACCGGACCGAAATGGCTGGTCATGTTCGACGAGCCCATGGCGAACTCGTCCAGCGCGGTCTTGCCCAGCATCACCGCGCCGGCCTTTTTCAGATTGGCCGAAACGGTTGATTCATAGGGCGGCACGAAATTTTCGAGGATGCGCGAACAGGCGGTGGTGCGGACATTCTCGGTGCAGAAAAGGTCCTTGATGGCGATCGGCAGCCCTTCCATCGGGCCGGCTTCGCCTTTCTTCAGGCGCGCATCCGATTCGGCGGCGATTTTACGCGCCAGATCGGGCGTTTCGGTAACGAAGGCGTTCAGGCCCCGCGCCGCCTCCATCGCCTTGATGTGGGCCTCGGTCAGTTCGAGCGCCGAAAACCGTTTTGCGGCAAGGCCATCCCGGGCCTCGGCCAGGGTCAGATCACACAGGCTGGACATGTCTACTCCACCACCTTGGGAACCAGGAAAAATCCGTCGAAGCGCTCGGGCGCGTTGGCCAGCACCTTCTCCGGATAGCCGCCGTCGGTAACCTCGTCCGCGCGGCGCGGCAGGGTCAGATCGGCGACGCTGGTCATCGGCGCGATGCCGTCCGTATTCACTTCCGACAATTGCTCGACAAAGCCCATGATCCCGGACAATTCCCGGGCCAATGGTTCGAGTTCTTCTTCCGTGACCGCGATCCGCGCCAGATTGGCGATGGTCCTGACGGTGGCGTTATCCAGGGACATGCGATACATCTCTCTATGAAGCGTAAACAAAACCCATTTTCCGGCCGATCGTGGCGGGGCGGGTCCGTTTGCCAGGAATTCCCAGAACAGGGCCGGAAGGTAGCACTTCGCCCCGGACGGGCGCAACCCACCGACTGCGAGGCATGACGGCTTCATGAGCGTCAAAAGAAAGACAAAAGCTGAAGAGCACCCGGCCCGTATTGCCGATGAATTGCACCGGCTTTGCCATCATTCCCGTCATGCCGGGGACGGTCTTCTGTCCCAGACGCAGCCCCTCTTCGCTCTATAAGGACTGACGGACATGCCGGTTCTCGCCCTTCCCGACCTTCTGGCGCAAAAATCCAAGGACGGTCGCCTGCTCGGCCTCGATCCCGGCGAAAAGACCATCGGCCTCGCTTTGTCGGATATCAGCCTCAGCATCGCGACGCCGTTCGATACGATCCGGCGCACGAAGTTTACCAATGATGCGAAATCTCTCATTGAGATCATTGATAAGCATGATGTTTTCGGCCTTGTTATCGGCTTGCCGGTCAGCATGGACGGCCAAGAGGGCCCGCGCTGCCAATCCGTGCGCCAGTTCGCCGCCAATCTGGAGAGCATCCGTCCCTTGCCCATGGTTTTCTGGGATGAACGCTTATCGACGGTGGCGGTCACGCGCGTGCTTCTGGAGGCCGATTCCTCGCGGAAACGGCGCGCCGAAGTCGTCGATAAGATGGCGGCAGCCTATATCCTTCAAGGCGCTCTCGACGCTGGCGCGCGGACGCCTTTAGGCATGAGGTAACCGGACATACCGGCAATCAGGGGGACCATGATGGTGGATTGGGAGAGTGACGGCGATGTTTCCATGGCGCCGGGGAGCGGCCCTGAACGGCGTTTTTTTCCCCGTGGCGCGGTCATCTTCAAGGAAGGCGGAACGCCCGACGTCGCCTTCATCGTCGAATCGGGCAAGGTCGATATCCTGAAAAGCCGCGACGGCAGGCATATCGTTCTGGGGGCCATCCCCAAATGGGGCATTTTCGGAGAATTGGCGCTGCTGGACGGCAAACCCCGTATGGCAAGCGCCATTGCGACCGAAGATACGGTTTGCCTGGTCATCAGCCGGGAGTCGGTTTCCCAGCTTCTCGGCAACGCACCCCGGGGACTGACCGCGCTGGTTCATTCCATGGCGAACACGCTGCGCCAGTCGGGCAAGGATCTGGCCGAAGCACGGCTGAAACTGGCCGAAACCGGGCCGGGCATGCGGAACTGATCAAAAAAATCGCCGGAGCATCGAGGCCCCGGCGATTTGTCATCGGTTTTTGTCCTGGTTGCGGACCGTTACGATCCGGTCAGATAACCGCAGGACCGGTCCGAGTTGTCCTTGTCCGAAACCCGCTTGAACAACGCGCTTGCACGGGTCACCACCTTGGACACGTCTTCGTCCAGCAAGAAACCCTGGGCGACCAGATGACGTGCTGCTTCCCTTACCTTGTCCGTATAGGCGTCCCTGTCGCCATAGCGTTCTTCCAGCGACAACCGGGGATCGCCGGACGCCAGACGTTCTGCCTTTGTCACCGCAAAGGGCACAAAGGACCCAAACAGCCGCGCTAACTGATCCGGCGCACCCGCCTGGGCGCTGCGCAGGTTCCAGGGCAGATAGGAGCCGACCGGGACCGCGACCTCGGCGGCGCGTACGCCGTCCAGATCATTGCCGTCCTTGTCGGGCCTAGCTACCAGCGTGCCATAAGGCTTGCCGAAGATCGGCGGCCAGACGGTGGCGACGCCCGTCCGGGCGAAGTCGGGGCCGAAATCGAGCCGATCGGGCTTGAAATAGGCGCTGGGAACCCGGACGCCGGGCAATGCCGGCAACGCCGCACGGTAGTCCTTGATATCGACCAGCCCGCCGCTCAGCAGACGAGGATAGAAGGAATCCGGCGGTTCCGTCCCATCGGCCACCCAGCGGTCCAGGGCGACCAGCAGCGCCTTCAATTGCGGGCGGTAATCCAGCGGATTGACGCAATTTTCCAGGAATCCCCGGTTGGGCATGGTCATGACCACATGCTGGCCGCCGGCAAGAAGATAATTGCGCGCCGACGGGTCCAGGCCGAGATCGCGCCGTCCCTCGGTGTCCGTGGTCAGAAGCGAGGCCGAGCGGGCCCAATAATCCGTGGAACTCGCCGTATAAACCAGCTTGGGCACCGCGCCCAGGGCATGGGCCTTGGTCAGCACGCCTCCCTTTTCGCCGGTCACGGGATCGGTTTCGGGTACCGTGGTGAAGGGGAAGAAATCGGTGGCGTAAAGCCGTTCCTCATACGGGCTGAAATGGCGCGTGGTCTGGCCGAAGCGGATGTTGAAACCGCCCTTGCCGCCGCCCGCGACATGAATGAAAGCCCCGTCCAGAACCGAGCGATGTTTTTCATCGACATGCAGTCCGTCGAGCAGCAAGGTCTGGATCGCCCGGCCCGACTGCGAAATGCCGAAAGCCAGATTGCGCTTGGGCAGGCTGCCGCCACCGTCAAGCAGCGGATTGGCCGTGCCCTTCGCGTCCGCCGTCTCGAAGCGGAAGAAGGACAGCGAATCGCGGATGGCCGCCAGCCCCAACCCGATCACCCTAGGGTCCTGGGCGATGTAGGTCAGCTCATAAAGCCGTCCCGGTTCCAACCCTGCTTCGACATAAACGCTGGACGGATCCTCGACGATCTTGCCGTCCTCGGCCCGCGCGAAACGCCAATCCGTGCGCGGAACGATCGTTCGGGAGCCGTCAGGCGCGTCGCGCACCGTCAGTTCGGCGGTTTCCCGGGCCCCTTCGGCAAAAGGATACCCCTTGGCCAAAATGCCGAGATAGGACGCGGATTTGGCCGGCGCGTTGACGATGATCTCGTAGCCGACCTTGCCCGTGATCGGCTTTCCGTCCGGCTGGGTCGCCACGGGCAGATCGATCTGGTGGCGGTCCTTGCCGGGGACGACATCCCAGTTCCAGCCGCTCCACAGGATGCTGTAGCCCCGATCCAAGAGCCAGCCGTCGCCGGTGGCGTTTGCCAGAGTTAGGTCATTCTGCAACGGCGCGTCGTCGAACAGATTGAACAGCCAGGCATTGCCCCGGTTGTCCACTTCGTAAAGCAGGCTGCCATTGGCCTTGCCGCCATCCTTGGGCCGCAGCAGCACGAAATCACCCGAGAAAGTCACTTTGCCCTGCCCGTCACGGGGCGCCAGCGCGATGTCGGTGATCGGCTGGTTCGCGGCATCCCTAGGATCGACCGCATAATGCAGTCGGCCGACAACCTTCTCATAGGCCCCGGCCGCGCCGAAATTCTTGCCGCCGGCCAAGGGGGAGCGTTCCAGGATCTCGATCTGCTCCACCTCCGCCAGGGCTGGCGATGCAGCGCCCCACGCCGCCGCCGTTCCCAAAACCAGCCCTAGAAGGGCCCCCTTTCTTTCAGAAAAAACCATTTCCGCCCTCCGTCGAAAAGCCGCGGGCTCGCGGTGGACGGACACAATGGCGGCCCTTTTCATGTTTGTCAAAATATAAATGTTAATTACTTTAATTCAACACTTAAATTAGTGTTTTATCCTCCTCCAATCAAGCCGGACCGGACGCCGCGACCCTCTTGCCCAGACCCCTCCGCCGGACCTATAGTGCACTCATGATTCAGCCCAATGTCCCCCACCGCCACCTGCTGGCGATCCAGGATCTGACGCAGGGTCAGATCTCGGCCCTGCTCGACCTGTCCGACGGCTATGTCGAGCGCAACCGCTCATCCGAAAGCAAATCAAGCGATCTGCGCGGCTGTACGGTCATCAATTTGTTTTTCGAGAATTCGACCCGGACACGGACCAGCTTCGAGCTGGCCGGAAAAAGGCTGGGCGCAGATGTCATTAATATGCAGGTCTCAGCCAGTTCGGTCACCAAGGGGGAAACCCTGATCGACACGGCGATGACGCTGAACGCCATGCATATCGACATCCTGGTGGTGCGCCATTCCGATTCGGGCGCAGCCAAGCTGTTGTCCGAAAAGGTCAATTGCTCGGTCATCAATGCCGGAGACGGCGCGCATGAACACCCGACCCAGGCACTGCTTGACGCGCTGACCATCCGGCGGCGCAAAGGCCGGCTAGACGGGTTGTGCGTGGCGATCTGCGGCGATGTTCTGCATAGCCGCGTGGCGCGCTCGAACATCCATCTTTTGAACGCCATGGGCGCACAGGTACGCCTGGTCGCGCCACGCACCCTGCTGCCTGCCGATATTTCCCGCATGGGGGCCGAGATTTTCCACGACATGCGCGAAGGGCTGCGCGACGTCGATATCGTGATGATGCTACGGTTGCAGAACGAACGCATGAAGGGCAATTTCATTCCCTCGATCCGGGAATATTTCCACTTCTTCGGTCTGGATTACGAAAAATTGTCGGTCGCCAAGCCCGATGCCCTGATCATGCATCCGGGCCCGATGAATCGTGGTGTCGAAATCGACAGCGATCTGGCCGACGACGTCGAACGTTCGGTGATCCGCGAACAAGTTGAAATGGGGGTTGCCGTGCGCATGGCCTGCCTCGATCTTTTGTCCCGCAATCAGCGGGTGGAGGCCTGCCGATGAGAACCGCCGCCACGGGCCGCGTCGCCTATATCAATGCCCGCCTGCTCGATCCCGCCACCGGTCTTGACGCCCCTGGCGCGCTGCTGACCGATGGTGAGGATATCGCCGATGTCGGCCCCCGGCTCGCCGCCGAGGGATTGGCCGAGGATATCCTGCGGATCGACTGCAAGGGCGCCTGCCTCGCCCCCGGACTGGTCGATATGCGCGTTCAATTGCGCGAACCCGGCGAAGAGCATAAGGAAACCTTGCTGTCCGCCGGCATGGCGGCGGTGGCCGGCGGCGTCACCTCGATGGTCTGCCTGCCCAATACCGATCCCGTCATCGACGATGTCGCCACGGTGGAGTTCGTCGCCCGGCGCGCCCGGCTGAACGGTCTGGCCAAGGTCTATCCCTATGCCGCCGCCACCAAGGGACTGGAAGGCCACGAACTGGCCGAGATGGGCATGCTGGCCGAGGCCGGAGCTCTGGGCTTCACCGACGGCACGCGGGCCATCCAGAACGCCCAGGTGATGCGCCGGGCCTTAAGCTACGCCGCGACCTTCGACGCCTTGTTCATCCAGCACCCCGAAGAGCCGAGCCTGGCCAAGGGCGTGATGCATGAGGGCGAATTGTCCACCCGCCTGGGGCTGACCGGCATCCCCGTTGCCGCCGAAACCATCATCCTTGAACGCGATATGCGTCTGGTCGCCCTGACCGGGGCACGTTACCACGCCTCTCACATTTCGACCGCCGAAGGGGTGGACGTCATCCGCAGAGCCAAAGCCGATGGGCTGCAGGTGAGTTGCGACACCGCCCCGCCCTATTTCGCGCTGAACGAGTTGGCGGTCGGCGATTACCGTACCTTTGCCAAGCTGTCGCCCCCCTTACGCGCCGAATCCGACCGCCGGGCGATCGTCGCCGCGATCGAGGACGGCACCATTTCGGTGATCGCCAGCGACCATGCCCCCCAGGACCAGGATTCCAAGCGGCTTCCCTTTGCTCAGGCGGCGCTGGGAGGCGTCGGGCTGGAAACGCTGCTTCCCGTTAGCCTGGAACTTTATCATAAAGGCCACTTAAGCCTTTTGGACCTGATCCGCCGGCTGACGCTGGCGCCCGCGCAATTGCTCGGCCTTGCCGCCGGACAGCTGAAAAAGGGTGCGGCTGCCGATCTGGTGCTGTTCGATCCGGATCCGGCTTGGATCGTCCAGCCCGAACGGTTTCAGAGCAAATCGAAGAACACACCTTTTGACGGCCGTCCGGTCCAAGGCAAGGTTCTGCGCACCGTGGTGGACGGGCGCACCGTCTTTGCCGCCGATGAGTGAGCCTGCCTGGATCTGGCTCGCCGCGATCGCGGCGGGTTATCTGATCGGATCGATTCCATTCGGTCTGGTCCTGACGCGCATCGCCGGCCTGGGCGATATCCGCGCCACCGGTTCGGGCAATATCGGTGCGACCAACGTTCTTAGGACCGGGCGCAAGGACATCGCTGCCGCTACGCTGATCCTGGATGGCGGCAAGGGTGCTGCGGCTGCGCTGCTTTTCCAGTATCTGGGCGGGGATTCGATCGGAATGGTCGCCGGATTCGCCGCCGTCATCGGACATAATTTCCCGGTCTGGATCGGCTTCAAAGGCGGCAAGGGCGTCGCCACCAGCATAGGTGTTCTGCTGGCCGTCGCCCCGCTGGTTGGGATCGTTTCCTGCCTGACCTGGATTGCTGTCGCGGCATTGCTGCGCATTTCCTCGTTGGCCGCTCTGGTCTGCCTGTCCGCAGCGCCAGTCTATGCTTTGATCCTGGCGACGCCCGCCCATGCTGCGTTGGCGGCAGCCTTGGCCATTCTGGCTTTGATCCGCCATCGCGCGAATATCGGGCGCTTGCTGAACGGAACCGAACCGCGCATCGCCCGACGCTCTGACACAGAACGTTCTTGACGTGTTCCTTTCCCATGCCCAAGCTTAAGGGCGATATGGGGAACAATCGCAAACGACTCTCTCACGCCGAAAGGCTCGACTGGCTAAGGCTGTACCGCAGCGAAAATGTCGGTCCGGTGACGTTTTTCCGTCTTATCGAACAGTTCGGATCGGCGGGCGGCGCGCTTGACGCCCTGCCCGCTTTGGCGCGTCGCGGCGGGCGGAAAAAACCGATAACGATCTGCTCCAAGGCCGAGGCCGAGCGGGAAATGGACCGGATCGAGGCGACCGGCGGCGTCATGATCGCCAGCATCGAGCCGGATTTTCCCGCAAGTTTGCATGGGCTGGACACAGCGCCTTTGCTGATCGCGCTGGGTAACCCGCATCTTTTGTCCCGCCCCGCCATCGCCATCGTCGGCGCGCGCAACGCTTCCGCCGCCGGACGGCGCATGGCGGAGCTGCTGACCCGCGATCTGGGCGCGTCCGGTCTGCTCATCGTCTCTGGCCTGGCGCGCGGCATTGATACCGCCGCGCATGAAGCGGCGTTGCTTACCGGAACCGTGGCGGTCATGGCAGGCGGTGTCGATGTCGTCTATCCACCGGAAAATATCGGGCTTTACCGCCGGATTCGCGATGAAGGCTGCATCCTGTCCGAGATGCCGCCGGGAACACAGCCTCAGGCGACCCATTTCCCCAGGCGCAACCGGCTGATTTCGGGATGCGCGCTGGGCGTGGTGGTGATCGAAGCCACGCTGCGCTCCGGCTCGCTCATCACCGCTCGTTTCGCCCTGGAACAGGGACGCGATGTTTTCGCCGTTCCGGGCTCGCCGCTGGACCCCCGCAGCCAGGGACCGAATAGTCTGATCCGCCAAGGTGCGATCCTGACGGAAAATGCCGATGACGTGCTGGGTGCTATTCAGGAACAGGGACAACGCCTGTTGACCGAGCCCGATCCATACGATTTCCGCCCGTCCCCGGCTCCGATTCCGGATGAACGGACATTGGCCGTTTCGCGGGAAAAGCTTCTGCAATCGCTGGGACCAACACCTGTTACGGTTGACGAAATCATCCGTCAGTGCCAATTGTCACCCTCTATCGTGTCCTTGAATCTGCTTGAACTCGAACTGGCAGGGCGGATCGAACGCCATCCCGGACACCGTGTTTCATTGATTTATTAGATCACAATAATAATATAAGATACTGATATAAAACATGAAAATTGTTATCGTTGAATCGCCTGCCAAGGCGAAGACCATTAATAAATATCTCGGATCGGACTACCATGTGTTGGCCAGTTACGGCCATATCAGCGACCTTCCGGCCAAGGACGGCTCGGTTCGGCCCGACGAAAATTTCCAGATGGATTGGGAAATCGACGCCAAATCGGAAAAACGTATCCGGGAGATCGTCAAATCCCTTAAGGGGGCCGACGCCCTGATCCTGGCCACCGACCCGGATCGAGAGGGAGAGGCGATTTCCTGGCATGTCCAGCGCGTTCTGGCCGAACGGCACGCCCTGAAGGGCATTCCGGTCAAACGGGTGGTGTTCAACGAAATTACGCGCCAGGCCGTGACCGAGGCGATGGCCAATCCGCGCGATCTGGATCAGGAGCTGGTCGACGCCTATCTGGCGCGCCGCGCCTTGGATTATCTGGTCGGTTTCACCCTATCGCCGGTTTTGTGGCGTAAATTGCCCGGCAGCCGTTCGGCAGGCCGGGTCCAATCCGTGGCCCTGCGGCTGATCTGCGAGCGCGAAGGCGAGATCGAGCGCTTCGAGTCGCGTGAATATTGGACGGTCGAAGCTGATTTCCTGACTCTCAAGCAGGCCCTGTTCACCGCTGCCTTGACCCGGCTGGATGGAAACAAGCTCGACAAATTCGATCTTGCCAATGAAGCGGCCGCCAGAGATGCCGAATCGAAAATCCTGGCCGCTGATTTCCATGTCGGCGGGATTGAGAAAAAGCAGAGCAAGCGCCATCCCGCTCCGCCCTTCACGACCTCGACCCTACAGCAGGAAGCGTCGCGCAAACTGCATTTCTCCGCCGAGCGGACCATGCAGATCGCCCAGCGCCTTTATGAAGGTGTCGATATCGGCGGCGAAACCGTCGGTCTGATCACCTATATGCGAACCGACGGCGTGCAGATGGCGGCCGAAGCCATCGGTTCGGTGCGCGGCCTGATCCAGGAACAGTATGGGGCGCCTTACCTGCCGTCCTCGCCGCGTCTTTACAAGACCAAGGCGAAGAACGCCCAGGAAGCGCACGAGGCGATCCGTCCCACCGACGCCCAGCGCCGCCCGCGCGATGTGGCGTCCTATCTCGACCGCGAACAGCTCAGGCTTTACGAGCTGATCTGGCGGCGTACGGTGGCATCGCAGATGGCCAGCGCCGTTCTCGATCAGACGGCGATCGATGTCGTCTCGGCGGATGAACGGACCGCCTTGCGCGCGACCGGATCGACGATCCGCTTCGACGGTTTCCTGACGCTTTATCACGAGGACCGCGACGACGCGGCCCAGGACGAGAACGGCGACCGGATTCTGCCCGACATGGCCGAAGGAGAAGCACTGGACCGCAAGGCCGTGCGTCCCGAACAGCATTTCACCCAGGCCCCGCCCCGCTACACCGAAGCCAGTCTGGTCAAAAAGATGGAAGAGCTGGGCATCGGGCGTCCCTCGACCTATGCCTCCATCCTGTCGGTGCTGCGCGAACGCAATTATGTCCGCCTCGACGAGCGCCGCTTTGTGCCCGAGGATCGCGGACGGGTGGTGACCGCCTTCCTGGAAAGCTTCTTCAACCGCTACGTCCAGTACAATTTCACCGCCGACATGGAAAATCGCCTGGATCAGGTGTCGGACGGGCGTCTCGATTGGAAGACGGTGCTGACCGATTTCTGGAAGGATTTCTCCGCTTCGGTCGATGACACCAAGGAGTTGCGCGTCTCTCAGGTTCTGGATGCGTTGGATAAGGATCTTGGCCCGCACTTCTTCCCCGACAAGGGCGACGGGCATGATCCCCGCGCCTGCCCCACTTGCGGCAACGGTCGTCTCAGCCTCAAGCTGGGCAAATTCGGCGCTTTCATCGGCTGCTCGAACTATCCCGAATGCCGCTTCACCCGGCCCTTGTCACTCGCCAATGGCGACGGATCGGGGACCGAAGAAAACCAGGACGGACCGAAGGAATTGGGCAAC
Source organism: Rhodospirillaceae bacterium (assembly GCA_034926235.1). Taxonomy (GTDB): domain Bacteria; phylum Pseudomonadota; class Alphaproteobacteria; order Rhodospirillales; family Magnetospirillaceae; genus JAYFRE01. The sequence continues at coordinate 25,619 of JAYFRE010000030.1, forward strand.
GACCCCGCTACCGGTCTGACGGTCAGTCTGCGAAAGGGACCCTATGGTCCCTATGTGCAGTTGGGCGATGGGGAAAAGGGCAAGGAAAAACCGAAGCGGGTCAGTCTGTATAAAGGGCTGGATCCTGCGTCGCTCGATCTCGACACCGCTCTGGCGTTGTTGGCCCTGCCCCGAACGATCGGTCGGCACCCTGCGGATGATGCGCAGATTTCCGCCGGAATCGGCCGCTTTGGTCCCTATCTGAAGCATGGCGATAGCTACAAATCGCTGGGGGCCGGAGATGATGTGCTGGCCGTCGATCTTGCCCGCGCCGTCGAATTGCTGGCCGAGCCCAAGGCGGGACGCGGCGCGCGCGCGCCGGCGCGCGTCCTGGGCGAGCATCCCGCCGATTCACAGCCGGTGACGCTCCATTCCGGCCGTTACGGCCCCTATGTCAGCCATGGCGGCGTAAACGCCAATCTGCCGCGCGGCCGTGACGAGGTGTCGCTGGCCGAGGCGGTCGAGCTTCTGGCTGCCCGCGCCGCCCAGGGAGGGGTGAAACCCAAGAAGGCGGCAGCCAAGCCCAAGGCTGCGGCAAAACCGAAGACTGCCGCTGCCAAAACCAAAACGGCGACAGCCAAAGAGACGAAGGCCAAGACGGCGGCCAAACCGAAGGCTGCAGCCAAGAAGGCTCCGGCTGGAACCGATGACGCTCCTGCCAAACCGAAGACGCCGCGTGCGCCGAGGAAGAAGACGGCTGACGCCGGCGAGGCTTCTTGAAGAATCCCCGCAAACCGGCTCCTCTGCCGTCGCGCCAGCAGCTTCTGGACTTCATCAAGGACAGCCCCGTTCCGGTCGGCAAACGCGAGATCGCGCGCGCCTTCCGTATCGGGCCTGACGATCGCCTCGCCTTGCGCGCCTTGATCAAAAGCCTTGAGACCGAAGGGAAACTGGATCGTAAGGCCTCCCGCCGTTTTGTCCCCCAAGGCAGCCTGCCCGAAAGCGCCGTCCTGGTGATCAGCGGCATGGACCGCGACGGCGAATTGATGGCGAAGCCGGTGGAATGGACCGGCGAAGGTACGCCGCCTCGCATCATCATGGCTCCCTTCCAGCGCGGCCAGGAACCGCTGGGGATCGGCGATCGTGTCCTGGCGCGGCTGAAACGGCTTCGGTCTGGGCTTTATGAAGGCCGCGCGGTCAAGCGCATCACCGAAGGCCCGGCCCGGGTCCTGGGTCTGATCGAGGACAGGCCCGACGGTTCGGGACGGCTGCGCCCGGTGGATCGGCGTAACCGGACCGATTTCGCCATTGCTGCAGGCGACCGGCTGGACGCCCTCTCCGGCGAGCTGGTGCTGGCCGAGATACTGCCTTCGCGTCCCTACGGGCCGAAACCGGTTCGGGTCGTGGAACGGCTGGGCGCAATGGACGACGCGCACGCGGTCAGTCTGCTGGCGATACACGCTCACGGCATCCCCGACGTCTTCCCCGAGGAGGCGCTGGCGCAAGCCGAGGCCGCTGTCGCCGCGCCGCTGGGTCAGCGCGAGGATCTGCGCGCCCTGCCCTTGATCACCATCGACGGCGCGGACGCACGGGACTTCGACGACGCCGTTTGGGCCGAACGCGAGGAAGAGGGCTGGCATCTGATCGTCGCTATCGCCGATGTCGCCTGGTATGTGCGTCCCGGCGACGCCTTGGACCGCGAGGCCTATCTGCGCGGCAATTCGGTCTATTTCCCCGACCGCGTGGTGCCGATGCTGCCCGAGGCTCTGTCCAACGGCTGGTGTTCGCTCAAACCCGACGAAGACCGGCCCTGCTTGGCCGTACACATCCATATCGATGCGCAAGGTGAGAAAATCCGGCATCGTTTCGTGCGCGCTTTGATGCGTTCGGCGGCGCGGCTGACCTATGAACAGGTGCAGGACGCCCGGGAAGGACGCCCGGACGATGCGACCGGGCCTTTGCTGGAAGACGTCCTGACACCGCTTTACGGCGCATGGGAAGCCCTGCTGGCGGCGCGGAAACGACGCGGCGTGCTGGAACTCGATATTCCCGAACGGCGGATCGTTCTCGATTCCAACGGTCATGTCCAGGCCGTGCTGCCCAGACAAAGCCTGGAAAGCCATCGCCTGATCGAGGATTTCATGATCGCGGCAAATGTCGCGGCGGCTGAACAGATCGAGGCGCTGGGCCTGCCCTGCATGTACCGGGTTCATGACAAGCCGTCGCCGGAAAAGCTGGAAGGCCTGCGCGAGTTCCTGGACAGCATCGATCTGCCGATGGCCAAGGGACAGGTCATGCGCCCCAGCCATTTCAACGCTATCCTGGCAAAAGTGCGTGAAACGCCGGAAGCGGCCCTGGTCAATGAGATCGTTCTCAGAAGCCAGGCCCAGGCCGCCTATTCGCCCGATAATATCGGTCATTTCGGGTTGGGACTGGCGCGCTACGCCCATTTCACCTCCCCCATCCGCCGTTATGCCGATCTTTTGGTCCACCGGGCGTTGATCGCGGGGCTGAAATTCGGTGAAGGCGGTCTGCCCGACACCGATCTGGGGAGTTTCGCGGAAACCGGAACGCATATCTCGGCCACCGAACGCCGCGCGGCCAGCGCCGAGCGCGAGGCGATCGACCGTTTCACCGCCTCGTTCCTCAAAGACCGGGTCGGCGCGCATTTCGCAGCCCGAATCTCCGGCGTCGCTCGTTTCGGTCTGTTTGTCTCGCTGGAGGAAACCGGCGCCGACGGGCTGATCCCGGCTTCGGCGCTGCCCGCCGACTATTATCATCACGACGCACGGGCGCACAGCCTGACCGGCCGCCGCTCCGGTGCGCGCTTTACCCTGGGTCAGCCGGTCGAGGTGATCTTAAGCGAAGCCAACCCGTTGACCGGAGGATTGGTCTTTGCCCTGGCCGCCGGACCGGGGCCGCGTTCCACCTTTTCGCGAGGGCCGAAACGGCCCAGCAAAGGACGCTCGAAAGGGCCTGAAAGACGAGGGCGGCGCTAAAGGTGCCACTCTTTACTTGACAGAACCCCACGAACTTGTATTTTCCGCATCCCAAGCCTTACGTCACTTAAGCTCCAGGATTCAAGAACATGGCCAAGCCCGCCACTATCCTCGTCAAGCTGCTCAGCACAGCTGAAACCGGCTTTTTCTACGTGGCGAAGAAGAACCCGCGTAAGACGACCGAAAAGCTGGAATTCCGTAAATACGATCCGGTTGTGCGCAAGCATGTCGCCTTCAAGGAAACCAAGATCAAGTAGGTTTCCGTCGCCGCGCTTTTTTGAAAAGCGAGATCGAATAAGCCCGCTTTCATTCAGGAATGCGGGCTTTCGTTCGTGAGCGGGTTTCCATCCCCGTTGGTTTAGACGCGGGAAAGTCACAAAAAAGATAGGCCGGCATAAATGCCGGCCTTTAAAGTTTCTCTTGAGGGAAAAAGGTACTGGAAAACACCGGGGGGGGCATTCACCAGTATCACACCTGAACGCTATGCCGTTTTTCCCGCTTCGTAAGTGATGTCCGTCACATGGAATTATATGCCGCGGACATCCTCGACCAGAATCGCCAGGCGCGCCATATCGAGGACGACCAGAGCGTCTTTCGTCCGTTCCAGAACCCCGCTGCGGACCAGATCGTTTAAGACCCTTGCCACGGTTTCACGCGTCGTACTGACCCGGCTCGCCAGATCGGCGTGAATAGGAATCGGCACAATCTCAGCCGAAACGCCATCTGTCGTGGCCTTTCGGGCCAGGCGCAACAATTCCGCATGCACGCGGTTGTTCGCGCCCAGTGTGCTCAAATCCATGATGCGGTCATTGGCCTGACGGACCATCCGCGCCAGGCGGCGCATGATTTCCCGCGCGATCAGCGGCTTTTCATCCAAAAGGGTCAGGAACATCTCGTGCGGCATGGCCGCCGAAACCGCCGGTCCGCCCTGCGCGACCACAAAGGCCGACCGCAACTCGCCATCGATGGCCGACAATTCGCCAAAAAAATTGCCAGGCCCGATATCGTCCAGCGTCACCTCGCGGCCCGATAGGGAATAATTCACAACCCGCACCGTGCCCTGGATGATGAAATGCACGTCGCGGCTTTCGCTTTGGCCGTCGATGATATGTTCACCGACATTGAAATAGCGGAACCGGCACTGGCGCGCCAGATCGTGACGCTCCAGGGCATTAAGCGAAGCCAGCAGCGGAATGCCGGCGAGAGAGTATGTCTGATCCGATTCCGTCATTGGTTGAAGTCGTCCCCAAACGTGGCCATCGTCATTGCGGGCAAATCCTATCCGAAAAGATAGGACTTGACGACACGTCTCCTCACAGAAAACCCCCTATTTAAAGACGACGGTCTTTCCTCCATTGGGTAGAACTCTGTGTTCGGTGTGATAGCGAATCGCGCGCGACAGGACGACATTCTCGATATCGCGCCCCAGAGCCACAAGATCCTCGGGCGTATGCGTGTGATCGACCCGCTCCACCGCTTGATCAATGATCGGTCCTTCATCCAGCTCTGTGGTCACGTAATGAGCCGTAGCGCCGATGATCTTGACCCCGCGCGCATAAGCCTGGTGATAGGGCTTGGCCCCTTTGAACCCAGGCAGGAAGGAATGATGGATGTTGATCGCGCGCCAGGCCAGCGCCTCGCACAGGCTGGGGGACAGCACCTGCATATAGCGCGCCAGAACCACCAGATCGATGTTCAGCCGGTCGACCATTTCCAGGATGCGCTTTTCCTGCTCGGCCTTGTTGGCGGCGTCTACGGGAAGGTAATGGAACGGGATGCCGTGCCATTCCACCATGCGCTCCAGGGTGGGATGGTTGGACACCACGGCCGGGATATCGATCTGCAACGATCCCGTCCGGTAGCGATATAAAAGATCGTTCAGGCAATGATCGAATTTGGACACCAGCACCAGCACCCGCGCCTTGTGCTGGCCGTCATGCATGTTCCAGGTCATCTTGAACCGCTCGGCGAGTTCGGCGAACAATCTTTTCAGTTCGGGCCTGGGAGGTGTCGAAGGGCCATCGCGGAAAACCCAGCGCATGAAGAAACGTTCCGAAACCGGATCCCCATATTGCGCCGCCTCGGTGATAAAGACGTCATAGCCGCTCAAAAAGCCCGAAACGGCGGCAATCAAGCCGGTGGCGTCGGGACAGGTAATGGTCAAAATCGTGCTGTTCTTGTCGGTCATCGCAACCTCCCCCGCCTCCTTAACCGACAGGATGATCTATGCCAAGAGCCCGATTGCAGACGCCTTGCATTTTCCTTCCGAATTGAGGACGATCCCCCAGGTTCGCGGGTGTATCCCAGGACCACCCCATCCACATTTCTATCCTCCGGCCGCGCCGATGTCCGGTCGAAGTCTTTTTTCCGCACACAGTTTGGAGACACCGATGAAGACCGTTTATTTCAAATCGGGCGATGCCGAGTGGAAATACGAGCTTGAAGACGAAGAGCATGAACAAATCATTGCCGGCATCCTCGAAGACGGCACGGATTTCGAGAATATGTTGGACGAATCCATCGAAATTCTGCGCGACATTTCGATGATGGACGAGGACGACATGGATGAAGATGATCTGATCGATCAGACGGTGTCCGTCGCCTTCATCTGGCACTATTTCAACTCGCTGCCCGAGGATTCGGGGAAAATCGAAGGCGACGTCGTTCTGATCGAGGACGAAGACGGCACCGGGGTTTCGGTCCTGTCGATCGACGATATCATCGAGGAATAACCGCAATAGCGCCTTTGGAAAAAAGCTTTTATGCCCAGTTTCGACATCGTTTCTAAAACAGATATGGCAGAAATGGACAATGCCGTCGCCGGCGTTGCCCGCGAAATCACCCAGCGTTTCGATTTCAAGGGCAGCAACTGCACGATCGAACGCCAGGATCAGGTCATAACCATCCTGGCTGACGATGAAACCAGGCTGCGCCAGATGCAGGAATTGCTGAGTGTCTATGCTACGCGGCGCGGGCTCGACATCAAGGCGTTGGACTATCAGACGCCTGAACGGGCCGCAGGCGATTCCTTGCGCCAAAAAGTTTTGATCAAGCAGGGAATCGACAAGGATATCGCCAAGCGCCTGATCAAGGAAATCAAGGACAGCAAGATCAAGGTCCAGGCCACGATTCAGGGCGACGAATTGCGCGTCACGGGTAAAAAACGCGACGAATTGCAGTCGATCATCGCCTTGGCCAAAAAACTCGACCTGCCCTTGCCGCTGCAATATGTGAATTTCCGAGATTGACTGCGGAAATCAGACGCCCAGCCGCCCCCGCCGCGCATTCTGCGCGGTGGTAAGGGCGGTTCTGGACAGGGGAAAAGTGGGGCGAGTGATCGGATTCGAACCGACGACATCCAGGACCACAACCTGGCGCTCTAACCAACTGAGCTACACCCGCCATCGAGGGCCCATTGTCTATCCCAGACATCCCTAGCCCGTCAAGCGCCTATCGTCTCCCGAAACGCGCCGGTGGCGAAAGCTTTCCTTTCATGCAGAACAGGCTGCTCCCACAAGCCGCGTTCCCGCCGCCCTTGAATCCGTGCAATCCGAAAGATGATGAAAAACAAGGCATAAAAGCCGAAAAAATGAGCAGATCTTTGCGGCTCCTTTGCCCAAAGGACCGGATATCCTGCATTTTCAAGGTAGCCCAACTGGCACGGACCGTGCTTAAGTGGAGAACGCGTTCCGGTGCGCCGGGTACACCCTGAGCAGTAGAGTAGCAGCCCAAATGAAGAAGATCGAAGCGATCATAAAGCCTTTCAAGCTCGATGAGGTGAAGGATGCCCTTCACGAGATCGGTCTGCAGGGTATCACCGTCACCGAGGCCAAGGGCTTCGGACGTCAGAAAGGGCACACGGAATTATACCGTGGCGCCGAGTATGTGGTTGATTTCCTTCCCAAGGTGAAAATCGAGCTGGTCATTGAGGAAAGCCTGGTCGAACGCGCCATCGAGGCGATTCAACAGGCGGCCCATACCGGCCGGATCGGCGATGGAAAGATCTTCATCGCGCCGATCGAAGAGGCGATCCGCATCAGGACCGGTGAACGCGGTCACGATGCCATTTGACGCAAAGCGGCGCTAAGAGCACCTGCCGGCGTTCAAAGGGCCGAGCCATGGCGCCTGTCCCCGTTTTATGTTAAGAAACTGTTCCAACTTATTGGGATTGCAATGATGTCCGAAGTTAAAAAAATCCTTGATCTGATCAAGGAACATGACGTCAAGTACGTTGATTTCCGCTTCACCGACCCTCGCGGCAAATGGCAGCACACTGCCCAGCATGTCAGCACGATCGATGAAGACCTCCTGACCGAAGGCATCATGTTCGACGGCTCCTCCATCGCCGGTTGGAAGAGCATCAACGAATCGGACATGATCCTGAAGCCCGATCTTTCGACCGCTGTTATCGATCCCTTCACTGCCCAGACCCAGCTGGTCGTGTTCTGCGACATCGTCGAACCCGCCACCGGGCAGCTCTATGACCGCGACCCCCGCTCGATCGCCAAGCGCGCCGAGCAGTATCTGGCGCAGACCGGTATCGGCGACACCGCTTATTTCGGCCCCGAAGCCGAATTCTTCGTCTTTGACGACGTTCGCTACGAAGTCAACATGAACTCGGTGTTCTATAAGATCGACTCCGAGGAAGGCCCCTATGCCACCGGCAAAGAATATCCGGAAGGCAATTCCGGCCATCGTCCCGGCGTCAAGGGCGGCTATTTCCCGGTCCCGCCGGTGGACAGCCACTGCGACCTGCGCGCCGAGATGCTGACCGTGATGGGCGAGATGGGCCTGCCGATCGAAAAGCATCACCACGAAGTCGCGCCTTCGCAGAACGAGCTTGGCACCAAATTCGACACGCTGGTGCGCTCGGCTGACTTCATGCAGATTTATAAGTATGTCGTGCACAATGTCGCGCACAGCTACGGCAAGACCGCGACCTTCATGCCCAAGCCGATCTTCGGTGACAATGGGTCGGGCATGCATGTGCATCAGTCGATCTGGAAAGCGGGCAAGCCGACCTTCGCCGGCACCGGTTATGCCGATCTGTCCGAGACCGCCCTTTACTATATCGGCGGCATCATCAAGCACGCCAAGGCGCTGAACGCTTTCACCAACCCGCTGACCAACAGCTACAAGCGTCTGATCCCCGGCTTCGAAGCGCCCGTGCTGCTGGCTTATTCGGCCCGCAACCGCTCTGCTTCCTGCCGCATCCCCTACGGCTCCAGCCCCAAGGCCAAGCGCGTCGAGATTCGCTTCCCCGATCCGGGCGCGAACCCCTATCTCGCTTTCGCCGCCATGCTGATGGCCGGTCTTGACGGTATCGCCAACAAGATCCACCCCGGCGATCCGATGGACAAGAACCTCTACGATCTGCCGCCCGAGGAACTGGCCAATGTTCCCACCGTGTGCGGCAGCCTGCGCGAAGCGCTGGACAGCCTGGACAAGGATTACGAATTCCTGCTCAAGGGCGATGTCTTCTCCAAGGAATTCATCGACAGCTACGCTGCCTTGCGCTGGGAAGAAGTCTACAAGTTCGAACACACCCCGCATCCGGTCGAATTCCAGATGTACTATTCGGTCTGATCGAACCAGTTTCGTTCGACAAACCCCCGCCGGTTTCCCGGCGGGGGTTTTCTTTTGCCCCGAGCATCAAGAAAAAGCGGGCGCAAACGGGGCCTTCCTTCGGACCGCGATAACCGAGATGGCGGAAAGAAACCCCTCGTCTTGCGACTGTTTTTCAACAGCATGAATCCGGGCGATTCATCGCCTCGGTTTCGTTTTCATGTCAGGCATAGAAGAAAGCATGCGCAAGCATTCACGGCCACATGTCAGATGACGTGTGATATCCGGCGCAAACGAATGCAAGGTCAATGCGATGTCGGGGATACCGCAATACCGGCGCCAAAGGGCAGCCGGCTTGTTTTCTGGTGGGCGGTGAGGGACTCGAACCCCCGGCATCCTCCGTGTAAAGGAGGCGCTCTACCAACTGAGCTAACCGCCCACGCCTTGGTTTCTAAGGGGTTTCGGTGGATTGGGCAAGCAATGAAAAGGGAACGAATAGGGATTTCCCGGAAGAGATCGGTCTTTGAAACTCGGAATAGCCCGGGACAGGGCAAAGATTTTTTGGCTGCTTGATTTTCGCCATGACCGGCAAGGAATCACGGGCCAATCTTGAACCAAGCGCCCCGATAATGATGTCCCTTCCCTTCTTACCAAATACAACAATGCCGGCCCTTTTTTAAGAAGGCCGGCATCGCCGTTATTGATCAAAATAAAATGGGAAGGAAGGGTTAGTTAACCGCGTCCTTCAACCCCTTACCAGCCTTGAATTTCGGCTGCTTCGACGCGGGAATTGTAATTTTCTCCCCGGTCCGCGGATTACGGCCTTCGGTTTTGGCGCGTTCAGCGACATTAAAAGTGCCAAAACCAACAAGACGCACTTCGTCTCCCTTTTTCAGGGCGTCGGTGATTGCATCAAAAACGCCGTCGACCGCTTTCGCAGCGTCAGCCTTGGTCAGACCGGCGGCAGCCGCCACTTCGGCCACGAGATCGTTCTTATTCACCTTGGGGCCCCCTTCCAGATGCTCCGATATAATAATGAACCATTGAACTCATCGAAAATAGAGCGGCAGTTTAGAACGCTCGCCAGACCGGCGTCAATCGGAGAAAAACGGATAACCCAAGGGTTTCTGCCGATCTCAGGGCCTATGAAGAATCGTTCCGACCTCTTTATCGATCAGTGAGTCCGTACCCCCACCTCCGTCTCGGAAGTGTCGCCCACTGCCGGGACAAGAGGCTTCTGCTCCTCATCCCATTCGATTGGCGTCAACGGCCGGCACAGCGCGTTCGCCAGGACCTCATCGACCATAGCTACGGGCAGAATCGTCAAACCGCGTTTGACGTTGTCCGGGATATCGGCCAAATCTTTTTCATTATCCTTTGGGATAAGGACCGTTTTAATGCCGCCGCGCACCGCCGCCCGCAGCTTCTCCTTCACGCCGCCGATCGGCAACACTCGGCCGCGTAGCGTGATTTCACCCGTCATCGCCACATCGCGGCGCACCGGGATTCCGGTCAGCACGGAAACGATGGCCGTGCACATCGCAACGCCGGCGGACGGGCCATCCTTGGGCGTCGCCCCTTCCGGCACATGCACATGGATGTCGCGCTTCTCGAACACGTTGGGCTTGATGCCGAAATGAACCGAACGCGCCCGGACATAGGACCGTGCGGCCTGCACGGATTCCTGCATCACGTCGCCCAGCTTGCCGGTATGGGTGAAGACCCCCTTGCCCGGCATGGACACGGCCTCGATCGATAGCAATTCGCCGCCGACCTCGGTCCAGGCCAGGCCGGTGACGACACCGACCAGATCGTCCGCTTCGATTTCGCCATAGCGGAAGCGGGGGATGCCGGCGAATTTCTCCAGATTCCTGCGCGTGACCGTAACCTTGGTGACGGACGCTTTCGACAGGATTTCCTTCGTCGCCTTGCGCGCCAGATTGGCAATCTCGCGTTCGAGATTACGCACCCCGGCTTCCCGCGTGTAGTAGCGGATCAGGTCGCGTAACGCATCGTCCGAGATCGTCCACTCGCCTTTTTTCAAACCGGCCGCCGTGGCCTGTTTGTCGATCAGGTGATGGCGTGCGATCTCGACCTTCTCATCTTCGGTGTAGCCGGACAGGCGGATGACTTCCATACGGTCGAGCAAAGGCTGCGGCATCCGGAGCGTATTCGCCGTGGTCACGAACATGACGTCCGAGAGGTCGTAATCGACTTCGAGATAATGGTCGCTGAAGCAGAAATTCTGTTCAGGGTCCAGCACCTCCAACAGCGCCGAAGCCGGATCGCCGCGCCAGTCGGCACCCAGCTTGTCCACCTCGTCCAGCAGAAACAGCGGGTTCGACGATTTGGCTTTTTTCATCCCCTGGATGATTTTGCCCGGCATCGATCCGATGTAAGTGCGCCGATGGCCCCGGATTTCGGATTCGTCACGGACGCCACCCAACGAGATGCGCACGAAATTGCGCCCCGTGGCCGCTGCGATTGACCGCCCCAGTGAGGTTTTGCCAACGCCGGGCGGGCCGACCAGGCACAGGATCGGGCCTTTGACCTTGATGGTGCGCTGCTGCACGGCGAGATATTCAAGGATGCGTTCCTTGACCTTCTCAAGCCCGTAATGGTCGGCATTGAGAATCTTTTCGGCCAGCTTGATGTCGCGCTTGACCTTGGTCCGCTTCTTCCACGGGATCGAAAGAATCCAGTCGAGATAATTACGCACCACGGTCGATTCGGCCGACATCGGGCTCATGCTGCGCAGCTTTTTCAGCTCGCCCAGCGCTTTTTCCCGCGCTTCCTTGGACAGATGGGTCTTATGGATGCGTTCCTCGAGTTCGGCGGATTCATCCCTGCCGTCCTCGGTCTCGCCCAATTCCTTCTGAATCGCCTTCAGCTGCTCGTTCAGATAATATTCGCGCTGGGTCTTTTCCATCTGCCGCTTAACGCGGTTGCGAATCTTCTTTTCGACCTGCAGAACGCCGATCTCGGATTCCATGTAGGCATAGACCCGCTCCAGCCGCTCGTAAACCTTCTCGGTTTCCAGCAATTCCTGCTTGTCCTATATTTTGAGCTGAAGATGGGAAGCGACCGTATCGGCCAGCTTGCCGGGATCTTCGATCTGATTGACCGAAACCAGCACTTCCGGCGGGGTCTTCTTGTTGAGCTTGATATATTGCTCGAACTGAGCGACCACCGAACGCGACAGCGCCTCCAGTTCCTGAAGGTCGCCCTGGCTTTCATCGACCGGATCGGCATAGGCCTCGAAGAAGTCGGTCTTTTCGGTGAAACCCTTGATACGGGCGCGCCGTCCGCCTTCGACCAGCACCTTGACCGTGCCGTCGGGCAATTTCAGCAATTGCAGTACCGTGCTGACGGTGCCGACATCATAGATGTCTTCGACCGTCGGATCGTCTTGGGCCGCATTCTTCTGGGCGACCAGAAGAATCTGTTTGTCATCCCTCATGACGTCTTCGAGCGCCCGCACTGATTTTTCGCGCCCCACGAACAGAGGGACGATCATGTGTGGGAAAACGACGATATCCCGTAGGGGGAGAACCGGAAAGACATCCCCGCGCTCAATCTCGGCCATGCTACCTCAATTCTTCACAAGTGCTACCGTTAGGACCGGCACGCCGGCCCTACTTTAAGTTCGGTCGCACTTCGATCCAGTCAAGGGGTAAGCCAGCAGATCAGGCGCTGGCCCCCGTATCCTCCCGACGCTCGGCATAGATATAGAGCGGCTTGGCGCGGTTTTCCGCGACTTCTCCATTGATGACGACCTCCGCCACTCCATCCAGGCTGGGCAGGTCGAACATGGTATCCAGCAGGATACTCTCCATGATCGAACGCAGGCCGCGTGCGCCGGTCTTGCGGGCGATGGCCTTCAGCGCGATGGCGCGTAAGGCATCGTCGGAGAAGGAAAGATGGACATCCTCCATCTCGAACAGACGCTGATATTGCTTGACCAGCGCGTTCTTGGGCTTGGACAGGATATCGACCAGCGCTTCCTCGTCCAGATCGGTCAACGTCGCCAGAACCGGCAGGCGACCGACGAATTCCGGGATCAGCCCGAATTTCAGCAGATCTTCGGGTTCCACCTCGCGCAGGACGTCGCCGGTTTTACGTTCGTCGGGCGAACGCACATCCGCGCCGAAGCCGATCGACGTGCCCTTGCCGCGCGCGGAGATGATCCGTTCCAGCCCCGAGAAAGCGCCGCCGCAGATGAATAGGATGTTGGTGGTGTCCACCTGCAGGAATTCCTGCTGCGGATGCTTGCGCCCGCCCTGGGGCGGCACCGAAGCGATGGTGCCTTCCATGATCTTCAGCAGAGCCTGCTGAACGCCTTCGCCGGACACGTCGCGGGTAATCGACGGGTTGTCCGATTTGCGGCTGATCTTGTCCACCTCGTCGATATAGACGATGCCGCGCTGGGCGCGTTCGACATTGTAGTCGGCGGCCTGCAGCAGCTTCAGGATGATGTTCTCGACGTCCTCGCCGACATAGCCGGCCTCGGTCAGGGTCGTGGCATCGGCCATGGTGAAGGGCACGTCCAGAATCCGCGCCAGCGTCTGCGCCAGCAGCGTCTTACCGCACCCCGTCGGGCCAACCAGCAGGATGTTGGATTTCGCGATCTCGATATCCGAGCTTTTGCCGGCAGCGCCCAGTCGCTTGTAGTGGTTATGGACCGCGACCGAGAGCACGCGCTTGGCGTGTTCCTGACCGATGACATAGTCATCGAGCACGGTGCAAATATCGCGGGGAGACGGAACCCCCTCCTGCGAGCGCACGAGATGGGTCTTGTGCTCCTCGCGGATGATGTCCATGCACAACTCGACGCATTCGTCGCAGATGAATACGGTCGGGCCGGCGATCAGCTTGCGCACCTCATGCTGGCTTTTGCCGCAAAAGGAACAATAAAGCGTGTTTTTTGAATCGCCGTTGCTGGGCTTCGTCATCGGTACTCCGTGGCTAAAACGGCCGCCGCTGGGCATGTTAGTCCCTTGGCGCACCGCAGCACAATGCAAAATATAGGCTGGACACAAGCGTTCAAGCCACTTCCGGACGGAAACGAGATCAATCGCGTCCGCCGGAAGGGCTGTCCCAGGAGTCCTTTTCGCCTTTTACGATCAGGCGGTGGCCGCTCCATCCGCCGGCACCGGCCGTTGGGTGACAACCTCGTCGATCAAACCGAACGCCTTGGCGTCCTCGGCGGTCATGAAATTGTCGCGCTCCATCGCCCGTTCGATGATGTCGAGCGGCTGACCGGTGTGCTTGACATAGATATTGTTGAGCCGTGCGCGCATGGCCAGAATTTCGCGCGCATGGATCTCGATATCGGTCGCCTGCCCCTGCGCACCGCCCGAAGGCTGGTGGATCATGACCCGGGCATTCGGCAAAGCGAAACGCTTTCCTGCCGCACCGGCCGCCAGCAGCAGCGACCCCATCGAGGCCGCCTGGCCGATGCACACCGTCGAGACGTCGGGGCGGATATACTGCATGGTATCGTAAATCGCCATGCCCGAGGTCACCACACCGCCCGGCGAATTGATATAAAACGCGATGTCCTTGGCCGGATTTTCCGATTCCAGGAACAAGAGCTGTGCGCAGATCAGCGAGGCCGCCTGATCGTAGACCTCGCCGGTCAGGAAGATGATCCGTTCCTTCAAAAGGCGCGAATAGATGTCATAAGCCCGCTCCCCGCGATTGGTCTGCTCGACCACCATGGGAACCAGGGTGTTCATGTAAAGCTCGATGGGATCCCGATCTTTCATCCAATTCGTCCTTTTGCAATCCGCTGCCCGATGCGGGCGCCGCACATTCCGAAAGAAACCTTACGCCTCCTCGGCGGAAGCCTTCTTCTTGCGCGCCTTGGGCTTGGCCGGAGCCGCTTCTTCCGCCGCCTTCCCGGAATCGGTCGCGTCGGGGTCCCGGCGCAACTCCTCCACGGTCACGGTACGATCCGCTACCTTGGCCATTTCGAGAATGAAATCGACGACCTTTTCCTCGAACACAGGCGCACGCAGATTATTTAGAGCGTCCTGGTTCTTTTGGAAGTACTCGAATACCTGTCGTTCCTGACCGGGGAACCGGCGCGCCTCGTTCATCACCGCGCGGTTCAGATCTTCCTGGGTCACGGTGACGTTGTTGATGCGACCGATTTCGGCCATCACCAGCCCAAGCCGCACACGGCGTTCGGCGATGCGGCGATATTCCGCCTTCAGCTCGTCATCGCTTTTGCCGGCGTCGGACGGATCGATATGGTTCTGGGCGCGTTCCTGCTCGAACTGCTTCCAGATGCCTTCGAATTCGGATTCGACCATGCCTTCGGGGACGGTGAAATCGTGACCGGCGGCCAACGCGTCGAGCAAGGCCCGCTTCAGATGGGTGCGCGACAGCGCGCCATAGTCGCGCTCGATTTCCGCCTTGAACGCGTCGCGCAGTTCCTGCAGCGTTTCCAGCCCAACCGCCTTGGCCAGTTCGTCGTCCAGCGCCGCCGGCTTTGGCGCACGCACTTCATGCACGGTGACGTCGAATTCGGCAGCCTTGCCAGCCAGGGTTTCGGCGCCGTAATTTTCGGGGAAGGTCACGGTGACGACACGCGTATCGCCGGCCTTGACGCCCTGAAGCTGATCCTCGAACCCGGGGATGAAGGTGTTCGAGCCCAATTCCAGATTGAAGCCCTCGCCCTTGCCGCCATCGAACGGCACGCCGTCCAGCTTGCCCAGGAAGTCGATCACGGCGATATCGCCCTTGCCAGCCGCGTGATCGGCCGGCAAAGCTTCGGTGCCGCCGTTGCGCTGGGCCAGATTCTTGAGCCCCTCTTCGATCTGCTCGTCCGACACCGGCGCAACCATCCGCTCCAGCGACAGGCTGCCCAGATCCATCACGGCGAAATCGGGCAGCGCCTCGACCGCCACGCTGAATTCCAGGTCGGAACCATCCTCGAAGGAAGTCACTTCGACCTTGGGGTGCATGGCAGGACGAATCTTCTTCTCGTCGATGGCCTTGCGGGCGCCCTCATTGACGATGTCTTCGAGCACCTCGCCCAGTACGGCCTGGCCGTACTTCTTCTTCAGCAGGCCCTGCGGCACCTTGCCCGGACGGAACCCCGGCAGCCGGACGGTGCGCCCGACCTCGGCCAGACGATCCTCGACCTTCTTCTGGATGGATTCGGAAGGAACGACGACCTTGAACTCGTGCTTAAGGCCGTCGGCGCTCAATTCGGTTACCTGCATCAGAACTCTCTATATTAAAGGTGCCACGACATCGGAACGAAGCGGTCAGCCGCCCTATTCATTACATCCTCGATCCAGGGCGGCAAGGTCAACTCCGGCGGAGAACCGCCGAATGGTGCGGGCGAAGGGACTCGAACCCCCATGGCTTGCGCCGCTAGGACCTAAACCTAGTGTGTCTACCAATTCCACCACACCCGCGAAAGGCGCGATGACGCCGCCTGCCGCCCGGTCAAGGCGGTGTCTATAGCATAGACGCCTTTGTTGAAACAGCGCAAATCCGCTCCCTTCCAGAGCCGACATTTTTCAAGCGCTCCGTTGCTTTTCTTGCTAGAATCAAGGCAAGGGCAAACATCCAGGTTCGAACCGCATTCTTAACGTCTTAATAAATAAAATTTTATCAAAGATCGGATTGAACCCCGATCGCATTGGGCTATTTTCATCAACTACTCTCATCCCCGTAAGGACTGATCATGTCTGACGATTTTGACCGTGGGGTACGTCTCGGTTTTCTGAACATAGATGAACGTACGCGCGAAGCTCTACGCGAATTCCGCCCTTTGCTGGTCCGCCATATCGACCAGGTGCTGGAAGATTTCTACATCCACGTCAAACATTCGCCCGCGGCAGCCGTCTTTCATGATCAGGCGTCGATGGATCGTGCGCGGCGGCAACAAAAGCAGCATTGGCTGGACAATGTCTTCAGCGGCAGCTTCAACGACGCCTATTTCGCCGAAGTGACGAAAATCGGCAGGGCGCATGTTCATGTCGGTCTGGAGCCGCGCTGGTACATCGCCGGCTACTGTTATGTCGTCAACATCCTGGTCGGCATCGCCATTCAGAATTACCGCAAGAAGCCGGAACGCCTGCAGGAAATCATTCAGGCCATCAACAAGGCTGCGTTCCTGGACATGGATCTCGCCATCTCTGTCTATCATGATCTGAGCCAGCGCGAAGAAACCGCGAAGGCCATGCAGCGTCATATCGACGCCTTTGAACGCGATGTGCGCTCCGTTCTGACGGTCGTGTCTTCCGCCGTGACCGATCTTTACAGCACGGCTCAGAACATGGCGACCACGGCCGATGGAACGATGAGCTTTTCCTCGACCGTTTCGCATGCCGCCGAACAGGCGTCGGAGAATGTCCAGACCGTCGCTGCCGCGACCGAGGAACTCAGTTCCTCGATCCAGGAAATCGGTCGTCAGATCACAGAATCCGCGCGTGTCGCCAGCAGCGCCGTCGAGGAGGCGGACAAGGTCAATAATCTGGTCATGGGCCTGGCGGACGCCGCCGGCAAGATCGGCGACGTCGTCAAGCTGATCAACGACATCGCCAGCCAGACCAATCTGTTGGCTCTGAACGCCACCATCGAGGCTGCACGCGCCGGCGACGCCGGCAAGGGATTCGCCGTGGTGGCCGGAGAGGTGAAGAACCTGGCCAACCAGACTGCCAAGGCCACCGACGAAATCAGCGCGCAAATCGCCGCCGTCCAGAACGCGACCAAGGATGCGGTCAGCGCCATCCGGGATATCGGCGCCACCATCACCAAAATCAGCGGCATCACGGCGGCCATCGCCACCTCGATCGAGGAACAAGGCGCTGCGACCCAGGAAATCGCCCGCAACATTCAAGAAGCCGCGCGCGCCACGGGCGATGTCACCGACACCATCTCGCATGTCACGACCGCTGCCGGGGAAACCAAGGACGCGGCCCGTGACGTTCTTGGAGCTGCAGAGAAATTATCTAAACAATCCGAAGGGTTGTCGACCAATGTTGAGGCATTTCTTGAAAATGTCCGTGGCAATGTCTGACCCGGTCTGAACCGAACGGAACGCCAAAAGGCGGCTTCTCACATCCCGAGAAGCCGCCTTATTTTTCGCCGAGAGTCCGATATCCGTCATCGAGCAGATGAGCGATTCCAGAAGATCGCCGGATTTCGCCACGCTCCCGGTAAGCCGCACGGTTGGCATCAACCGAGGAACGGTCATAAAGATAATTGACCGTGATTCCGGCGGATTGCGCGATCCCCTTTGGTGATGGATCACTCCACCAATTCAGTCGTTCAATGGACGCGCCGTTGGACAAATGGAAATGCGCCACCGGGTCGATGACCCGGCCCGAACGGCGCGCGGCCTGCCTTGGCTCCACGAGATAACGCGCGCAAAGCCGCAGCAGCCTGTCTTTTAATCCCTCTATTTCTTGCCCCATCTCATCGAGCGCAACCAACGCCTGCCCGTCAGCGGAAGACAGCGTGCCGCCGTTCCGATCCAGCCATCCCCGGAATCCCGGAATCGGCGACAGGGTAGCGAACAGCTTCAGATTGGGAAATTCGCGCGGCAATTCCCGCAAAGAGGCCACGATCAGGCTGTGGCCGAAATCTTTACGGGTCAGTCCGACATGAACCCTGTTGATGGAATAGAAGATGGCGCTGTCGGCCAGAGCCGGATCGCCCGCCCCTTCCCGCCGTTCCAGCAGGGCGCGGACATCGCCGGCCATGCCTTTGACCAAGGCTACGGACACGAAGGCCAAGGGGTCGTTCGGTTTGTCAGGAGGGAAAAGAGCGTAAAGCCGCCGATCGCCATCAAGACGGTCCTTGAGATCCCGGCAATCGCGGATCGCATGAACCGATTCAAACGTCTTGATCGTTTCAAGCAACGGTTTCGGATCCCGAACGGTGATTCGCCGGAATCCCAGGGAATCGTCTGACTGGGACCTCTCATCGCGCTCGCTCACGGGGCGGCCTCCTTGCCGGTTGAAAACAATTCCGCCAGAACGGCGGGCAGATGATCGGCCACATCCTCGGCCAGCAGACCCGGACCGATCCGGGCCGCCGCCCGCCCCAGCATCCAGGCCGCAGCGGACGCCGCCTCAAAGGCGGGCATCCCCTGGGCCAGCAAGCCGCCTATGATCCCCGCCAGGACATCGCCAGTGCCGCCGCTGGCCAGATCGGGCGGCGCACCGGCAGAGATCGATGCCCGTCCGTCCGGCGAAGCGACGACCGTATCCGGCCCTTTCAGCAGCACGACCATTCCGCTTTCGCGGGCGGCTTTGAGTGCCCGGCTCAACCGGTCGCCGTCATAGGCGAACAAACGCGCATATTCCCCGTCATGAGGTGTCAGCACCGCTGTCCCGCCCGTTTGCCACAGACTATCGGCATCTCCGGAGAAACTGGTCAGCGCGCCCGCATCCAGAACGCAAGCCTTGCCAGCCCGCAGGGCTGTCAACACCAGCCGGCGAGTTTCTTCTCCGACGCTCAGGCCGGGGCCGATCACGCAAGCGTTGCGCCGCCGGTCATCCAGCAATTCTTCCCAATCCTCGCGGCGGACCAGGATGTTTCCTGGTTCGGCGGCACGCAAGGAATCCAAAGCCGAATCCGGCGCTGCGATGGATAAAAGCCCCGCCCCTGCCCGGCGACCGGCCAAAGCGGCCAGACGCGCCGCCCCGGTCATCGAGCCGCAAGCGACCAGCAGATGGCCGCGATCATATTTATGTCCCGCTATCGTCGGACGCGGGAAAAGATCACGCCAGAGATCGGGTCCGTTGACGGCTGTTTTCGGGGCGATCGGTCCCAGCACCGATTCAGGAATGCCGATATCGGCCACCACCACATCGCCTGCCAGAATCCGGCCCGGCAGCAACAGATGGCCCGGTTTGGGCCGGAAGAAAGTCACGGTAAGCCGCGCAGGCGCGGCTGTGCCCAGGACTCGGCCGCTATCGCCATCGACACCGCTTGGAACATCCACGGCGACGACATCCAGCTTCCGTCGGGCGATCTCGTCGATAATTTCGGCCGCGATCCCGTTCAAAGGTCGAGACAGCCCCGCGCCGAACAGCGCATCGACGATCAGGGGAGCGTCATCCAGAAGGGCCAAGCTCAGGGGGGCGACAGGCCCTGCCCAACGTCCTGCCATGGCCGCCGCATCGCCGGTCAAGCGATCAAGGGGGCCCAGCAACGCCACCTGCACCGGCCAGCCCTGTCTCGCCAGCAATCGCGCAGTCACGAAACCGTCGCCGCCATTATTGCCGAGACCGCACAGAACCAGGACGCGGCGCGGACAAAAGTGCTGGCGGATCGCTCGTGCGACCTGCCAACCCGCTGCCTCCATCAAGACTAAACCAGGGATTCCGGCGGCCATGGCGGCTTCGTCGGCGGCGCGCATCTCGGCGATACGGAGCAAGACGGTCATGCCATCAAGGTAGCGTTTGTCCTGTTCTTGGCAAGCCCCGGCTTTCTTAATAGGCTGGATACAAGACAATCGCAGGCTGTGAGTGCTACCCTGCCCGATCCGATTTTCAAGGAATGCGGAGCCTTTCATGACCGAACCGGACAAGGAGGATCCCGCCCGCCAGGCGGTCCAGACGCTGCGTGCCGTCATCTTATCGATGGGC
>JAYFRE010000061.1:0-30862 GCA_034926235.1 Rhodospirillaceae bacterium
GCGCCCGGCGAGATTCGAACTCACGGCCCCAGGATTAGGAATCCTGTGCTCTATCCTGCTGAGCTACGGGCGCCCCAAAGGCGGTTATGGCATAGAGTGGAGCGCGCGATCAAGCCGGCCCTGCCGGAAAGACGCTCTTCCTTTTCAGGGAGTGGTTCCCGGTTGCGGTTCGATACGGCCTTCCGGCGATAGCAGTGTGATCGCGCCCATATGCGGCAGATCGATCAAGGGACCGATGCTTTTGCTGACCCATCCGCGCACCAGAATCCGTTGCCCGGTCCAACGGGTTGGGTCGTTGCCGTTTTTCCGGATCAGGCGCCGCGCGATCCGTACCCCCAGATCGTGCCGTTTGTCCGGGCCGAGATTGAGATAAAGGGCACTTTTGGTCACGGTGACGGACTCGATTCGTCCTATGGCGACCTGAACGCTGTTCAGGAAGGATCCTGCTTCGTCCGCCCGGCGAACGGCATATTCGGGGTCTTTCCACAAACCGATTCCCGCATGCCGCGCCGGTTCTTCGGCGGCGAGCAAAGCGGGCAAGGCGGGCATGTCCTCTTCCATCACCAGGAGGCGGGCCAGCCCCAGGCGGAGCAATTCGCCTTGAATCCAGCGTCCGTCGGCGGAAACGGCCTGTACCGGCAGGCGATTCCAACGGTCTGGCCGGGCATTGGGGGCGCGCCATAACCGGACAGGGCCCTGTCCGGCCAGGGCGGTTATCATGTCCCGGCGCTGCTTTGCCCATGCGGTCAGGGCAGGAGGGGACGGTGTCGGCGGTTGTTCGATTCCGCTGAGATAGGCCAGCGATCCGTCGTCAAGGCGGAACAGCTCATCCTTCGCGGAAAGAAGAACGGCGGATTCTCCAATGGGACGGAAGCCGGGAATAGGCGGTTGCTGCGCCAGGCTGGGTGTGGCTGTAAAAAGGGAAACGAGCAGGATCAGTCCGCGCACCGCGGGACCGAACCAGAGCGGGATCACGCGGAGATCAGCCGCAATACCGTTCCATCGGGGGCGAGGCAGGCGCAGGTCAGTTCGCCGCCGAACCCTGAGCCGCCGTCCAGGGTAAGGGTGTGGGGCGTTTCCGCGACTCCGCCATGACGGCGATCATAGCCGCGCACTACGCGCAGGAACGGGAGGTAAGGAGCGTCCATGTCCGCGAAGCTTGAACCGCCCCACCAGAAGCTGTCGCCTTGTGCTTCCAGTGGACGGTCGGGGTCGATGCCGGCATGAACGAAAAGCAAATTTTGCGTTTCGGTTATCGCGGCATGGCGCAAGGCGTTCATCAGGGCCGTGTGCCCGTCCAGATTGCGCATGTTCTGGCGCAGTTGCGAGGTCCAGCGGGTCAGGGCCAGGGTTCCATCCCTGCCCGCGCTGGCTCCATCTTCAAGCGAAGCGCCATAGGCTTCGATGGTCGGGCCGATTCCCTGTTCGACCATCCAGCGCAGCACTTGCGCCGGATCGGGGGCGAATTGGAGTTGAAGCAGCTTTTGCCACATTTCTTCCTGCGCGCCGCGCAGGAAGACGACATCTTCCATGTCCACGCCCGGCAAGGCCAGAATGGCGCGCCGGAACAGCAGTAATTCGTCGATGGCGGCGATGGCGGCGCGGCCGTGGCCGGAATAATTGCCGAGATAGACGATCTGGTCGCCGGGCAGAAAATCCTTGGCGATCTGACGGTGAAGACGCGTCAGTCGGTCCACCTCGCTATGAATGGCGCCGACGGCCCAGATACGGGCGTTGCCGCGAAGCGTCGCGAAAAGGGTGAAGTCTATCTGCGGCACGAGAGGCGTCACCTTTTTGTTGGCTCGGAGATGACCTTTGTCACCCCTTTGGATGCGGATGGCAAGGCGTCGGGAAGACGCCTCGCCCCGCAAGCCAACTTTAAGCGGCGTCGAGAAGCTTTTCCAGCTTTTGCGTGGCCTGGGCCGGTTCGATGGCTTCCAGGGCGGCCAATTCGCTGGCCAACCGTTCCAGGGCGGCCTCGTAAATCTGGCGTTCGCTATAGGACTGGTCGGGCTGGTTGGCGTTGCGGTGCAGGTCGCGCACCACCTCGGCGATCGACACCGGGTCTCCGGAATTGATCTTGGCCTCGTATTCCTGAGCGCGGCGGCTCCACATCGCCCGTTTGACGCGGGCGCGGCCCTGCAGCGTGTCCAGCGCGGTTTCCATCACGCTGCGCGAGGAAAGCTTGCGCAGACCGGATTTCTTCGCCTTGGGGACAGGCACGCGCAGCGTCATGCGGTCGCGATCGAAGGTGATCACGAACAGCTCAAGCTCATGCCCGGCGATGTGCTGATGTTCAATGGCCGCGACCCTGCCGACGCCATGGGTCGGGTAGACCACGTAATCCCCTTCGCGAAAAATGTTGTCCAGCATCTCGTCTATCAATCCTCAATCAAGCGCGCGATGCCCTGGAGCTATTATCAGAGGCGCTCCGCATCGCACTGCTCGCGCAGTCGATTTGACTCAAGTTTTTGACCTTGCCGTGTAGGGCCCATCCGGCCCAGCCCGCTTGTCGTGAAGACCAGCGCCCGCCATGAATCGAATTCATGCGAAAGAACTATATATCACGATTCAGAGGTGCCGGACAACGTAAATAGCGGAAGGCGCGATTCCGAGCAGTGACTTTTGCCGGGATGGTCCAGCGCGAGGGACGCAGGGGGATTTTTTCTTTTCGGTATTTTCGGCCGATCCAAAAATACAAATGTCCGGCACCGATGGCGGGACGAGTTTTTGCGCAAGAGGCGGTTTGGCAAAGAAAATAAATCGGTGAATATTTAAAATCGATCCTATAAGGACTTCAATGAACATCAGAATAGAAAATATAAATTCCAGTCATGTTCTGTGATCAATGAGTCAAAAAAGAGCCAAAAAGGTTGACCATACAGGGTGTGCATGCTATTTATGCTGTGACGAAAGCGTAAATACGGCCGGATGAACCCGACGTTTCCACAGCATCTTGACCGGATGCTGTATGATGGTGTGGGTGACTTTGTCGTCCGGCACGTTCTTCGATGTGTGCGGACAGTCTCCTCTTTGTGCCTTTCATGGGCTCGAGCCGGCGCTTTCGATCATCCCGTCAACGAAAAGCGAGGTGAGACATGACTCGAGGTGACTCGTGATGGGCCAGGAGGAACCAGCCGCAGACAAGCTTGTCGTCCAGGGATTGTGCAAGATTTTCGGCGACAATCCGGACGAGGCCATCCAACTGGTTAAGGAAGGGTTGTCCAAAGAAGAAATTCTTGCCCGAACCGGTCAGACGGTCGGTGTCCGTGACGCCAATTTCACCGTGCGCCAGGGCGAAATCTTTGTCGTCATGGGGTTGTCGGGGTCGGGAAAATCGACTCTGGTGCGGATGCTGAACCGGTTGATCGAGCCGTCTGCGGGCGAGGTGCTGATCGATGGCCGGGATATTGCGCGCATGCGGTCCGAGGAATTGCGCGCGCTGCGGCGGCGCGATTTGTCGATGGTTTTTCAATCTTTCGCCCTGATGCCTCATTTGAAGGTGATCGATAACGCCGCTTTCGGCCTTGAGCTGTCCGGGATGCCCAAGGCGGAACGTCATGACAAGGCTTATGCCGCGCTGGCGGCGGTCGGTCTGGCGGATTGGGCCGACCGTTATCCGGATTCTTTGTCGGGTGGCATGCAGCAGCGCGTCGGTCTGGCCCGGGCTCTGGCCACCGATCCTTCGGTGATGCTGATGGACGAGGCTTTCTCGGCCCTGGATCCCTTGATCCGGACCGAAATGCAGGACGAGTTGCTCAGGCTTCAAGAAGAGCAGGCGCGGACCATCGTCTTTATTTCGCACGATCTGGACGAGGCGATGCGCATCGGCGATCGCATCGCGGTCATGGAAGGCGGACGCATCGTTCAGGTCGGAACGCCCGACGAGATCTTACGCAATCCGGCCGATGATTATGTGGCGAGCTTCTTCCGCGGCGTCGATGTGAGCAAGGTTTTGAGTGCACGGGACATCTGTCGCCGCACTCAGCTTGAGGTCATCGATCGCGCCGATGTCGGCGTGCGCGTCGCCGCCGAGCGGGTCAAGCAGCATGACGATGATTACGCCATCGTGGTCGATCGTGGCCGGCGGTTCCATGGCGTGGTGTCGGCCCAGTCGCTGGCGCAGGCCCTGCGCGATCCGTCGCCCCGATTCAGCCGCGCCTTTTTGACTGATGCTCCGGTGATCAAGGCTGACACGTCCCTGGCCGATGTGCTGGGCGTGGTTGCCGACACTCCCTATCCAGTTCCGGTCGTGGACGACCGGGGGCGGTATGTCGGCACCATTTCCAAGAACCTGCTGCTTCAGACCTTGGACCGCGACACGCCGGTGCCGGCTGCGGAAGAATAAGGAACCCTGACATGGATATCGATCTTCTCGATCCGTTCCGCGAGGCCGTGATTCCCATCGATGAATGGGTCGTCCAAGCGCTTGCCTGGCTGGTCGCGCATTTTAGGCCTTTCTTCCAAGCGATCCGCGTTCCTATCGATGCCGTGCTGAGGGGGATCGAAGGCGGCCTGTCCGGCATTCCGCCGCTGGTCCTGATCGCCGTGATCTGGCTGACCGCCTGGCAGGTGGCGGGACGGAAGACCGGCTTCCTTGCGTTGATTTCCCTGGTTCTGATCGGGCTGATCGGGGCGTGGGATCAGGCCATGGTGACCTTGTCGCTGGTGCTGACGGCGGTGTTCTTCTGCGTTCTGATCGGCGTTCCCACCGGCATCGCGCTGGCCCGCTCGGATCGCGCCGAGGCGATCGTGCGGCCTTTGCTCGACGCGATGCAGACGACGCCCGCCTTCGTCTATCTGGTGCCGATCGTCATGCTGTTCGGTATCGGCAATGTGCCGGGCGTGGTGGTGACGATCATTTTTGCGCTGGCCCCGCTGGTGCGGCTGACCAATCTGGGCATCAGGCAAGTGCCGCCCGACGTGATCGAAGCGGCGAACGCCTTCGGCGCATCGTCCCGCCAGCTTTTATGGAAAGTTCAGATTCCCCTGGCGATGCGCACCATCATGGCCGGACTCAACCAGACCTTGATGCTGGCTCTGTCGATGGTGGTGATCGCCTCGATGATCGCGGTCGGCGGCCTGGGACAGATGGTCTTGCGCGGTATCGGCCGGCTGGATATGGGGCTGGCGACGATCGGCGGCCTGGGCATCGTCCTTCTGGCCATCGTCATCGACCGAATCACGCAGTCCCTTGGCGTTCCGGCCAAGGAAAAAGGCTGGCGGCATTGGTCCGATCATGGACCCTTGGGCTGGGTCTGGCGTCATCTGGCGCGATCGGGCAATCCCCGGTCTTCCCTCGTTCCCCCGACCTCGTAAAGGAGAAGAGGCATGCTGAAATCCGTTTTGGCCGCAGCGGCCAGTCTCGTTCTCGTCGCTTCGGCAGAGGCTAAGGATGTTCCCGGCAAGGGGCGGACCGCCACCCCGGTGGTGTCCTCGGTCGCCGAGGAACAGTTCCAGACCCGTCTGGTGGGCGAAGGCTTGCGTCGGCTGGGCTATAAGGTCCCGGAGGCGCTGGAAATCGATTATGCGGCCGGTCACGTGGCGCTGGCCAATGGCGATGCGCAATGGATGGCGGTCCATTGGGATCCGCTGCACGCCACCTTCTTCGCCAATGCCGGCGGCGACGGGCGCATGACCAAGATCGGCCCTTATGTCGCCGATTCCCTTCAAGGCTATCTGATCGACAAGAAGACCGCCGACGCTTATGGCATCACCTCGATCGCGCAGCTCGCCGATCCGGCCATCGCCAAGCTGTTCGACTCGAATGGCGACGGCAAGGCCGATCTGACCGGCTGCAATCCCGGTTGGGGCTGCGAGGCGGTAATCGAGCATCATCTGAAGGCCTATAAGCTGGGCGATACCGTGCGCCACAATCAGGGCAGCTATTTCGCTCTGATGGCGGACACCATCGCCCGGTTCCAGAAAGGCGAGCCGATCCTCTATTACACCTGGACGCCTTTGTGGGTGTCGGGGGTTCTGGTGCCGGGCCGCGATGTCGAATGGCTGACTGTTCCCTTCACTAGCCTGCCGGCGGGGCAGGACGGCGTCACCGAGCTTCCCGACGGGCGGAATGTCGGTTTCACGGTCAATAATCAGATGATCGTCGCCAACAAGGCCTGGCTTGAGCAAAACCCCGCCGCGGCCAAGTTCTTCGAGCTGATCAAACTGCCGGTCGAGGACGTTTCGGCCGAGAATATGCGGATGAAGGATGGCGAGAAATCGTCGAAGGACATCGACCGCCACGTCAAGGAATGGATCGCGCAGCACAAGGATCTGTTCGAGGGCTGGGTCGAGGAAGCGCGCAAGGCGGCCTCGTAACGATCGGGCCCTTATCAGGCGGGTTCCCGGGGGAAGGACGGACGAGCCTTCCCCCGAAGACGTTGGAACCGGCGCTAAGCGCGCTCAGAGAGTGCCGGTTTTAAGCTCGTCACGTTGGCGGGACAGCGTTTCCTTCAACTGGCGTTCGACATTGGTGAAGGCCTCCTTCAAGGCGGCGAGAATATCCTCGCTGACCTTGGGGTCCTTGGGCACGCGCTTGACCACGATGGTCGAGCCGGGGATCGCCAGCTCGATACCGACATGGAACGGCTCGCCGACGCGCTGCATGCTGCCCGAACTCTTGTGCAGAACATCGATCACCACGCGGCAGCTGATGATGCGCTCGTACATCTGTTCCAGTTTCGCGACCTTGTCGCGAATTTTTGCCTCAACCGCTTCGGAGCGGTCGAGTCCGCGGAACGTGATCTGCAAGGGTATCTGCATAAACATCTCCTTAACGATGCGTCGCTTTTGAAACGCCCTTCCGGGGGCCGTCCGTATCGCCGTTCCTTCCGGGCCGATCCGCCGTCTGGACCTTTAAGGTCTTCGCAGTTCCAGGCGATTCGTCCCCGGTCCTGCCGGTCCAAGGGACTTGCGCTAGGTGATGGTTTGCCTCATATCCAGTCGGCGGGTAACACACCTTGTTGGATTGTAAGAGGTTTTTCTCCCATGGCCGATGAAAAACTGATGTTCAAAGCCGAGGTGAGTCGGCTCCTGGATATGGTCGCCCACTCTCTCTACAGCAATAAAGAGATATTTCTTCGCGAGCTGATTTCAAATGCCTCCGACGCTTGCGACCGGCTGCGCTATGCTGCGCTGACGGAACCCGCCTTGCTGGGCGGCGATTCCGATTTTGCCATCCGCATCACGCCGGATAAGGCCGGGCGCACCCTGACCGTCTCGGATAACGGCATTGGCATGAATCGGGACGAACTGGTCGAAAATCTGGGCACCATCGCGCGCTCCGGCACCGCCGCCTTCATGGAACGGCTGAGCGGCGACGCGCAGAAGGACGTGTCCTTGATCGGACAATTCGGCGTCGGATTCTATTCGGCCTTCATGGTGGCCGATCAGGTCGATGTGTTTTCACGCCGGGCGGGCGAGGAGACGGGCTGGCGCTGGTCATCCTCGGGCAAGGGCGAGTTCGAGGTCGGTGCTGCGGAGGACGTCGCCCGGGGCACCCGGATCGTCTTGCATCTGAAGGAAGGCGAGGATGAATTCCTCGATCCTTTCCGGCTGGAGACCATCGTCAAGACCTATTCCGATCATATCGCCCTGCCGGTGATTCTGGTCGAGGACGGCAAGGAACGCAGCGTCAACACTGCTTCGGCGCTGTGGACGCGGCCCAAGACCGAGGTCACGCCCGAGCAGCACAAGGAATTCTACCGCCACATCGCGCACGCCTTCGACGAGCCCTGGCTGACCCTGCATTACCGGGCCGAGGGCGCGATCGAATATAACGTTCTGCTCTACATCCCTTCGGCCAAGCCGTTCGATCTGTTCGCGCCCGAGCGCAAGCAGCATGTGAAGCTGTACGTCAAACGGGTCTTCATCACCGACGATTGCGATGAATTGCTGCCCTCTTACCTGCGATTCGTGCAGGGCGTGGTGGACAGTCAGGACCTGCCCTTGAACATCAGCCGCGAGATGCTTCAGCATAATCCGATGCTGGCCAAGATCCGCTCCGGCCTGGTCAAGCGCATCCTGGCCGAGCTGAAGAAGAAGGCCGAGGAAGCACCCCAGGACTATCTCGCCTTCTGGGACCAGTTCGGCGCGGTGTTGAAGGAAGGCTTGTACGAGGATTTCCAGAACCGCGACGAATTGCTCGATCTGTGCCGCTTCAGATCCACCCGCTCCGACGAGCCGATTTCGCTGGCCGCTTATGTCGAGCGGATGAAGGAGGGTCAGACCGCGATCTACACCATCGCCGGCGACGATCCCGAGCTTTTGCTGAAAAGCCCGCATCTGGAAGGATTCGCCGCCAAGGGGGTCGAGGTGCTGCTGCTGACCGACCCCATCGACGAATTCTGGCCGACGGCCGTCACCGGTTTCAAAGACAAGCCGTTCCGTTCGGTGGCGCAAGGGGCGGCCGATCTGGCCGCGGTCAAAGCGACCGAGGAAAAGGCGGAAGCGGAGCAGGAGCCGCCTTTGGCCGAGGACGAGACCAGCCGCCTGATCGCGGCCCTGAAGCAGATTCTGGGAACGGAAGTCAAGGACGTCCGGCCTTCGGAACGTCTACGTGAAAGCGCGGTTTGTCTGGTGGCTGATGACGGCGATGTCAGCCTGCATCTGGAACGGCTGCTGCGCGCCCACCGGCAGGCCGAGAAAAGCGCGTCCCGCATCCTGGAGATCAATCCGCGCCATCCGGTCATCCGTCATCTGGCTGCGGCAGCCGCAGGTGGGGCGGACGCCATCAGCGATTCGGCGTGGCTGTTGCTCGATCAGGCCCGGATCGTGGAAGGCGAGCCGATCGCCGATCCCCAGGCCTTCGCCCGGCGGCTTTCAGCCTTGATGTCGCGGGTCTAAGTCTTGCGTCTTTAGAGACGGGCGGAAAGGGCGGTCTTGTTCCCCGATGCGGGGATGAAGCCGCCCAGTTCCGCGGCCTCCATTGCGCAATCCGGAAAATCGCTTCCGTCGAGCCGGCAGGCTTTGAAACGGGCGGCGGACAGGTCGCAATGCCGGAAATGGGCGGCGTTCAGGGCGCAACGGACGAACTCGGCGTCGAACAGATCGCAATCGGTAAACTGCGCCGCTTCCATCTTGCAATCGATGAACAGAGCCTGGGACAGATCGGCTTCGGCGAAGTGCGCGCCGGAGAAGTCGCAGCCGACGAACATGCCGCCGGCAAGATCGGGCAGTCTTATGCGGGGGAAAACGACACCTTCCGTCCGGGTAAGAAAGAAATTTCCATCGCGGTTGGCCTGACGAAGGACTTCATCATAAGAAGACAGGATCAGCATTTTTCATTCCATTATGCGCTGAGGTTTTCCGCTCCGGATGCGCATATGGGGCAGGCGGATCTTTTTGCAAAGAGAGAAAAAGGAAATGCCGTTGTATCTTCATCTGTTTGCCATGGAATGGTCATCCTTTGCGGTCGAAGCCGGCATGACCCCGCCGGGTAAAAGAAAGAGCGATCGGGATGATCAGGAATATTGATGTTCGCGCGGGCCTGGATTACAAGCCCGCATCCCTTGCATTTCAGGGCCGGCTCCCGCCGACAGATGGCGGATGGCAACGGCCGGCCGAAGAGTCCGCTCAATGAATATCGATCTAGCCCGCACTTTTCTGGAAATAGCTGAAACCGGCAATTTCAACCGGGCGGCGGAACGACTCCGCGTCACCCAATCGACGGTCAGCATGCGCATCCGCGCGCTGGAAGAGGAATTGGGGCGGTCTTTGTTCATCCGGTCCAAGACCGGCGCCGAACTGTCGGTGGCCGGGACGCGATTCCGTCGCTATGCCGCCGCCATGGTCCGGCTTTGGGAGCAGGCGCATCAGGAACTGGCGCTGCCGCCCGGGTACCGTGCGGTGATGACCGTCGGCGGACAATTCTCGCTGTGGGACCGCATGCTCTTGCGTTGGGTGCCCTGGATGCGCAACGCCCAGCCCGATCTTGCCTTGAGGGTCGAGGTCGGCCTGTCCGAAGGCCTGATGCGCGGCCTGTCCGAAGGGCTGATCGATATCGGCGTGATGTATTCACCGCAAAGCCGCCCGGGGCTGATCACGGAAAAATTGTTGGAAGAAAGGCTGGTGCTGGTCTCGACGGCGCCGGAGGGGGTCGGGCGCTGGGATTTGGATTATGTCTTCGTCGATTGGGGGCCGGAATACCGCGCCGCTCACAGTCAGGCTTTTCCCAATCTGGCGGTTCCGGCGATTTCGGTCGGGCTGGGGGCGCTGGGTTTGCAGCACATCCTCGCCAATGGCGGGGCGGGTTATTTTCCGATGCGGGTGGTGCGTCCCCTGATCGCGGAAGGGCGGCTCTATCCGGTGGCCGGATCGCCCGAATTCCGCCGCCCGGCCTATATGGTCTATCCCGACGGGGAAGGACAGGCGGAGGGGCTGAGCGTCGCGTTGGAAGGGCTGCGCCATATCGCCTCGCTGGAAACCGAGGAATAGGACGGCGCGCCATCAGCCCTCGAACGGCACCTTCAGCGATTTGATCCGGGAATAAAGCGTCGTTGGCTTGATTTCCAGCAATGCCGCGGCCCCGTCCGGACCTGAAACGCGGCCATTGCAGGCCCTGAGCGCGGCGGCGATGTTGTCGCGGTCGCGTTCCAGCCTTTCCGTTTCGGTCAGGATGTGCGGGTCGTTGCCGCGAAGTGGCGGTTCGGCGGGGCGGGGCTGCGCCGGGATGGATTCCCGGCCCAAACGCTCGAAACTCAGGCGTCCGTCGCGGGCCAGAATGACCGCGCGTTCGATGACATTTTCCAACTCTCGCACATTGCCGGGCCAATCATAGGCCGACAACAGCCCGACATTGTGACGGGTGAGCGTCGGCTGCGTGCATCCCAGGCGCTGCACGCAGCGTGTCAAGATATGCTGGGCGAGCGGGGGGATGTCGTCGCGGCGTTCGCGCAAGGGGACGGTTTCGATCGGGAACACGTTCAGACGATAAAACAAATCCTCGCGGAATCGGCCCTTGCGGACTTCCTCTTTCAAATCCCGGTTGGTGGCGGCGATGACGCGCACATCTACCTTGCGGGTGCGGTCCTCGCCGACGCGCTCGAAGAAGCCTTCCTGCAGGACGCGCAGGAGCTTCGGCTGCAATTCCGACGGGATTTCCCCCAATTCGTCCAGAAACAATGTGCCGCCGTCGGCCAGTTCGAACCGGCCAATGCGGTCGCGCACCGCGCCGGTGAACGCACCCTTCACATGGCCGAAAAATTCGCTTTCAAACAATTCATGGGGAATCGCGGCGCAGTTCACGCGGATCATCGGCCGGTGCGCGCGTGCGCTGTCGGCATGGACCGCTCGGGCGATCAATTCCTTGCCGGTGCCGGATTCTCCGGTAATCAGCACGGTGGCGTCGGTCGCGGCCACCAGATCGATCTGGTTGAGGATGCGGGTGATCGCGGCGCTGACGCCGATGATCTCGTGATGGCGGTTTTCGGTGCGGATTTCCTCGCGCAGATAAGCGTTTTCCTGTTCCAGCCTTTCGCGCAACTGCTGGACTTCCTGTAACGCAGCGTGAAGCTGCTCTTCCCCCTCCTTGCGTTGGGTGATGTCGCGGAAGACGACCACCGCGCCGACGATGGTGCCGCGGTCGCGGATCGGCGTGCTGGTGAATTCGATCCGGATCGGTGTGCCGTCCTTGCGCCAGAACACGTCGTCGCCGACATGCCGGACGATTCCCGAACGGAAGGCATGATAGATCGGACAGGTTTTTTCGTCCTGATTGCTGCCGTCGCGATGCTTGTAATGCACCGCCTGATGCATGTTGCGGCCGATCAGCTCCTCGGCCTTCCAGCCCAGCATGCGTTCTGCCGCCGGATTGACAAAGGTGGCCCGGCCTTCAGCATTGAGCCCATAGATGCCTTCGCCCGCCGCGCGCAGGATCAATTGGTTGTGATGCTCGATATCGCGGAAGACTTGTTCGACGCGCTGCCATTCCGCGATGCCCTCCCTGAGATAGCCTTCGGCCTCGGTGTCGATGTCGCGGCGGCGCACGGAATCGAGATCGCTGATCAGGGCGACGATGGCGCGGCCGTCCCGCCAGGGCATGGCGGTGGCGAGATATTCCAGCGGGCGCGGTTCGCCATCTGCATCCAGCGTCGAAAGCGAGCGGGTCCAGGCCTGTCCCTTGTGCAGCACTGCTTCGGAAAAGACGATCAGGCTGGGAAGCTGATTGGGATGCAGGCTGCTGACCCGGCCGCCGATCAGAGTGCCGCGCGTACGGCCGAACAGGGTGCAGGCGGCGGTATTGGCGGCGAGGATGCGGTCATTGAAGGGGTCGATGACGATTACCGCAGCACTGAGATGGTCCAGAATCTCCGATGCGGTGTCGGCTGGCGGGATGGCGTCTAGGAACATGGGATCTCCTTTACGAGATATCGTAACTGATCCAACGATATTTCGTAAATTACGAATCTTCGTAAATTTTTAGGCCGAATAAACTCAGCGAAATCAAGGGTAAAGGCCATGGCATGGGGCTTGCTCTGTCCTTGAGAGTCCAGCGGCGACTTTCAAGGAGATGTTTCATGGCGATTTTCGACGATGCCTTCGACCCCCGGCGCATGTCGAGCGGCTGTTCCTGCGGCCATCACGCGAGCGAGCAGGATCACGACGCTGCCTTGGCCCGGCAGCGCATCGCCGGCGACGAGGATCGGCGCTACGCCAATACCGTCGATCAGGCGGTTCTGCGCGCCCTGATCCCGGAGGATGTCACCCGCCGCAATTTTCTGAAAGCAATCGGGTCGGGCGCCGCCATGGCGGCTGTCGCCCAGTTCTTTCCTCTGGCCGCCGCGCGCGAGGCCTTCGCCGCTGAAAAGATCGGGCCCTTGGAAAAGAAGGCGGTGAAGATCGGCTTCATCCCGATCACCTGCGCCACGCCGATCATCATGGCCCACCCCATGGGCTTTTATTCCCGCTATGGCCTGGAAGCCGAGGTGATCAAGACCGCCGGCTGGGCCTTGATCCGCGACAAGACGCTGAACAACGAATATGACGCCGCGCAGATGCTTTCGCCGATGCCCTTGGCCTTTTCGCTCGGCGTCGGTTCCGCTCCCACGCCGCTGGTGACGCCGGCGATCGAGAACGTCAACGGCCAGGCGATCACCTTGGCGATGAAGCACAAGGACAGGCGCGACCCCAAGCAGTGGAAGGGATTCAAGCTGGCGGTTCCTTTCGATTATTCGATGCACAATTATCTCCTGCGCTACTATCTGGCCGAAAACGGGATCGACCCGGATCAGGATGTGCAGATCCGCGCCGTGCCGCCGCCGGAAATGGTCGCCAATCTGCGCGCCGACAATATCGATGGCTTCCTTGCCCCCGACCCGATGAACCAGCGCGCGGTCTATGACAATGTCGGCTTCATCCACATGCTGACCAAGGAGATCTGGGAAGGCCATCCCTGCTGCACCTTTACCGCCACCCAGGCCTTCGTTTCGGAAAATCCCAACACCTATCAGGCGATGCTGCGTTCGATCATCGATGCCACCGCCTATGCGTCGAAGCCCGACAACCGCAAGGAGATCGCCGCCGCCATCGCGCCGGCGGCCTATCTCAACCAGCCGGTGACGGTGGTCGAGCAGGTCCTGACCGGCACCTTCGCCGACGGTCTGGGCAATGTGCGCAAGGAACCCGACCGGATCGGTTTCGATCCCTTCCCCTGGAACTCGATGGCCATGTGGATTCTGACCCAGATGAAGCGCTGGGGGCAGCTCAAGAACGATGTGGATTACGCGGCCGTCGCCTCCCAGGTCTTCCGCGCCACCGACGCCAACAAGGCGATGGTCGAGGCCGGGCTTGCGCCGGAGAAGGAGACGTTCAAGACGCATGTCATCATGGGCAAGACGTTCGATCCGTCCAAGCCTCGGGAATATATCGACAGTTTCGCCATCAAACGGGGATGAACGGCATGCATGCCTCCCTCACATTGCGCGCCGCCCTGCTGTCGGCGGTTCTGCTGGTCCTGTTCCTGCTGGCTTGGCATCTCGCCGTCCAGGGGACCGGGCCGGTGGCGGCGGTGGACCCGGAATACGCCAAGCTCATGGGGATTAGCGCCACCCAGGGAAAATCGGCGATGCCGGGGCCGCTGGACGTGCTCTCCAGCTTCTGGACGCATCTGTCCAACCCGTTTTACGACAACGGGCCGAACGACAAGGGCATCGGTATCCAGATCGGCTATTCCCTGGTGCGCGTGCTGACCGGTTTCGGTCTGGCGGTGGCGGTGGCGTTGCCGCTCGGTTTTCTCATCGGCATGAGCCCGCTGATGTACCGGGCCCTCGATCCCTTCTTCCAATTGCTGAAACCGATCTCCCCGCTCGCCTGGATGCCGCTTGCGCTCTACACCATCAAGGATTCCTCGGCCTCGTCGATCTTCGTCATCTTCATCTGCTCCTTGTGGCCGATGCTGCTGAACACCGCTTTCGGCGTCGCCTCGGTACGCAAGGAGTGGGTGAATGTCGCCCGCACGCTGGAAGTGGGGCCGTTGCGCAAGGCTTTTCAGGTGATCCTGCCGGCGGCTGCGCCGACGATCATCACCGGCATGCGCATTTCCATCGGCATCGCCTGGCTGGTGATCGTCGCCGCCGAGATGTTGGTGGGTGGGACGGGGATCGGCTACTTCGTCTGGAACGAGTGGAACAACCTGTCCATCACCAGCGTCATCAACGCCATTCTGTTCATCGGTTTGAT
Source organism: Rhodospirillaceae bacterium (assembly GCA_034926235.1). GTDB lineage: Bacteria > Pseudomonadota > Alphaproteobacteria > Rhodospirillales > Magnetospirillaceae > JAYFRE01. Next base: position 14,680 of record JAYFRE010000061.1, read on the forward strand.
CGGCCTGCTGCTCGATCAGATGCTGGCGCGGCTGGTCAAAGCCGTGACCTATCCGGAGTAACGCCATGACCCCACGCCCCTTTATCAGCATCGAGGGATTGGTGAAATCCTATGGCGGCCCGGTTCCGGTTTTCCGTGACCTCTGGCTTTCCATCGACAAAGGCGAATTCATCTGCCTGATCGGCCATTCCGGTTGCGGCAAGACCACGATCCTGAACGCGCTCGCCGGATTGGACGAGGTCGATGGCGGCTGCATTCTGATGGATGGCCGAGAGCTTGCCGGACCGTCGCTGGACCGGGCGGTGATTTTCCAAAGTCACGCGCTGATGCCCTGGATGACGGTGCAGGGCAATGTCGAATTCGCGGTCAAGTCGCGCTGGCCCGGTTGGTCTGCTGTGAAGCGCCGCGATCAGGCGCGGGCTTTCATCGATCTGGTCGGGCTGGGCGGTGCGGCGGACAAGAAACCCGCTGAATTGTCCGGCGGCATGAAACAACGCGTCGGCATCGCCCGGGCTTTGTCCATCGAGCCCAAGATGTTGCTGATGGATGAACCCTTCAGTGCGCTGGACGCCCTGACGCGCGGCACTCTGCAAGACGAGGTTCTGCGCATCTGCCACGAAACGCAGCAGACGGTGTTCATGATTACGCATGACGTGGACGAGGCGATCCTGCTCGCCGACCGCATCGTGCTGATGACCAACGGGCCGGATGCTGTGATTGCCGAAATCGTCGAAAACACCCTGCCGCGCAACCGCTCCCGCCAGGATCTGCACCGTCACCCGCATTACTACCGCATCCGCAACCACCTGATCGAGTTCCTGGTAGACCGGTCGCGGGCGTTCGACCGGTCGAGGCTGGATAAGCGCCGCCCGCCGGTCACGCGGCCGGGGCCGGGTGGGCCCGCGCCTCTGGAACCGCCCCAGGAATCGGCGGCGGCGCAGGCGGAGCCGATGCTGAAATCCCACTGATGACGATCCTTGAACCATCGGAGAAAAGTTCATGACCCGAGATGACGTGACCCAGCTTGTCCTCGACGCCAAGCGCAAAAGCGGAAAAACCTGGAAGGAGATCGCAGCGGCGGTCAGCCCCGATATCTCCCCGATCATCGTCACCGGCGCGCTGCTCGGACAGATGACCCTGACGAAGGAAGAGGCGGCCAAGGCTGGGGTTTTGCTGGGGTTGCCGCCGGACGCCGCTCTGCTGCTGGCCGAGGTGCCCTATCGCGGATCGATCCCGGCGATGCCCCCGACCGATCCCTTGATCTATCGCTTCTACGAATTGGTGATGGTCTACGGCACCACCTTCAAGGAACTGATCCAGGAGGAGTTCGGCGACGGCATCATGTCGGCCATCGATTTCGACATGACGATGGAACGCAAACCCGACCCCAAGGGCGATAGGGTCAAGCTCACCATGAGCGGCAAATTCCTTCCCTATAAGCGTTATTGAGGCCAGGCGTTCCGTCGGACCGGACTTCTCGGGTCCGGCGGAACGGTTTCTTCAGCGCGGCAGGGATGCCAGACGATCCTCCAGCATGGTGCGGTCGGGACTGTCCTTGGGCGTCAGTTCCAAAAGCCGGGTCCAAAGCCTGCGCGCTTCCTTCGGTCTGCCGGCTTCGGCTTCGGCCTGGCCGACATAATAAAGCGCCTGGGGGGTGTCGCCGTTCAGGGCCAGAACCTCGCGCATGGTGGCGATGAAATCATCGGGCAAAGGCGCGTCCTTGCCAGCGCGGGCCAGTTCGGCTTCGGCCCGCACGATCAGGGGCGCGACCGCCTTGGGCTGAAGGGTGATGGCGTGGCGGACGGCTTCCAGCGCGCGGTCATATTCGCCCATCACACGCAAGGCCCGGGACAGTTTCATCCAGCCTTCCGCATCATTGTCCTTTACGTGCAGCTTCGACGCCAATCCTTCGACCATCTGGCGCGTGGCGTCATATTCGGCTTTTTCCTCCTGTACTTTCCGGGCTGTCTGGGGCGCGCCGGGTTGGTCGGGCGATCCCAGCCGGTCATAAGCCGTGTAGGCGACCAGCAGCAGCAAGATGGTCACGGCGGCGATCATGCCGTTGCGGGCCTTTTTGCGCGAAAAAACGTCCTCCTTGGGATCTTCCTGGGATTTCCGCCAGGCGGTTTCGGCCTCCAGCATCCGTCGGCCGATTTCGGCGCGCATCGATTCGGCCTCGCCGCCGCTCAGGACGCCTTCGGCCTGCTCGCGGTCCAGTTCCGCCCATTGGTCGCGATAGGCCTTGTCGTCGAAGGAGGCGGCCTTTTTGTCCGTCTTGCGGCGTTTGAGTAGCGGGTACAGTAGCAAGGCGGCGATGACCAGGGTCAGAAGGGTAAAAAGAACGAGCGGACTCATGACGGGGGATCCTTTGGTTCGGTTCCTTTACGCAAAAGCAGGGCGAGGCGCTGACGTTCCCGGGCGTCCAAAGGAACGGCGGGCGCCACAGTCCGGCGTCGCCGAAAGAAGAGAACGACGCTCCCCGTCGCGCCGGCAAGAATCAGCACAGGTCCCAGCCATAAAAGCAAGGTGGCTGATTTGAACGGCGGTGTCATCAGCACGTAATCGCCATAGCGATCAACGATATAGCGTTTTACAGCCTCCTCGTCATCGCCGGCCAGCAGGCGCTGACGCACCAGCAGGCGCAGATCCCGCGCCAGCGCCGCGTCCGAATCGTCGATCGATTGATTTTGGCAGACCAGGCAGCGCAAATCTTTGGCGATGCTCCTGGCTTGCGCCTCCAGGGCGGGATCGCTCAGCCGCTCGTCCGGCTGCGTGGCGGCGGCGGGACCGGATAGAACGGCGAGCACGGCCAGAATGGAGCCGATTCGCCTCATTGGGACAATTTCTCGATCAGGGGGATCAGTTTTTCCGCGATATTGGATTCGGAAAAAGGTCCGGTTTGTTTGAAACGGATCCGTCCGTCGCGGTCGATGAGATAGCTTTCGGGGATGCCATAGACGCCGAATTCGATGGCAACGCGTCCGTCGTCGTCCAATCCGATGGCGTCATAGGGGTTGCCCTGTCGCTGAAGCCAGTCTCTCAAGTCGTTAGGGCGATCTTTGTAGGCGATGCCGATCAGTTGGATTCTTTTGTCTCGGGCCAGCGCGACGAGGGAGGGATGCTCGACGCGGCAGGGTGCGCACCAGGACGCGAAGAAATTGATCAGTGTGATTTTTCCCCGGATCGCGTCTGACGTCACCCCGGGCCGGCCTGGTTCCAGGGGGGGGAGGCGGAAATCGGGTATCGGTTTGCCGATCAGGACCGATGGGATCACATCCGGGGTTTCGCCCTGTCCGACCAGGAACAAACGATAGCCCAACAGCGCGAACAAGGCGGCGAACAGCAGGACGGGGATCAGAGACAGGGGACGCATCAGCCGATTCTCCTCGTCTTACGAAATGGTGTTCGTCCGGTTCTCGCCATCATGGACAGAAGGCCGCCCAGAACCATGAGCCCCGCCCCAGCAAAAATCCAGGGCGTCAGAATGTGGCGGTACAGGCGGACGACCCACCCGCCCTTATCGTCGCCATCGCCGAGCGCAGCGTACAGATCGCCGAAAAACCCGGTTCGGATGGCGGGGACGGAAACGGTGCGGCGCGGCGCATAGAAGCGGCGTTTTTCGGGCGACAGGATGGTGATGCTTTGCCCGTCCCGCGTCGCCGCGAGAGTGGCCCGCAGCGCCAGATAATTGGGACCGGGCAAATCGGATGTCATCGCCTGCAGGGTGATTTCGTATCCGCCCAGGGTCACGTGGTCGCCGATCCGCAGGCGTTCGATCCGTTCCTGCGACCATCCGGCCTGACCGGCGATGCCGGCGATGGTGACCGCCAGCCCTAGATGGGCGAGCGTTACGCCATGGATGCGCCATGATGGCTTTTGCCCTGGCCTGTTTCTGACGGTCCGGACCCACCCGGTCAGTGCGCCGGCGGCTCCCCATGCCGCCAGTCCCAGACCGAAAGCGGCGGTGCGGGGGGCTTCGCCGTCGCCTGGGAACAGAAGCGCCGCAGCGGTCACACAAAGGGCGAGGACGAAAGCCGGGACCAGGGGCGTTAGCGCTGCGCCCAGCCGTTCTCGCTTCCAGGCCAGCAAGGGACCGATTGCCGCCATCGCGGCCAGCGGCGTCATCAGTGGCAGGGCGGTGGCGTTGAAGAAGGACGGGCCGACGGAAATCTTGCCCAGGCCGAGGGCGTCGGTCAGCACTGGATAGAGCGTTCCCAGCAGCACCGTACCGGCGGCGCTGCTGAGAAGGACAGAGGCCAGGAGCAGCCCGCCTTCGCGCGAAACGGGCTCGAACGGGTTGTTCGACGCCAAGAGCGGCGCGCGGCAGGAAAACAAGAACAGCGCACCGCCGGCGACTAGCCCCAGCAGCGCCAGGATGAAAACGCCGCGCGCCGGGTCGGCGGCGAAGCTGTGGACCGATGTCAGGATTCCCGAGCGCACCAGGAACGTGCCGAGCAAGGCCAGCGAAAAGGTCAGGATCGCCAGCAGGACGGCCCAGGATTGCAGCGCCCCGCGCCGTTCGACCACGGTCAGCACATGGAGCAGGGCGGTTCCGGTCAGCCAAGGGAGCAGCGAGGCGTTTTCGACCGGATCCCAATACCAGAATCCCCCCCAGCCCAGCGTGACATAGGCCCACCAGGACCCCAGCGCGATGCCCGCCGTCAGGGCCGACCAGGCGATCAGGGTCCAAAGGCGGACGAGGCGCGCCCAAGCGGCGTCGATACGCCCCTCGATCAGCCCGGCGATGGACAGGGAAAAGGCCATCGAGAATCCGACATAGCCGAGATAGAGCAAGGGCGGGTGCACGGCCAGACCTGGGTCTTGCAGGATCGGATTCATGCCCAGCCCGCTCTGGGCCGGCGGGTCGAGCCGGAGGAAGGGATTCGAGGCCAAGAGCGCGAACAGGATGAAGCCCGCACCCAGCATCGCCTGCACCGCTAAAGCGCGTGCTTTCAAGGTCGGAGGCAGCGTGCGCCCCGTCATCGCCAATCCTGCGCCATAAAGCGTCAGCACCAGGATGAACAGCAGCAGCGAGCCTTCGTGATTGCTCCATACGCCGCTGATTTTATAAAGGAGCGGCTTGTCGTCATGAGAGTTGGCGGCGACGTTCAGCACCGAAAAATCGCTGACCGCATAGCACCAGACCAGCGCTCCGAAAGCGGCCGTGGTCAGGGCGAATTGCAGCAGCGCCGCCCGTCCGGCCAGCGCCATCAAGGCGGAATCCCGCCGGATTGCCCCGATCATGGGCAGAACCGCCTGGATCACGGCGACAAGCAGGGCCAGGATCAGGGCGAAGTGACCGGTTTCGGCGATCATGGGCGCTCCGGCTTATGTTGCCAGATGCCGGACCGTTTGAGTTCGTCCGTCATGTCGGGTGGCATGTAGGATTCGTCATGCTTGGCCAGGACCGCGCTGGCGGCGAGACCGCCTTGACCGTCAAGCCTCCCCTCCGCGATCACGCCTTCGCCTTCGCGGAACAGATCGGGCAGCAATCCCTGATAGGTGACGGGCATGCGTGCGCGGAAATCGGTGATGACGAAATGGATCGTTTCACCCGACCGGGCCAGCGATCCCCGTTCGACCACTCCGCCGATGCGCATGCGCCGGTCGGGTCTGGCCAATTCGGGCCGTTCGGCCAACTCGCCCGGCGTGTGGTAATAGACCATGGACTCGTCCAGCGCCAGAAAGACCAGGAGTCCGGCGGCGGCGGCCGAAAGCAGGCCCAGCAGCAGGAAAAACCGGCGCTGACGCCCAAGATTCACAGGGTGTCCCGTCCGGTTTGGCTGGGAATGTTCTGCAATGCTGTGAGTTCCCGTCGATGCCGGTGCAAGGCGCAGAGCGAACCGGCGGCCAGCGCGATCATCGCCAGGATCGTCATGCCATAGGCGGGCCAGATGAACCGGCCATAACCGCCCATGTCGAGGAAACGGATCAGATCGTCCATGCGCGTTCCGTCTTTTCCCTAATCCCGCTCGTCCGCCGTCAGGCGGGCTTCGCGGATTGTGGCGGCGAGAATCGCCGTGTGCAAGCGCAGCAACAGCAGGGCCGCGAAAAAGGCGGTGAAGCCCGCGACCATGAGCAGCAGCGGCCGCAGCATGGCGGGATCAATGGCGATGCCGCTTGAGCGGATCAGGCTGGAGGGTTGATGCAGCGTGCGCCACCAATCGACCGAGAATTTGATGATGGGGATGTTAACCGCCCCGGCCAGGGCCAGGATCGCTCCGGCGTGTTCGCCCCGTTCGCGATCGTCGAAGGCGTTAATCAGCGCCATATAGCCGATATAGAGGAACAAGAGGATCAGCATGCTGGTCAGGCGCGCATCCCAGCTCCACCAGACGCCCCACATCGGCTTGCCCCACAAGGACCCGGTCGCCAGGCACAGGAAGGTGAAGACGGCTCCGGGCAATGCTGCGGCCTCTGCGGTCAGGCTGGCCAGGGACGATTTCCGCAACAGGAACAGGGCGCTCATGACGGCGATCAGGCAATAGGCGGCCATGCCGATCCAGGCCGAGGGCACATGCACATACATCATGCGCACGGAGTCGCCCTGCCGGTAGTCGGGGGGCGAGGCGAACAGCGCGGTATAGAGCCCCGCCCCGATCAGCAGCACGGCCAGCACCCCGATCCAGGGTGCGATCAGGGCCGTGACGCGCAGCGCGCGCGGGTGACGGGTGGGGGGCATCGGCGTCATGGCAGGGTCACTCCAGGGCTTGGCGCAGCGCGGCGGCGGCGGCGATCGGGGCCAGCGGCAGGGCGATAGCGAGAATCGCGCCCAACAGCAGAAGCTGGGATGAAAAATCGGCCCCGATCCGGGCCAATTCGACCGCGCCCGCGCCGAAGATCAGCACCGGCGTCGCCAAGGGCAGGACCAGAAGCGGCAGCAGCACGCCGCCCCGTCTGGCTCCCAGCACCAGCGCGGCTCCCAGCGTTCCGATCAGGCTTAAACAAGGCGTGCCGATCAGCAGCGCCAGAAACAGGGGCATGCGGGCGTCGGCGTTCAGATTGAGCAGCACCGCCAGGATGGGCGCGGCCAAGGTCAAAGGCAGACCGGTGGTCAGCCAATGCGCTATCGCCTTGGCCAGCGCCACCGCTTCCAGGGGCAAGGGCGCAAGGGCGATCAGTTCCAGGCTGCCATCCTCGTAATCGGCCAGGAACATCCGTTCCAAGGACAGCATTGCCGCCAGCAGCGCCGCGACCCAAGCCAGACCCGGCGCGACGCGTTCCAGCAAAGCGGGTTCGGGACCTATCCCTAAGGGGAAAAGCATCGTCGCCAGCAGAAAGAAGGCGATCACCATCGCGCTGTCGCCGCCCTGGCGGAAGGATAGGCGCAGATCGCGCCCGATCAGGGCGAGGAACGCGATCATGACGCGACCTGGCCGCGCGCATGGCGGACGGTGTGGGCACCCAACGCGATATGTCCGGTTTCCTCCAGGGACAGCGCGTCATGGGTGGACAGGACCACCATGCCGCCCGCTGTCCGGTGGCGTGCGATGGCGGCTGCGAGCGCCTCGGTTCCGGCGGAATCCAGCGATGCGAAAGGTTCGTCCAGCAACCACAGCGGAACCGGGAGGATGAGGAGGCGGGCGAGATTCAAACGGCGTTTCTGGCCCGCAGACAGGAACCGGGCCGCTAATCCGGCTTGCCGCGTCAATCCGAACGCGGCTAGCGCCGCCGTGAGGGTGCTTTCATCCGGAACAGCCCCATGCAGGCGGCCCCAGAACCGTAAAATCTCGATCGGCGACAAAGCGGGTTTCACCGCGTCGGCATGACCGAGATAGGCCAAGCGGCGATCCCGCGCCAGCATTCCCGGCACGACCGGCTGTCCTTGCCAAAGAAGCGTTCCGCGAAGGATCGGGGTCAGGCCGGCCATCAGGCGCAGCAGGCTCGATTTGCCGCTGCCGTTGGGGCCGGAAAGGCGCAGCAGCCCGCCCGGAGTCAGGTCGAAATCCAGGTCCTCGAAAACATCTCGCCCCCCGCGCCGGCAGGCAAGGCTGCGGCCTGAAAAAAGAGCGGTGGAATCCAAACCGGTCATGGCGGGCACGATAGCAAAAGCGGCCCGTCCTCCAAGAGAAAAGGTGGCCAGAGCGGCAAGGCAACGCCATATAAAGACTTCGACCGGGATGTGCTATAAAATCAGGCGCAGCCGCCGCTATCGACGATGTGGGACGGCATCCCTTATAAGACCCATCCGGCATTCGAGGTTCAAAGGAAAGGTTTCACGCCCATGGCTGGCCAGGACACTCTGAAAACGCGCACCACTCTTCGTTCCGGCGACCGGGACTATGATTATTTCAGCCTTGGGGCCGCCTCCCGGGCCGGGTTGGGCGACCTGTCCCGGCTGCCGGTTTCGCTCAAGGTCCTGCTTGAGAACCTGCTGCGCAATGAAGATGGACGCACGGTCACCGTCGAGGACGTCAAGGCAATCGCCGAATGGCTGAAGACGCGGACCTCGGAGCGCGAGATCGCCTACCGTCCGGCCCGCGTGCTGATGCAGGATTTCACCGGCGTGCCCGCCGTCGTCGATCTGGCCGCCATGCGCGATGCGGTGGTCGCCCTGGGCGGTCAGCCGAAACGGGTCAATCCGCTGTCGCCGGTCGATCTGGTCATCGACCATTCGGTGATGGTCGATGTGTTCGGAACGCCCGACGCCCTGGCCGCCAACACCGCCTTCGAGTTCCGGCGCAACGGCGAACGCTACGCCTTCTTGCGCTGGGGGCAGGGTGCGTTCGACAATTTCCGCGTGGTGCCGCCGGGCACCGGCATCTGTCATCAGGTGAACTGCGAATATCTGGCCCGGGTGGTCTGGTCGGGCACGGATGAAGACGGCCGCGCGGTTCTTTATCCCGATACGCTGGTCGGCACGGATTCGCACACCACCATGGTCAATGGCATGGCCGTGCTGGGCTGGGGCGTGGGCGGGATCGAGGCCGAGGCGGCGATGCTGGGCCAGCCGATCTCGATGCTGATCCCAGAAGTGGTCGGGTTCCGGCTGAAGGGTGCGCTGCGGGAAGGCGTCACCTCGACCGATTTGGTGCTGACCATCACCGAGATGCTGCGCAAAAAGGGCGTGGTCGGCAAGTTCGTTGAATTCTGCGGTCCCGGCCTCGACCGGCTCACCCTGGCCGACCGCTTGACCATCGCCAACATGGCGCCCGAATATGGTGCGACCTGCGGCTTCTTCCCGGTCGATGGCGAGACCTTGCGTTATCTTACCTTTACCGGACGCGATCTCGATCACGTCAAGCTGGTCGAGGATTACGCCCGCGCTCAGGGCATGTGGCGGGATGCCGCCGCGCCCGAACCGCTTTTCACCGACAGTCTGGAGTTGGATCTGGGCGATGTCGAGCCGTCGCTGTCGGGACCGAAGCGCCCGCAGGACCGGGTTTCGCTCGCGGGAGCCAAGGCGGGCTTCGCCGCCGCGCTACCGGCGCTGGCCAAGACGGATGCGGGTATCGCCGCCGAGGTCGAGGGGCGGGATTACAGTCTGCGGCATGGCGACATCGTCATCGCCGCCATCACCTCTTGCACCAACACCTCGAATCCCAGCGTCATGGTCGCCGCCGGCCTTTTGGCCCAGAAGGCGGTCGCGCGCGGGTTGACGCGCAAGCCCTGGGTCAAGACCTCGTTGGCGCCCGGCTCGCAGGTGGTGGCCGATTATCTCGTCGCCGCCGGCTTGCAGGACAGCCTGGACGCGCTGGGATTCAACATCGCCGGTTTCGGCTGTACCACCTGCATCGGCAATTCCGGGCCGCTCGATCCGCCGATCGCCAAGGCGGTCGAGGATAACGGGCTGGCGGTCGCGGCAGTGCTGTCGGGCAACCGTAATTTCGAGGGCCGCATCAATCCGCATGTGAAAGCCAATTATCTGGCCTCGCCGCCTTTGGTGGTGGCCTATGCCCTGGCCGGTTCGATGACGGTCGATCTGACCCGCGAGCCTCTGGGCGCGGATCGGGACGGCCATCCGGTCTATCTCAAGGATATCTGGCCTACGGACGCTGAAATCCGCGCGGCGATCGAGCATTCGATCTCGCGCGAGATGTTCCGCTCCCGCTACGCCAACGTCTTTGAGGGAACCCGCCAGTGGCAGGAGGTCAAGCGGGTCACGGGCGAAACCTATGCCTGGGATGAGGCGTCCACCTATATCAAGAAACCGCCTTATTTCGACGGTTTCTCTAAGGAGCCGCCGGCCGGCTTCACCGATATCGTCGCTGCCCGTCCGCTGGCGCTGTTGGGCGATTCCATCACCACCGACCATATCAGCCCGGCGGGCGACATCAAAAAGACCAGCCCGGCGGGCGCGTTCCTGATCGCGCGCGGCGTCGCTCCGGCGGATTTCAATTCCTACGGGGCGCGGCGCGGCAATGACGATGTCATGACGCGGGGCACGTTCGCCAATGTCCGCTTGAAGAACGAGATGGCGCCCGGAACCGAGGGCGGCGTCACCACCTTCCAGCCCTCGGGCGAGGTGATGAGCATCTATGACGCGGCGATGCGCTACAAGCAGGACGCTGTTCCGCTGGTGGTGATCGCAGGCAAGGAATACGGCACCGGCTCGTCGCGCGACTGGGCGGCCAAGGGCACCAATCTTCTGGGGGTGAAGGCGGTCATCGCCGAAAGCTTCGAGCGGATTCACCGCTCCAATCTGGTCGGCATGGGCGTCTTGCCGCTACAGTTCAAGAATGGCGACACCCGCCATTCCTTAGGGCTGAACGGGACCGAACGCTTCGACATCATGGATCTGAACGCACGCATCGCGCCGCGTGCGGATATCGAGGTGGTCGTCACCCGCGCGGACGGATCGCGTTTTTGCCTGACCACACTGTGCCGGATCGACACGCTGGACGAGGTCGATTATTTCCGTCACGGCGGCATTCTGCACTATGTGCTGCGCGACCTGGTGCGCTGACGAAAACCCCGCCCTTCGCGAAAAAACGCGGAGGGCGGGGTCATTTCAGGAAAGATCGGGGGGACGGCGGAACGCGATCAGTGATCGGTTTCGTGCAGCACGGTTGCGTCCAGGCCGGTGTCGTAGGCGAGCCCCTCATCGGTCAGGGTCAGGGCATAGGGGAAGGCCGAGCGGATCAGACCTTTACGCTCCAGGGCGACCCAGACCGAGCGGTTCGTGAATCCGGTGGCGTCGGCGCTGGACACGACTTTCGATCCGATATGGAAATGGTTGCCGTGAGGATGCGGTATCTGTCCCAGGAAGACGCCGCCGCGCGGGTCTGGGCCGGACAATTCCGGGTGCCGGGCCATTTCCTGGAACAAGACCAGGGTTTTCGCCTGTAGGGGGTTCAGCTTCAAAGGATTTGTCTTGGCGGGCATGTCGGACTTCATATCGGTGGGAGGAAGTGGCCGGAACGATAATCATAAGGACCGGTTTCGGCAATGGATTCGGCGGCGGATAGGCGAAGGGGCGCGGAATGACCCGCGCCCCTTCTGTTTTGTCCGTTCCGATAAAGCTTAGTTGTGGATGACTTCCCCATGCAGGGAGATATCCAACCCTTCCCGTTCCTCTTCGGGGGTCACGCGCAGCCCGACCAGGGCGTCGACGACCTTGTAGAGGATGAAGGAAACGACGCCGCCCCAGACCAGGGTGATCAGAACGCCTTCGGCCTGCAGCAGGACCTGGCCGGAATTGCCTTCGAGCATGCCGGAAACTCCGCCGATATCTTTGACGGCGAAGACGCCGGTCAGGATCGCGCCGACGATGCCGCCCACGCCGTGGACGCCCCAGACGTCGAGGCTGTCATCATAGCCGAGCTTGTGCTTCAGGATGGTCGAGGCCCAGAAGCAGATGACGCCAGCGGCCAAACCGATGAACAGGCCGCCCATCGGGGCGACGAAACCGGCCGCCGGGGTGATCGCCACCAGACCGGCCACGGCACCCGAGGCAGCACCCAGGCCGGACGGCTTCTTGCGGACGATCCATTCGGCGAACATCCAGGCCAGGACCGCGCCGCCCGTGGCCATCTGCGTGGCCAGCATCGCCATGCCGGCGCGCGGACCGGCGGACAGGGCCGAACCGGCGTTGAAGCCGAACCAGCCGACCCACAGCAGCGAAGCGCCGATCAGGGCATAGGCCAGGTTGGATGGGGACATGTTTTCGGTGCCGTACCCCTTGCGCTTGCCGACCACGAGGCAGCCCACCAGCCCGGCGATGCCGGCATTGATGTGAACCACGGTGCCGCCGGCGAAGTCCAACACGCCCGCGCCAGCCAGGAAACCGGTCGGCGCCCACACCCAGTGAGCGATCGGCGCATAGACCAGAATCAGCCAGGCGGTGATGAAGAGAAGCAGCGCCGAGAATTTGAACCGGTCGGCGAAGGCGCCGACGATCAGCGCCGGGGTGATGATGGCGAAGGTCATCTGGAACATCATCCCGACACTTTCGGGAATGGTGGTCGAGCCCAGGAACAGATTGTCTTCAGCCATGCTCAAGCCGTTCAGGAACAGGCGCGAGAGATCGCCGATATAGGCGTTGCCGGGGGTGAAGGCGAGGCTGTAGCCGATCACGCCCCAGACGACGGTGGCGACGGCGGTGATGCCGAAGCACTGCATCATCGTGGCGATGATGTTCTTTTTGCGCACCATGCCGGCATAGAACAGGGCAAGGCCGGGGATCGTCATCAAGAGAACAAGGGCCGTCGATGTCAGCACCCAGGCGGTATCCGCCTTGTCCAGCGCGACGACAGCCTGGGCGGCGGCGTCAGATCCGGTCACCTCGGTCACGATCTCGGTCACGGTTTCCGTCGTTTCCGCCCAGGCCTGGCTGCACAGCAGCAGAGTTGCCGCGCCTGCCGAAGCGGCAAGATGCGAGGCTTTGCGAATCATCTGCTTCATGTTTGCTTATCCTTAAGAAAGTCTAAAGAGCGGTCTCGCCGGTCTCGCCGGTGCGGATGCGCACGACTTGGACCAGGTCGAGAACGAAAATCTTGCCGTCACCGATCTTGCCGGTGTTGGCGGTGGTGCGGATGATATCGACGGCCCGCTCGACGATGGCGTCGTTGACCGCGACCTCGATTTTGATCTTCGGCAGGAAATTGACCGTATATTCGGCGCCCCGATAGATTTCGGTCTGGCCTTTCTGGCGGCCGAAGCCTTTGACTTCACTGACCGTCAGCCCCTGGATGCCAAGACCCGACAGGGCTTCGCGGAGTTCATCGAGCTTGAACGGTTTGACGATGGCGATGATTAATTTCATGAAAACCCCCTAACGATGCGCGATCCATAGCGCATGCTGGCGTTGCGCTCTTTTCAAAAACCGTGCCGGTCCGGGCGGTATGGAGCCGGAGCGTGGATTTCCTGGGATATCGGGTGTGACCCCGTGGCCTGTCCGTGCAAATATGCCTAATATATAGGCGGCAGTGTTTGGGATTGCCTACGAAATGGATTGTGGGCGGTTTTTTATCCCGTATTTTTGACACAGTTTTCAGATTCTGCCTGTTACTCATGTTACAATATAACAGATTCAGGTCGCGGCGAAGGGCGGTTTTTTGCCCCTAACACTATGAATATAATGATAAATTAGACCGGGTAGATAGGGGGATAAAACGCTATCGCCAATCGAGCATTCATTATAGAATAAAGCACTATTATCATAGGTATGTCGAACATTGCCGGTGGGGGCTGTTGCGGCCGGCGTTCCGACGCCTTGCGCGAGGTGCGCCGATTTGGGGGCAACACTCATTAAAAGCTCCGCCGGAAAACTCCTCTACTGGGGTCCGGAGATATTCTTATGCCAAACTCTATTGTAAAAGTAAGCTGGCTAGCGCTCGCTGTTTTGGGCGCAATAGCCTTCGGAATCATTGCGTTATCGCGAGGGGAAACCATTAATGCCATATGGATGGTCATCGCGGCCGTCTGTATCTATTTGACGGCTTATCGTTATTACGCCTTGTTCATTGGTCGTGCGATCGGTCTCGATCCGAACCGGACGACCCCGGCCTATCGTCACAATGACGGCCTCGATTACGTTCCCACCAACCGCTATGTGCTTTATGGCCACCATTTCGCCGCCATCGCCGGCGCGGGTCCCTTGGTCGGCCCGGTTCTGGCCGCGCAGATGGGCTATCTGCCGGGCACTTTGTGGCTGATCATCGGTGTGGTGTTGTGCGGCGCCGTTCAGGACATGCTGGCGCTGTTCATCTCCGTCCGGCGCGACGGTCGCTCTCTGGGCGACATGGTGCGCATGGAAATGGGCAATACCGTGGGCCGCATCGCTCTGGTCGGCGTGGCGCTGATCATCGTCATCCTGCTGGCCGTTCTGGCCCTGGTGGTGGTGTTCGCTCTGGCCGGCAGCCCGTGGGCGACCTTCACCGTGTTCGCGACCATTCCGATCGCGATCCTGATGGGTATCTATAGCCGCTTCTTCCGTCCGGGCCGTATCGCCGAAATGTCGGTGATCGGTTGCGTGCTTCTCGTGCTGGTGTTGGTCTATGGGCGCACGATCGCCGAAAGTCCGACGCTCGCACCCTTGTTCACTTATACCGCGCCGCAAATGGCGATGCTCATCATCGGGTACGGCTTTGTCGCCTCGGTTCTGCCGGTGTGGCTGCTGCTGGCCCCGCGTGATTATCTTTCCACCTTCATGAAGGTCGGTGTCGTAGCCTTGATGGCGATCGCCATCGTGATCACGATGCCTGAAATGAAGATGCCGGCGGTGACCAAATATATCGACGGCACCGGCCCGGTCTTTGCGGGCGATCTGTTCCCGTTCCTGTTCATCACCATCGCCTGCGGCGCGGTGTCGGGTTTCCATGCGCTGGTCTCGTCGGGCACGACGCCCAAGCTGATCGAGAACGAAACGCAGATTCCCTTCATCGGCTATGGCGGCATGCTGATGGAAAGCTTCGTCGCCATCATGGCGATGGTGGCCGCTTCCGTCATGGAACCTGGCGTCTATTTCGCCATGAACAGCCCGCCGGCGGTGATCGGCTCCGACGTCGTCCAAGTGGCGACGACGATTTCGAGCTGGGGCTTCACCATCACGCCCGACGTGTTGACGCAGATGGCGCACGATGTCGGCGAAAAGACGATCCTGTCGCGGACCGGTGGCGCTCCCACCTTTGCCGTCGGCATGGCTCAGATCTTCGCCAGCATTTTCGGCGGGCCGGAAATGATGGCCTTCTGGTACCACTTCGCCATCCTGTTCGAAGCGTTGTTCATCCTGACCACGGTCGATGCGGGCACCCGTGTTTGCCGCTTCATGTTGCAAGACATGGTCGGCAGCGTGATTCCATCCTTCCGCAACACCGAAAGCTGGGCTAACAACGTCATCGGATCTGGGCTCGCGGTCGCTCTGTGGGGCTATCTGCTCTATGGCGGCGTCACCGATCCTCTGGGTGGCATCCGGTCGCTGTGGCCGCTGTTCGGCATCTCGAACCAGATGCTGGCCGGTATCGCCCTGCTCTTGATCACGACCATCTTCTTCAAGATGAAGCTGCAGAAATACGCCTGGATTCCGATCGTTCCGGCGACGTGGCTGCTGCTTTGCACGATGGTTGCCGGTCTGCAGAAGCTGTTCCATCCCAAACCGAGCATCGGGTTCCTGGCTCAGGCGGAGCGTTATCAGGCCGCCATCGCCAATGGACAGGTTCTCGGCCCGGCCAAGAATCTGGACCAGATGCACCAGATCGTTTTCAGCACCTATCTGAACGCGGTGTTGACGGCGGCCTGCGCGTTGCTGGTGGTTTTGATGATGGTCTTCAGCTTTGTCGCCATCCGCCGGGCCTTGGCCACGGACAAGGTCTCGACGTGCGAAATCAATCCCGAAGGAGAAGGCGCGAAGAATGCTTGATGAATTCAAGCAATTTACGAAGCTTCTCAAGCAGACGGGCCGGATGATGGTCGGCGTTCCCGATTACGACACCTATGTCGAACATCGGCGCGTCACCCATCCCGACCAACCGGTGATGACCTATGAAGAATTTTTCATAGAGCGTCAGAATAGCCGGTATGGAGGACGCATCGGTCGTTGCTGCTGAACGCAGCGACACCCGGTTCGGTATTGGACGCCGGCCCTTGGATATCCAGGGGCCGGCGTTTCCATTTCTGGCGGAACGCCTCTTTAGCCTTTTGCAAGGGCGTAACGGCCTTTGCAATTCCGGCTTGTCTTTGTCACACTGCGGCGAAGACGGGAATGAGAGGCCGGGTTCCATCCATCATCACATCGGGGGATACC
>JAYFRE010000090.1:0-2695 GCA_034926235.1 Rhodospirillaceae bacterium
TGCTGACCGACAACGCATGGGCCAGCAAGAGGCGCGCATCCAGCCGGGCCGATTCGATGCCGGCCTGTTTCAGCCGCAGCGTGGCCGAACCGAGGGCCGCGCCCCAGGTCGCACTCATTCCATCGACGCCAGACGGACAGCCTGATCCGCGGCGATCAGGGCGTCGACGATCTCGCCCAGCGCCTCGCCTTCCATGACCTTATCGATCTTGTAAAGGGTCAGGTTGATGCGGTGGTCGGTCACGCGCCCCTGGGGGAAATTATAGGTGCGGATACGTTCGGAACGATCGCCGCTGCCGACCTGGCTTTTGCGGTCGGCGGCGCGTTCGGCGTCCTTGGCCGACCGTTCCATCTCGTAAAGACGCGACCGCAACAGGGTCATCGCCGTGGCCTTGTTCTTATGCTGGCTTTTTTCCTGCTGGCAGGCGACCGCCAGGCCGGTCGGAATATGGGTGACGCGCACCGCCGAATCGGTGGTGTTGACGCTCTGCCCGCCCGATCCTTGCGAGCGGAACACATCGACGCGCAGATCCTTTTCGTCGATATGGATATCGACTTCCTCGGCCTCGGGCAGCACCGCGACGGTCGCCGCCGAGGTGTGGATGCGCCCGCCCGCCTCGGTAACCGGCACGCGCTGCACGCGGTGCGCGCCCGATTCGAATTTCAGCCGCGCGAACACGCCGCGTCCCGTGATCGACGCCGACGCCTCGCGGAAACCGCCCAATTCGGTGGCGTTGACGTCCATGACCTCGAACCGCCAGCCCTGGAGCTGGGCGTAACGCTCATACATGCGCAAAAGCTGGGCTGCGAACAGGGCCGCTTCCTCGCCGCCGGTGCCGGCGCGCACTTCCAGGATGGCGTTCTTCTCGTCCGCTTCATCCCTAGGCAAGAGCGAGATCTGGACCTTGCGCTCCAAAAGGGGCTGGCGTTCCTTCAGGGCGTAGAATTCCTCTTCGGCCAGCGCCTTCATCTCGGCATCCGCGTCCGCGTCGGTCATCATCTGGGCGGCGTCGGCCATTTCGGCGCGAAGCTGGCGCAGTTCGCGGACGCCCGCCGCCACCGGCTCCAGCTCCGCAAGCTCCTTCGACATGCGCACGAAATCCTGCGGGTCCACCGCGCCGGCCTCGCCGGACAATGCCGCCGATAATTCCGCCTGCCGCGCCAGAACCCGGTCGAAGGTATGGTCGAGACTCATGAACGTTCCTTGATCAAAAACAAAGGAGAGCGGCAGGGTTCAATAAAAACCCGCCAGCCTTTCCTCCAACCGGTCCAGGGATACTTCCTCCTGCGTCGCCGAATCCAGATCACGCAGAACGACATTGCCGCGCGCCGCTTCTTCCTCGCCCAGGATCACCGCCACCCGCGCCGACAGTTTGACCGCACGGGCCATCCGCTTCTTCAGCGAGCCCGAATAGCCGAGATCGACGGCAAATCCGGCCCGGCGCAAACGCTGCGCCAACACCAGCGCCGTCCCGGAATCGCCCAGCGGCACAATGGCGACCGGACGGGGCGCGGACAAATCCTGCGCGCACAGCATGGCAAGACGTTCGATCCCGGCGGCCCAGCCGATGCCGGGTGTCGCCGGCCCGCCCATCTGGCCGATCAGCCCGTCATAACGCCCACCCGCCAGCACCGTTCCTTGCGCACCCAGCATCGTGGTGGTGAATTCAAACGCGGTATGGCCGTAATAATCGAGCCCGCGCACCAAAAAGGGATTGAGGCGGAACGACACCCCGACCGCTGCCAGCCCGTCGGTCACCGCCTTGAAGAAATCCCTGGACGCCTCGTTCAGGGAATCGGCCAGGGCCGGCGCACCATCGACGATGGCGCGGTCGCCTTCATCTTTTGAATCCAGCACGCGCAAAGGGTTGCGCCCCAGCCTGTCGCGACTTTCCGCCGACAATTTCGATTCATGGGCGGACAGATAAGCGACCAGGGTTTCGCGGTAGCGCGCGCGCGATTCGGCGTCGCCCAGCGAATTGATTTCCAGCGTCACCTGCGCCCCCAGCCCCAATTCCGACAGGATATGGTGGCCAAGCGCGATCACCTCGATATCGGCGGCCGGTCCGGGCACGCCCAAAAGCTCGACCCCGACCTGATGGAACTGGCGCAACCGCCCCTTTTGCGGGCGCTCGTGACGGAACATCGGGCCGCGATAGATGAATTTCAGCGGCAGATTCTGCGCCAGTCCGCCCGAAATGAAGGCGCGGGCCACGCCGGCCGTGCCTTCGGGGCGCAAGGTGATGGACTCGCCGGAACGGTCGGCGAAGGTGTACATCTCCTTGGTCACGACATCCGATGTTTCGCCCAGGGTGCGCGAAAACACCTCGGTGAACTCGAAGATCGGGGTCTCGATCTCGCCGAAACCGTAAAGGGCGGCGGTTTCTAAGGCCACATTCTCGATATGCCGATGGCGGCGCGCCTCGTCCGGCAGAAGATCGTGCGTACCCCGCACGGGCTGTAAGGATGACACGATTCGGCTACTCATTCCTGCTCGGGTGAAGGGGAAGTTCGGGCCGCCTCGATCTCGGCGGCCTTCTTTTCGACCAGTTCGACGATATGGTCGATCATCGCCTCGGTCGAGATTTTATGATCCGGGCGTCCATTGATGAACAGCATATGCCCGCCGGGACCGCCGCCGGTCAGGCCGATATCGGTCTCGCGCGCCTCGCCGGGGCCGTTGACGACGCAGCCCA
>JAYFRE010000103.1:0-8891 GCA_034926235.1 Rhodospirillaceae bacterium
CGAGCCAGGGAATGGGGGCCAGCACATTCACCCGGGCGGGTTCGGTCATCAATCCTGTGCCCAGCATTTTGAGCACCGCTTCCTTGCGGCACCAAATCCGGAACAGATGGGTTTGCCGGTCTGCCGAGGATTGGATCGCCCGCCGTTCCTCGTCGCAGAAAGCCAAGGCGACGTCGGCGATCGTCAGGTTCCGGATCGTCTCGACATCGATTCCCACCTGTCCGCTGACCTCTTGCCGTCCCAGCAGACACAGCCCGGCATCGCCGCTATGGCTGAAGCTGATCGCCCAGCCGCTGCCGGGCAGGATGGGGCGTCCTTTGTCGTCCCAGGCCAGCCGGGCCAGGGTCGATGCCGGGGACCATCCTTCCAGACGCGACAGCGCGGCGGCCAGCAGCAGCCGGACCAGCAACCGGCGGCGGCGATCCTCGCTGCGGACGTTCCGGCGGATGGCGTCCGCCTGGACGGGGGCCAGCAGCGGCAGAATCTCCTGTTCCGCCGTCTGCGAAAGCTGATCCAGCAGGCCATGCGCCAGGATCAAAGCGGGTTCTTGCGCTGTGACGCCGTCAATGGTCAAAGACGGTCTCCAGACACCGCGTCATGCCGTCCAGCAGCCGTTCCAGATCGCCATCGTTCCATTCTTGCGGATGGCCGGCCAGGGCCAGATGCAGTTTCCCGTCCTGGACGTAGGCGGTCAGGGACAAAGGCGTTTCCTCGGGGAAATCGTCGTCGACATCGTAAGGTGACCCCAGCTTGTCCAGCCGGAATGGCGCTGTTTCCGCCATGGGCAGGGCGGCGTCGCCCAGGAAGTTGAAGGTCAGATCCGCCGCGCGGTCCAGATCCGTCCTTTTGCCCAGATAGCGCAGAAGGCCATGGCCGATTCCCTGTTCGGGCAAGGCGGCTTTGCGGTCGCGGACGGCGGCGACGGTGGCGGCGAAATCCTCCGCGCCTGTCAGCGGCAAGGGGTAGAGGCTGGTGAACCACCCCACCAGCGCCAGCGGCGAGACATCGGGGAACAATTCCTCGCGGCCATGGCCTTCCATCCGCATCGTGCATTCCCGGCGGCCCGTGCCGGCGCGCAGGCTGTCCAGAAAGGCGGCCAGCAGCACCTCGTCCACCCCGGCTGCGAAGCGGGTGTGGCTTTGGGATTGCAGCGCGGCGCTGATCCTGGGCGGCAGGACGGCTTCATATGTCTTCATGTCCCGTTTCAAGCGGGGCGCGACGCGGCGTTCTTCGGGAACCAGGGGCGGCGTGCGGGGCTGTGCGGCCCAGAAGGCCGCCTCGCGGGCAAGATCGGGGCCGGTCGCGTGGGCAACGAGGCGTTCGGCCCAGGCTGCGCTGGTATTGTCGCCGCGCAAGGCCAGGCTGGGCAGGGTGATGGGCTGGCCCCGGTCCAACGCGTCCAGCGCGGCGGCGAAATCGGCGAGCAGAATCCGCCAGGACACGCCGTCGATACTCAAATGATGGATCATGAACACCAGACGGTCCGGCTCGTCGCCCTCGCCTTGCCCCAGCAGGCACCAGGCCAGGGGCGGGCGGCCGATCCTTTGCGCGGAGGCGATGCGCTGTTGGGTTTCTTCCAGATCCTGCGCTTTGCCGATGTGCAGACCGAAACAGAACCGCGCTTCGTCCATTCCGGCCAGGGACAGGGTCGCGGGCGCGGCGTCTTGGCCGTCATCCGGGCAAAAGGCGCGCAGCATGTCATGGGATTCGGCCAGCCGGACGAGGATTTGCTGATAGTGCCCCGCCGGGCGGCGTTTGGTCATGCGCAAGGCGACGGATTGGAAGAAATGCCCCCGTTCCATCGGCAGTGCTACGAACCAGCGCTGAATGGGCGTAAGCGGAAGGGTGCGCAGCGCCGCCGGCCCCCGAAGATGGGTGCGGATCATGCCGGCCAGATGCGCGGCATGCGGCGGGGAAAGCATGGTGAAATGACTGCCGGGGACATAGATTTCGCGCGCGCCGCCCCGCGCCAGGGTTTCCCAGCCCAAAGGTCGGGTCTCGAAAGGCAGATAATCGGCCAGGGCGGGTTCCTCGGGGCGCAGACATAGCATCGTCCAGGGGCCGGGTTCGGGCCGGTAGCGTCCCCACAGACCGAGCTGTATCCGGATCAGCGCCGCCAGACGAGCGCGGTGGCTGGGGTCAGGGTCCGAGGCATCCGGCCCTTCATACCCGGCCATGGCGTCCAGACCGATGGTTATGGCGTCGTCGGGAACCTCGTCCGGTAAATCAAGCGCCTGTCCGCGGTCATCCTCCAACAATCGGCGGCGGGTGTTCAAAGAGATCACCCCGCGCGGCCCCGCGCCGGCCTGATCCATCTGCCGGGCGATTTCCCAGGCGGTCAGGCCCGCCATGCACAACCCCAGCAGGGTGAATGCGCCATCGGGAAAGGCTTTTCGCAGCGGCGCGGCATAGGGTGCGACCGCCTCGG
This sequence comes from Rhodospirillaceae bacterium, assembly GCA_034926235.1. GTDB lineage: Bacteria > Pseudomonadota > Alphaproteobacteria > Rhodospirillales > Magnetospirillaceae > JAYFRE01. The sequence goes on from JAYFRE010000103.1 coordinate 2,429, forward strand.
CCAGGGTGGCGGGGCGCGTGCTTTCCCAATCCAGGGGCGACAGGGCGTAAAGCGGCATGTCCGCCGGCAGGCTATCGACGATTCCTTTGTAGCAGAGCAGCGAATTTCCCAGGCTGGGCACCAGCACCAGCGCCGGGCCGCGCCCGGACCGCAAGGGAACCAGAAGCGACTCCGCCCCCTTGCCGCCGGTCTTTTCCTCGACCAGCGCCGCCAGGCTGCGCAAGCTGGCCCCGCGCAGGAAATCGGCCATGGACAGGCGCAGCCCGTACAGGGTTTCGATGCCCGCGACCAGCCGGGCGGCGCTGACGGAATCGCCGCCTTGGGCGAAAAAATCGTCATCCAGTCCGGGCATGGTGCCGGGCAGAATCTCCCGCCACAGACCGGCCAGCGCCAGTTCGACCGGTTTTCGCGCCGGTCCGCCCCGGCCCGAACCGGTCAGGAAGTCGGGTGCGGGCAGGGCCGCGCGGTCCAGCTTGCCGTTTGCCGTCAGCGGCAGGGCGTCGAGCAGGACAAAGGCGTCGGGGCGCATATAGACGGGCAGGTTTCGCGCCAGGGCTTCCCGCCAGCGCGTGATGGCGTCCTCGGGCTGGCCGGCTGGCAAGACTTGGGGCACGACATAGGCGGTCAGAACCGATCCGCCCGGCGATTCGCACAGCATTACCGCTGCCGAAACGATCCCATCCAGGGCAAGCAGCGCCTGCTCCACTTCCGACGCTTCGACCCGATGGCCGCGCACGCTCAGCTGCGTATCCCGGCGGCCCAGGAATTCCAGCACGCCATCGGGGCGCATGCGGCACAGATCGCCGGTACGGTAAAGCCGGGCATACGCGCCGGGGTCGGATGCCCGGTCCGGCAGGCGGGCGGCGAACGGATTGGGGATGAAGGATTTTTTCGTTTCGCCGGGGCGACGCCAATAACCTTGCGCCAGCAGCGGGCCGGCGATGTGCAATTCACCCGTCACGCCAAAGGGTTGCAGCCGTCCGCCCCGGTCCAGCACCAGGCACCACGCCCCCGCGATCGCCCGGCCGATCGGAATCGGAAATTCGCCTGCCTGGGGCGGATGGCAGGTGCACATCACCGTCGCCTCGCTGGGGCCGTATTCGTTGAACACGGCGTAAGGCTGAGGCGTGAAGGCGCGCGGCGCGTCCCCGCCCGAGGTCAGCAGGCGCAGGGCGCGGGGTGCGGGCAAGGCCTGCATCCGTTCCATGAACAGGGCCGGAATGTTGGCCAGTGTGACGCCATGAGCGTCGAAATAATCGCGCATCCGCTCCGGCCGGGCGCGGTCTTCGCCCAGCAGAATATGGATGCAGCCGCCCGCCGCCAGGATCGGGAAGATCCCCCAGGCCGAGGCGTCGAAGGCGAAGGCGAAGACGTGGCCCATGACGTCCTGTCCGGTCACGCCATAGAATTCGCGGTGCCAATGGCAGAAATTGGCCAGCGCGCCATGTTCGACCAGAACGCCCTTGGGCTCGCCCGTGCTGCCCGAGGTGTAGACGAGATAGGCCGCCCGGCCAGGATCGGCGTCGGGTAATGGAAGATCCGGCGCATCCGGCGCGCGCACAAAGGCGGCGTCGGCGGAAAGAACCGGGATGCCGCAGCCTTTGTCCGGCTCTGCCGCCGTGGCCAGCAGCAGGGCGGCGGCGCAATCCTTCAGCAAAAAATCGCGCCGGAACGGGGGCAGGTCGGGATCGATGATCATATAGGCCGCGCCGGCTTCCAGCACACCCAGCATGGCGATGATCGTCTCTGCGGAACGCTCCAGCATGATGGCAACGACCGCGCCCGGCCCGATTCCCCGTTCGGCCAGATTCTGGGCCAAAGCGTGGGCGCTTCGGCGCACCGTTTCATAGCTCAGGCGCGCATCATTCGCCGCCAGGGCGCAAGCGTCAGGGTTGGCCAGGGCTGCCCGCCGGAACAGGGCGACGACATCCCGCGGCTCGTCCGGCAAGATCGGGCGAACGGGATCGGCCAGGGCGGCGGCCAGGATCGCGTCCTCGCCCCTTTCATCGAGCAAGCCGATCGCGCCCAGCGGGGCGTCCGGCGCGGCGGCCATGCGGGCCAGGACATGGGCCAGACGGTCCAGCAGCGCCGCCGCCCTGGAATCGTCCAGGACCGCGCCGTCGTAATTCAGTTTCGTGAACAAGCGCTGGTCCTGGCTTTCCACGACCAGGGTCAGGGCGTAAGGCGTCTGGTTGAAGCCGGGTGCGGCGCTGACCGCATAGCCGTCCGGCATGTCCGCCTCGGGCAGGTTCTCGAACACGAACAGAGTGCGGATCAGATCCGCGCCATGGGGCGTTGCCTTCAAGATATCGGTCAAAGGCAGGACCGAGCGGTCTTCCAGCAGGGCGGCGTTGTCCTGCACGATCTTCAGCACCGAGCGGACGCTGGCCGAATCCGGGCAGGAGACGCGCACCGGCACGGTGCGGACCAATAGGCCGACCATCTCTTCGATCCCCGGAACCGGCGCGGCGCGGCCGGATAACACCGTGCCGAACAGGGCGTCTTCGCGGTCGTCGTGGCGGGCCAGGACGATAGCCCAGCCGGTCTGGATCAGACTGTTCATGGTCACGCCGGTTTCGGCGGCCAGATGGCGCAGGCCGTCGCATAGCGTCTCGTCCAGAATGGCGGAAAGCGCGCGGTTGTCGTAGGCCCTGCCGTTTGTCCGGGCGGCGGGGCAAAGCGCCGACGGGGCGGCCCCGTTCAGATAATGCCGCCACCAGGCGTCGGCTTCTTGCCTGCCGGTTCCGGCCAGCCAGGCGGCATAGGCGGAAAAATCCGGCGCGGGCGTTTCGGGGGCGATCGGGGCGAGGATTTCGCGCAGCAGCAGGCCCATGCTCCAGCCGTCGAGGATGATGTGGTGAAAGCTGACCAGCAGCGCATGGCGATCCGGTCCCAGCCGGCAGAGATCAAGCCGCAGCAGCGGCCCTTGTTCCGGATCCATGCCGGCGTCGCGGACCGCCCGCAAGACCGCGTCCAGCGCCGCGTCCTGGTCCTTTGGCGGCAGATGCGACAGATCGGTTTGGGAAAAGGCCGGGAAATGATCCCCCAGCACCACGAGCCAGGGGCGGTGGACGCCGGTCTGAACAAAGACGCTGCGCAGTGCGGCATGGCGTCGGGCGGCGTTTTCCAGCCGGTCGCGCACCTGTTCGGCGGTCAGGGGCCCCTGAACGATCAGGCGGCTTTGTTCCAGATAGGCGGGAGAAGACGGATTGAGGGCGCGGTACGCCAGCAGATTTTCCTGCATCGGCGTCGGCGGGAAAATCGCCTCGATCCGCCCCATTCCGTCCAGCCGGGCCTGGATGAGCTTTCGTTCGGAATCATCGGGCGTGGGCAAGGAAGGCAGGATCGATTCTGGCTCTGCCGCCCGGTGCGGTCCCGTTTCGACCGGTTCCAGCACGGCGCTCAGGCGGTCAAGGGTTTGCAGGGAGAAAATCTGGCGTGTCGTCAGCCGCCAGCCCTGGGCGCGCAGGCGGGAAACCAGATGCATGGCCTTGATCGAATCCCCGCCCAGCGCAAAGAAGGAACGATCCCTCCCCGCATCCTGGCCCAATGTTTCGCCCCAGAGGCGGGCGAGAAGCGCAGGCCCTTCGCCCAACGGCGATGCGCCGTTCTGGGGCTCCGGTTCGTCCGGTTCCAGCGCGGCCAGGGCGTCGCGGTCGATCTTGCCGTTCGTGGTTAGCGGCAGGCTGGGCAGGATGCGGATGTCGCCGGGGATCATCCAGTCCGGCAGGCTGTCGGCCAGCTCGTCGAGCAACAAGGCGGCGTTTGGAACCGGGCCGGGGGTAACGGTGACGAAAGCGCGCAGGATATCGGCTGTTCCTTGACGCACGGGCAGCACGACCGCCTCGTCCACCGCCGGGTGACGGCGCAGGGCCTGTTCGATTTCCTCAGGTTCCAGCCGCCGTCCGCGCAGTTTGATCTGGCGGTCCAGCCGGCCCAGGAATTCGAGCGTCCCGTCAAATGCGCGCCGGCACAGATCGCCGCTGCGATACATCAAGGCATAATCGGGATCGCCGGCCGCAAACGGGTTGGGGACGAAGGCCGCCGCCGTCCGGTCGGGCAGGTTGGCATAGCCCAGGGCGAGCGGCACGCCCGACAGGCACAATTCGCCTGCCGCGCCGAAAGGCATCAGCCGGCCCCTGGAATCCAGCAGATGGGCGTGGGCGTTGGCGATGGGCGCGCCGATCGGGGGGGCCTCGCTGGCCTTGGTCACCGGCCAGAAGGTGGCGCAAACGGTGAATTCGGTGGGGCCGTAGCAATTCATCAGGGTGAAGGGTTGCGGCGTCAGCGCGCCGGGGCGGTCGCCGGCAAAGGTCACGATTCGCAAATGAGGAAAGCGCCGTCCAACCAGCAGGGATTTACCGACGATGGGCGGCAGGAAGGCGACGCTGATCGCGCGGTCGCGGAAGAAATCGGCCAGTTCCTCTTCTTCCAGGCGGATTTCCTCGGGCACGACATGAAGCGACGCGCCGCAGGCCAGGGCGGGAAACGCCTCATAAACCGAAGCGTCGAAGATGAAGGGCGCATACAGGCTAAAGGCGTCGTCAGGGCCGGTATGATGATCTTCGGCGAACCAGCGGCACAGATTGGCCAATCCGCGTTGGGCGATGACGACGCCTTTGGGCGTTCCGGTCGATCCCGAGGTGTAGAGGATATAGGCCGGGTCATGTGGGGATGGCGGCGAAAGCTCGAAGGCGGCGTCCGGCGCGAGCGGCGTTTTCAGCCTATCCAAGGGGAAACCCGCCGGGGCGTTTTCGCCGTCCAGGCAGGGATGGCCGGACGATCCTGGTTCCAAGATGACGCCGGCTGCGCCGCATTGGGCCAGCATTGCCGCCAGGCGCGAGGGCGGATCGTCGGGATTCAAGGGAACAAAGGCCCCGCCGGCCAGCATGACGGCCAGTTCGGCCAGCACGTAATCGGCTGAACGCGGCAGCAGGATTCCGACCGGAACGCCCGGGCGGACGCCTTGTTCGCGCAGACGGACGGCGATGGCGGCGGCGGTGTCGCGTAGGCTGGCATAGCTGTAGGCGGCGTCCGTTCCCTCAAGGGCCGGGCGGTCGGGATGGCGGGCGGCGGCGGCAAGGAAAAGATCGACGGCGCTTGTCTCGGGCCACTCTCTTTTGGTGTCGTTGCATGATTTGAGCAGGCGCAGCCTTTCCGCCGGACCGATCAGATCGAGCGCGCCCGAAGGCGTTTCGGGCCGCGCCAGGGCGTCTTCCAGCAAGATCAGATGATGTTCGGCCAACGCCTCCATCTGCCGGCGGCCATAACGGGCGGGATCGTAATGCAGGATCAGGCGCAGGCGGCCATCGTCCCGCCATTCCGCCGCGACGCCGACGCCGTTCGCGCCGAAACCGCCGCCGGGGACGACCGTAAGAGTTCCATCGGTTTCGATCGGCGGCTGGTTTTCCATGACGAACAAGGCATCGCCGAATCCCGCCCCCGCCAGCCGGCGCAGATCCGCCGCCGGGCAGCCGTCATGCGCCAAAGCCTGGGCCAGCCCGTCATGCGTTTCTCCGACCAGTTGGGAAAAGGTCGCGTCGTAAGGGCAGGAAAGCCGCAACGGGGCAAGGGTTATGCAGGGGCCGACAATGTCCGCCTCGGCCGGTTCCCGGCCCGAGGACAGAAAGGCGAAGACCACGTCCTCGGCGTCGTTATAGCGCGACAAAAGCAGGCCCCACGCCGTCATCAGCACGCTGGCCGGCGTGCAGCGGCGCTGGCGGGCAAAGGCGCGCAGACGGGCGTCGCTGTGGCGGTCCAATGTCCGCGATACAGAATCAAGAGAGGCGTCCCTGGCCGTTGGAGCCGGGGTTTCGGCGGCGGCGATGACGGCAGCGGTGGGGCCGCCCGCCAGTTTTTCTTGCCACCATTCCAGCTCGGCTGCCGGATGACGCGCCGCCAGCCGGTGCAGATGGCGGCTGAAACCGGGCGCAGGCTCCAGCGGCAATTCGGGCGCGAACAATTCGCCCAGCAGCAGCGACAGGCTCCAGCCGTCCAGCGCAATGTGATGCCAGAACAACGCCATGGCGTGGGAATCGGGGCCGCGGCGGAACAGCAGAACCCGCAACAGCGGGTCTTGGTCCAGACAAGGTGGGTCGGCGCGCGTTTCGGCGCAGGCCCTAGCGATGGCGGCGTCCTGTTCGTCCGCTGTCAGACCCGACAGATCCGTAGCGGCAAAGGCTGCGTCCTTGTGGCGCAGCACCGCCTGGGCCGGAGCGGACAACCCATCCTCGACGATGACCAGGCGCAACGCTTCGTGCCGGGCCGTCAGTTCATACAAACGGGTCTCGACCGCGTCGGCGGACAAGGGTCCTTGGAGTTCGGCCCGGTTCTCGATCCAGTAGGCGTGACGGTTTGCCGCTTCGCCATGGCGCATGTCGAACAGCATGCCGGCCTGCATCGGGGTCAGCGGCAGCACATGCTCGACCCCCTGGCGGGCATAACGTTTGACGAGGATGCGTTC
>JAYFRE010000160.1:0-5094 GCA_034926235.1 Rhodospirillaceae bacterium
TCGGGCAGCAAGGTGATGGGAATGCCCGATTGCAACGACAAGGTCTGCAAGGCGTCGAACAGCGTAGAGGCCGGAATATTAAAATTCACGGTGGCCTTGAAGCGATCGGCGGGGGCCGCGCTTGCGGCGGCCGGCGCGGGCTGGGAGTCCGTCCCCTGGGCTTGGGCGTCGTTGCCGGCGGCGATGAAGACCGCCGCTTGAAGCACTATAATGAAGCCAGATGATTTACAAAGAATCCGTTTGTATAGGGATTCCTGATATCGATTTTTTTGTGCAACTATAAATTGGTGATGTGCAGAATAGGATTCATTTTTTCGTTGATCATTTTCAGGATCGAATTTTATTCGATATTTTTGGTTCCCCATCCCCATTCCCCCGTCAAATGTCGTTCCCATTACATTTGACGTGGGGGAATGAACTATCCGGACAATATTTTTTATTCTGTTAGAACGCTCATTTTAATAGAGAATCGTCACGCCGAACGGCGCATCGGTCCGGTGCAAGCCATAGGCGTTAACCAGTTGCGACAGCGTTGCCTCGGCGTTTCGGACATAAAAGCGCCCGGACGCGGAAACGGCCCGAACCGCTGGGGTGGGGGCCAGCACCACGCGCCGCCCGGTTTCCCGCTCCAACGCCGTGGTCAGGTCGGAAAGCGGGGCCTGACTGAGGGTGCGCCAGCCTTCCAATATCTCTTCCGGCTGGACGTTCGCTCCGGTTCCAAGCGCGACAGCGGTTTGAGAAATATGGGCGCGCTGCATCGGCAGGACCGAAAGCCCGGCATCGGGCGAATTGGCGGGCGTCACCCGCACTTCGCCCCGCGTGACGCTGACTTCGGCGCTGTTGGCGTCGACGATGACGGTGAAACGTGTGCCGACGACCCGCACCGATCCATAAGGCGTTTGCACGATCAACGGCCGGTTTGGATCTTTCGCCGCTTCGACGATGACGCTGCCGCTTTCCAGCCTTACGAGACGCCGTTCGGCGCTAAAGTCCAGGCTGGCTTCGCTGCCGGGGCCAAACTGCAGTTCGCTGCCATCGCCGGGTTGGTTTTGCCGCCATTGTCCGCTGGGCACGCTCAGCTCCGCACCCGGCCATAGGGCGAACGCAATGGCCAGGCAGGCGCCTGCGGCAACAGCCGCAGCAAGGCGGCGCGGCAACAGGCCAAAAACCAACGCGGCGCTTGACCGGAAAAAAAAGGGTCGTCGGGTGCAAAGCCTTTGGAACGCGGCCTGACAGCGCGGGTCGGAGTCCAGCCACGCATTGAAGGAGGCCAAATTGTCGGCGACCCTGGAATCGTCTTCCATGACCGCGTACCACTGCGCCGCCTCATCGTTGATCTGTCTGTTTTTCTGTTTTTTCGGCCTGTTTAGGGGGGCTTGCCTGCTCATGATCGCTTGGAAGTCCTCGTGGTCCTTTGACCATAGACGATCCAGGCAAGGAAAACGGGACAAAAAATTCAGTTTAAATTTTGCCGCAGCCGTTGCATCGCACGGACGACGTTCTTTTCGACGGCGGTCCGGCTCATCCCCGTGTGGGCGCTGATCTCGGCGTGGGACAATCCGTCGATTTTAACCATCAAGAAGATTTTCCGGCACACCGGCGGCAAGGTGTCGATGGAGCGCGACACCAGTTTCCAGCGGATTTTGGCGAGAAGCGTCTGTTCCGGGTCGGCTTGCGGCGAGGCGACAATTTCAGCGGCTTCGTCGTAACGGCCGTCCTCGACCAGCGAATGGGTTCGCCGCCGCAGCATGTCGCAAATGACGTTGAGATGGATGGTCGTCAGCATGGCGTCAGGGCTTTGGACCGACCGCCAAGCTACCTTGCGTGATTTTATGTAGGTTTCCTGGACGGCGTCCTCGGCGTCCTCGACGACGCGCAGGCGCTGCAGGGCGACAGCGAACAAAGACCGCCGACGCTTGTCGAACAGGCTGTTGAAGACCGCCGTCTCGTCATCGAAACCGTCTTGGAATGGATCATCGCGGGGCATGGATAAACCCGTGTTACAAGTGTTGTATACCCAATAAATCCACTACATCGGTAGAATGCTTATGGAGGGTTCGGCGGCAATCTGTCAAGGGCGCGGAACAGTTCTTCTCCCTTTGGCTCAGAAAGAAGCGCCCTGTGGCTGGAGCCAAACAATGACGCGTCGGCGATAGCGAGGCAAGGCAATTATTGATAATGTGTCGCATTATCATAAATGAGCCTATTCTTCATGTCCGGATTTCGGGAGCAGGGACGTCAACCCGATATGGCGAGCGCCAGCCGAGCCGGGTGAAGGGGACTGTTATGAAGCAAATGGGGTGGTTGGGGTGGACGTTCGGGGGGACGTCGCTGTTTGGCTCCATGCCGGCCTGGGCGCAGGATCAGATGGCGCAATCCTTATCTCCGTGGCAGATGTTCGTGACGGCCAATCCCGTCGTGCAGGCGGTGATGGTCGGCTTGTTCCTGGCATCGGTGGTCACCTGGACGGTGTGGCTGGCCAAGATCGTCGAAATCATAGTCTGGCGTCGCCGGGTGGGGGCGTCGCTGCGGCATCTGAGCGTCGCCGGATCGCTGGAAAGCGTCTGCGCCCAGACGCCGCGCATTGACCGTTGGGTGCTGGCGATGGCCCATTCGGCCAAGACGGCGGTCAGACAGAATCGTGGGGGGACGCACTGGTCAACCGAGGCGCAGATCGCCGCCCGGCTGGATCGTCACCGCATCGCCGCCGGGCGGGCGCTTGACCGGGGGACCGGGGTTCTGGCGACCATCGGCGCCATCGCGCCCTTTGTCGGGCTGTTCGGTACCGTCTGGGGCATCATGAACAGTTTCGTCGGCATCGCCCAGTCGCAGACGGCCAATCTGGCGGTGGTCGCCCCCGGCATCGCCGAGGCTTTGCTGGCGACGGGCACCGGACTGGCCGCCGCCATTCCCGCGGTCATCGCCTATAACCTGCTGCGACGCTTCAGCGCCTCGGTCAAGGTGCAGTTGGGCGACGCGGCGGTGGAAATCCGCCGTCTGGCCGCCTGGGACGCAGAAAGTCAGGTCAACCGCTTTCCGGCCAAGGCGGCGGAGTAAGAGACGTGAACGCCAACCGGATCGATGAGGAAGAGGACAGCCTGGACGGCGATTTCAACGATATCAACGTGACGCCGTTCATCGATGTCATTTTGGTGTTGCTGATCATCTTCATGGTCGCAGCGCCCCTGGCGACGATTCAAATCCCGGTCAATCTGCCGTCGCTGGCGGCGACGCCGGAGCCGATGGCCCCGGATCCTGTCACCATCACCGTGCACACCGATTTGTCGGTTTCGGTCGGGGAGTCGGTGGTCTCGCTCGAACAGCTTGGCCCGGCCGTGCTGGCCGCGACGCGTTCGGATCACGAAACGCGCCTGCATTTGCTGGCGGATCGGGCGATCTCTTATGGGGATCTGATGGACGTCATGGCCCGGCTGAAGGAAGAAGGCTATTTCAAGGTGGTCTTACTGGTCCGCGATGGCGCAGGGGGACAATAGCGTTGGGGGGGCGCTGCCTTTGGGGATGGGTCTTGTGCCTGGCCATCGTGCTGACGTCGCACGGCGTCGGTCTTTGGGCGATGTTGACGCCGCCTATCGCGCCGTTTTCCCCGCCGCCGCAAACCGCCATGATGATGGTGGAATTGGGGACTTCGGCTTCGGCCCCCGTCAAGGAGATTGAACTGACGCCCGGTCCCCGGCAGGTTCAGGCGCGTCCTCAGGCGGCGGCCAAGCCGCAACCAAAGAAAAACCCGATCAAGGAACGGGTGGTCGCCAATTCCGAGGCGGCTTTGCCCCGCCCGACGCCGCCAAAGCCGTCGGTTCCGCAGTCCGAACCAACCCAGGCCGCCGCCCAACCCGATCCGTCCTTGGCGAAAATGGCGGCGCAGACCACTTCGATGCCCGCATCGTCGAACGCGCCGGAGGGCGAAAAGACCACCGCTCTGTCGCCGGGGCTGTCGCGGTTGTCGAACGCGGTGGGCCGGACGGATTGGCGCGACGAACTGCTGAGCCGTCTGCAACGGCATCTGCGTTACCCGGATATTGCCCGGGGGCGGCGCTATGAGGGGGTGGTTTATGTGCAGATCGCCATGAACTGCCGAGGCATGCTGTTGCACAAAGCCATTCGCCAAAAATCGGGGCATCGCGAATTGGACAGCGAAGCGTTGGAGGTGCTGGATCGGGCCCAGCCCTTGCCCGCCCCGGACAACGCGCCCGACGACAGGGTCGAACTGATCGTGCCGGTTCGTTTTACCCTGCGCTGATCCGGCTGATTCCGCGAGATGGAAAACAGCCCGGCGATCTGGGCTCGATCGCCGGTCCATCGCCTTTATTCGGTGCGCCCGCCCGCCAGGAATGCCCCGGCGACGGCGCGGATGCCGTCTCGCCCTATTCTGTGCAGCCTATCGGGCTGACCGCCGACGGTCGGCCTATTCCGCGCGGATTGTGGATGAACGGCATCGGCCGTTTCGGCTCGACCGACAGCAAACAGAGCATAGCCGGTACTGACACCCAGCATGCGGGCGTGATTGGCGGTATCGATTTCCCGCTTATCGAAAAACGTCTGACGGGCGGTGTCGTCGCCGGCTATCTCGGCAGCCGGACAGACATCGACGGCAATGGCGGCAATGCCAAGGGCCAAGCCGGTTTCCTAGGCCTGTATGGCCGCTACGAGATGCAAAATGGCATCCGTTTCGACGGTACGGCGATCGGCGGATTGCCTTGGGGTGTTGATGTCACCTGCATCCAGGCAAATGCCGAGTGCCATACCGATGTCGTCGGAACATTGGGGTGGTTGTGCCAGAAGGGGAAAGTGGAGATGACCTATCTGGGCGCGACCCAGGCCGACAAATACGGCAATCTCAACAAGACGCTCAGAGGGGACGATTATTTGCGCCCGGCTGGCGGGACTTTTTCCGGGACGCGTCAACGTCCGTCGAATTTTTGGTGCAGGGCGGCCAAGGGCAGAAAGACGAGACGGTCGAGTATGCGGCCATGTTCCGCCGCCAGGGCAACACCATAACGGTCAGGGGGCAGGCCGATCGCGGCCGGGTCCAGATCGCGCAGCCCCATCCCGGGCATGGCGAGCCAGGGAATGGGG
>JAYFRE010000096.1:0-18794 GCA_034926235.1 Rhodospirillaceae bacterium
TCAGGATTTCATAGGCCACCGGATGGCGGGGATAGACGGGCGAGGGGTCGAGCGGATGGGGGCAGGTGTGCAGCAGCACCAGCGTGTCCATCTCGAAGCGCAAGGAGAGTTGCGCTCCGGCGCGGGCGTTGGACGGATCGAAGACCATGGTTCCGTCCGGGGCGACGGAAACCTTGGAGAACCAGTTGGCGTTGGCCGCCAGATCGCGCCGTCCCAGCCCGTATTTCGCCGCTTCGACCAGAAAGCTGTCATGGCCGTTCTGGGTCCAGCCGTTGCGTGCGGTCCGGTAATCGACCTGCCCCCATTTGCGGGCGACGCTGTCTTTGGTGGTGTTGCCGCATACGGTGTCGTGCCAGCCGACATCGTCGGCGACGATCGAGCAGAAGATACGGCCCATGTCGGAATAAAGGCAGTGCCCCCGGGTCAGCTTGAAGGTGTGCTGGCATTTCAGGCTGTCGGGCGCGTTGTAGCGTTCCAACAGGTTGGCGGGGTTGTAGAACAGCATGCCCACATTGGCTCCGCCTTCGATGTCGGTCAGCCGCAGCAGCGCGCCGCGCCTGAGCGTCATCGACCAATGCTTTCCGCCGGGCAGTTCGTCCCGGTAGAGAACGTCTTGGCTCGTCATTCCTTGCCTCCTCTATCGGGTCGTCCCGTCGATATGGGCCTGTGCTTCTTGTGGGCCGGGTCGTCCCGGCCAGGCCATGTCGGCGGCGGCGTCATAGCCCGCCGCCTTGCTGTGAAGTTCGTGCAGTGCGTCCTTGCGCTCGCGCGCATTGGCGCGGTCCAGCGGCAGGTCGAAGGTGATGGTCGCGCCATAGACGCCGATTTCCTCGGGCCGCGTCCGGTAGCGGTCGAAGGCGATCAACCGGGTACCGAGATGGAACGCCTCCCTCAGATCGTGCGTGACCATGAAGACGGTGAGGCCGGTTTCTTCGAACAAGCCGAGCATCAGCTCGTGCATGTCGGCGCGGATGCCGGGATCGAGCGCGCCGAAGGGTTCGTCCAGCAGCAGGATCTTCGGCTTCTTGATCAGCGCCTGGGCGATCGCCAGACGCTGCTGCATGCCGCCCGAAAGCTGCGACGGGTATTTGTCGCGCGCGGCATCCAGCCCGACGGCCTCGATGATCGGGCGGCAGCGTTCAAACAGCACCCGGCGCTTGGTGCCGAACAGGCGTCCGATGATGGGGGCGGCCTGGGCTTCCAGGCCGAAGGCGACGTTTTCCAGCACCGTCAGATGGGGAAAGACGGAATAACGCTGGAACACGACGCCGCGATCCTCGGTGGGTTCGGGCGGCAGCGGCTCTCCATCCATCAGGATCTTGCCCCGGCTCGGGGTTTCCTGGCTCAACAGCATGCGCAGGAAGGTGGATTTGCCGCAGCCCGAAGGGCCGACGATGGAGACGAAGGAATGGGGGACGACGTCCAGATTGACCCGTTCCAGGATCACCTGTCCCTCATATTCCTTCCAGACATTGGTCACCGAGACATGGGTCATGACGCCCTCCGCTTGGCTTCCATCCACGGGAACAGGGCGTGGTTGAGACGTTTGAGGGCGATGTCGCAGAGCAGGGCCAGAAGGGTGATCCAGACCACATAGGGCAGGATTACATCCATCGCCAGATAACGCCGCATCAGGAAGATGCGGTAACCCAGCCCGACCTCGGCGGCTATGGCCTCGGCCGAGATTAGGAACAGCCAGGCCGAGCCCAGCGACAGCCTGACCCCGTCGATCAGGCGGGGCAGAATCTGCGGCAGCACCACCCGGAGTATGATCTGCACGCTGGATGCGCCCAGCGTTTGCGCCTTGATCAGCTGTTCGCCGGGCAGCTCCATGACGCGTCCTTGCAAATCGCGCATCAGGAACGGGGCGACTCCGACGATGATCAGCATCACCTTCGACAATTCGCCCAGGCCGAAAACGATGAACAGGATGGGCAGGACCGCCATCGGCGGGATCATCGAGATCACCACCACCAGCGGCGACAATCCCGCCCGGATATAGGGGATGACGCCGTTGGCGACGCCGATGATGAGGGCGAGCGCCATCGACACCGCCAGCCCGGTTCCCAGACGGGTCAGGCTGGCGGCGGTATCGGCCCACAGGAGAACCGATCCGGTCCGGGGATCGATCTGGAAGGCGACCCGGACGATGGCGTTGGCCAGGGCGGCAAACCCCGGCAGCAGCTTGTCGTTCGGGTTGTCGGCCAGCCGGATGGCCGAACTGGTGGCGTAAAGTCCGATCAGGATGAGGAACGGCAGCAACCCCAGATGAAACTGGCCGAAACGGCCGGGGTGCCGGTTGATCAGGCGTCGCGCCATGGCGGTTCTCCGTCGGGAAAGCGGGACTTGAGGTCAGAGCTTGCCGTCGGCGGCCATCTGGGCGTAGGCGTCGTCGAAGCGCAGCTTGATGTTCTTCGCGTCACCCAGCACCTTGCCGCCGGGGAAAGTGATGCCGACCACGTCTTTGTTCTTGGCGCCGTCGCCCAGCAGGTTGTGGGCGAAGGAAAAGGTGCGGACCAGATCCATGGCCTTGACGGCTTCGGGGCTGCGGGTGAAATCGGCTGCCGCCTTGGGATCGCTGTAGAGATAGGTGGTCTTCAACTGGGATTCGTAGCCGGCGAGATCTGTGCCGGACAGCCGGGCCATCGCCTCGCGTGCGGCCTTGCCGGCTTCGTCTTTCCGGGTCATCAGGGCCAACGTTTCGTACCAGGCCCCGGTCAACGCCTTGCCCAGCTTCGGATTGTCCTTGAGCGTGCCGCTGTTGACCACGGTCAGGTCCATGATCTCGCCCGGAATTTTGCTGGAATCGAAGACCTCGGTCATGCCTGCGCCCTTCAGGATTTCGGACAATTGCGGGTTCCAGGCGACGATGGCGGTGACATCGGGGCTGGCGGCCGCGCCGACGATATCGGCATCGGCGGTGTTGACGATTCTGATGTCGCGTTCGCTCAACCCGACCGAGTCGAGGGCGCGGGCAAGCAGATAGTGGGAAACCGACAATTCGACGAGATTGACCTTCTGGCCCTTGATGTCCTTTAAGGATTTCGCGCCCTTAAGGACCACGCCGTCATTGCCGTTGGAATAGTCGCCGATCAGAAGGGCGGTGGTGTCGACGCCGCCGGCGGCGGGAATGGTCAGCGCGTCCATGCTGGCCACGCTTACGCCGTCGAACTTGCCGGCGGTGTATTGGTTCACCGATTCTATGTAGTCGTTGACCTGGACCAGCTCGACCGTGATGCCGTATTTGTCGGCCCATTTCTTGACGATGCCGGCTTCCTGGGCATAGCCCCAGGGCATCCAGCCCGCATAGATGGACCAGGCGATCTTGAAATCGGTTTTTTCGGCCGCCTGGACGGGCGCGCCCCAGGCCAGGGCGCAAGCCAAGGCGGTGGCGGCGATCGTCATGCTCTTGAAGGAAAAGGCCATCGTCATGCACTCCGGATCTTCGTTGCAACGGTCCGAAGGGAGCGACGGCTCGGGCTGCGGGGAGAACGCGTGTCCAGAGGCCTCCGCGACAGGAACGAAAGCCGTTCCCCTCGGTTAGAACCTCCCGGGCTTTTGTCCCGCCGTGTGTCCGCCTTCCGGTCTGAAAAACCGGTGGAGCGGATTGCGACTCTCGGACCAGACACCGCCGAACGGCCGGAACCCTAGTCGCAGGGAGGACGTTTGCATAAGCCATGCCAAGGCAAGGGTGAGAGAAACTGCCCAAAAATTCCCCGATCCCTGTGGGTTTCGGGATTATTTGCCTAAAAAATATGCGAAGCAGAGCCCATTTCATAGGCGTCTGCGCATCGCATGATCGGTGAACGATCTTTCCTGGCCGGTCCTGGAATGGGGCCGCCTGCCGTCGTGCCGAAGGCGGTCAGGCGGTGATGGGCTGCGTTTTTTCGTCAAGGCGGGGTGGCGGCGGCGCTTCAAAAGCCTCGTCGCCGATTCGCCTTAAGGCCTCGCGCGCGTCCTGAAGCCATTTTTCCGGCCGGGTCCCGGGCGTGATCGGGTAAAGCAGCGCCACCGTGGTTAGGGGGCCGTAACGCTGCTGGAAATCGGATAGTACTTTCATCTGTTCGCGCAGCAAGGAACCGGTGCCGGCGCAGATATCTTCCATCACCGTTCGCAGCGTGCGGAAAAACACCTCGACGCCGAAGGTCATGTTCTGAAGTGCTGCCTGGCCGGGGCGGAGGATGAATTGCTCCGCGCCGTCGATCTGGTCTTGCAGCAGGCGCTCGACGCGGCTGATCTTGGCCTGCTGCGCCGACAGGGTCAGCATTTTGCAGCGCGCGCGGACATAGCGTTCGATGTCCTGTCCGCTGACCGAGCGGGCTTCGGTCCGCCCGTCGCGGAAGGCCAGCAAGTGCCGCCGTTCGGCCGGGCCGAGCTGGCGGATCAGTTCGGGCACCTGCCGGGCCAGCCCGCCTTTGCGGATATCGGCCAGGACGCGGGAGCGTTTGGCCCAGCGCGCAATCACGGCGGCGCCTTCCATCGCGGTCATGCCGTCAAAAGAAAAGTGGCGGCGGCAACGCGCGGCCACCGGCAGGACGGCGTCGGCGAAATTCGAGAACAGCTTTTCGATCCGCGCCGTCGCTTTGATCTCATCGGCATAGGCATAGCAGACCGCTGCGACCTCGGCCTCGCTTTCCTGGAACCGGACCTGGTGCAGGACCCGTTCGTAAAGAACTTGAACGGTGGTGGGGAAGGTGCCGGGATCGATCCGGTTGTCGCGCAGAAAGGCTTCGAAGCGTTCCTTGCCCCCCGGATCGGTCAGACCCAACTGGGTTTGGACCAGGGTGCGTTCCAGCGCCTCGTTGACGTCCAGCCCTTCCAGATATTCGCCGATGGCGTATTCGGCGATGTCTTTGAAACTGGCCAGGGGATTGCCGTATTTCACCTTTGGCAGCCGGGCTTGGCGCTGGGTGGAGGAATTGCGGAACGCGTTCACCGCCGATTGGGAGGTGGTCTGGTCCAGCATCTGGATTCGCGCCGGATTGGCGACGGCCTTCAAATAAAGATCCAGGGAACTGCCGAACAATCCCTGCCAAAGCGGATTACCGCTTAACCGGTCCAGCGCTAAAAAATCGGAAAAGCCGAAGATCTTTTCGTCCGCCATGCTGATGAACAAGGCGTCGAAGACGCGGGTGGACCAGGCGGACGGGGTGTCGTTTTCGCGCCAGAAGAACTGTGGCGTGTGGTTCAGGCGCAAAAACAGCGCGATTGCGTTCAATCCGGCTTTCGGATTTTTCGGCAGGGCGATGACAGGTTTGCCGCCGCTGGCCAGTTCGAGCATGGCGTCCATCATGCCGATGGCGTGAAGCTTGATCAGACCGCCGGGGTCGATCAGCGCCGGATTGCGCAGCAATTGTCCCGCGCCGATGCGGTTCGCGGCCACGTCGGCCAGGATGCGTTCGCCATTCATGCCAAACCGGCTTAGCAACCGGGCGAGCCGGCGGTTCATCGCCTCGGCGGAGGGCGGGAGATCGGCCGGAGGGGTGGGCGGAGGCGGTGCGCTTTTAGTCATCGTGGTCTTTCGCGATCCTTGCTGCGGGTTCCGTCACCCTCTGGCGGCCTGAATTTGAGGCAGAGGAAGACGGAATGTCGGGGGCAAGGGCCCCTTTCGTCCGACCGACTTCGCCAATTCCTCGATCTCGGCCACTCGGGCGAGCAGGAAATCCCTGGCGTCGCTGTCGATATGCGCCATCGCCGCCACCATCTGTTTGGCGCGCGTCGTCGTCACCACCTTCGCCATCGCCGCTTTGTAAAGCCGCCGGGCGGCGGTCTCGGGGTCGGACACCATCATTAACAGTGTGATTCCGGCCCGGTTCGGGAAGGCGGTGATGATCGCGTGCAGATCGTTCGGCGCTAATCCGGACAAAAGCCGTTTCAGCGCCTGAAGATCGTTCCGCACCATGGCCCAATGAAAGACGGTGTTGCCGTCGGGGTCCTGCTGCAGCAAAAGAGAGAGCAGCGGATTGGTCGGCGCGGGCGAATCCTTGTCGACCAGGAAAGGCGTGCGGATGGTTTCGCCGCGCTGCATGACGTTGACCGCCAATTCGTCATTGCGCAGCAGGCTGGTGATCTTGACCATATGGGCGTGTTTCTGGGCGGCGAGCGCCTTGAACAGGACGCCTTCGCCACCTTTGTCGCGCACCAGCATGCGCTTGGCAAACAGACGCTGGACATAGGCCTTGCGCGTGGCGATGTCGGGAACGGGAATGGTTTCCGCCGTTTCGATCGTGTTCTGCACCAAAAGCCGGATCAGATCGTCGAACATGGCGTGGTTGGCGATGCCGATCAGTTTGAAAAAGGCCGGGCTGGCGGTGTCGTCGTTGCGGTAATCGAAGAACAGGCGGCAGGTCGCGGCGCGCAGGACGGCGTCCGCTTGGGGCTGGACCGCTTGTTTCAACACATGCTGCGACAGCAACCCCTGATTATTCTGGATGTCGTTGGAGAAAAGCTGGCTCATCAGGTGGTTGCGCTGCGCCTCGTCTTTCGCCTGTTCAGAGATGGCGCGTTCGAGATTCTCGATCGATAGATGTTTGGCCTGAACCAGCGCATTGATCGATTTCCAGCGCGGCGCCGGCAGCAGCATTTTCGATAAAGGCGATTCGCCCTTTTTGTTGCGCTTGGAAAAATCGATATCCATCGCCAGCAGGGCGCGGGCGATGCGCAAGGTGGAGATGCCTTCGCGGTTGGACAGCGTCCCCGCCAGATAGTGCCAGATCCCGTTGCCGGCCCGGTCTTCGTGATTGAGATAGGCGAAGACCTGGTCTTCCTTTTCCTGATCGCGCCAATAGGCGCTGATCGTGTCGAACACCACCGCCGCCGAATCGACCTTTTCCTGTCCGAGCAGGAATTGCAGATAGGTTTCGTCATTGCCTCCGCGCGCCCGGAAAAGATCGGAGGAATTATTCTGAAATTTTATCCATTGCAGGAAGAAGTAGCTGAATTTCGATGGGGATTTTTGGTGTCTGGATCGGATGTCGTCATGAATGTCGTTCACTGTGCGCATGTCGGCGCATGTCCTTGTCCGGGCCGAGCAGATTGGTCATGGCGGGAACGGATGAAGGCCGGCCCCGCCATTCGCCGACCATAGCGGAACCGATGCGGCCTCTCTGTGACGGTTGCAAGAATCAGTCAAAAAAATCGGTTCGTATCGGTGGGTATAGGCATTCATCCCGCCTTGCGGGGGCGGACAGGATCGGCTACAGCCGATGGGAATCGGCATATTCATCGGGATTGGACGGCAAGATGAGCATCAAGCGGCATCATTACCAGGTACGGGTAGTCTGGACGGGGAACCTAGGAAAAGGAACTGAATCCTATTCGGCCTATAGCCGCGCCTATCGGATCGAACGGGATGGCAAGCCCGAGATCGACGGTTCGTCCGATCCCGCCTTCCGGGGCGATTCCAGCCGCTGGAATCCGGAAGAATTGCTGCTGGCGTCGCTGTCATCCTGCCACAAGCTCTGGTATCTCGACCTGTGCGCACGTGCTGGCATCGTGGTCCTGTCTTATGAGGACGAGGCCGAAGGCCTGATGGTGGAACAGTCCGATGGTGGGGGGCAGTTCGTTTCGGCCACGCTGCGTCCGCGGATCGTCATTGCCGCCGGCGGGGATAGGCGCTTGGCCGAAACGCTGCACGAACACGCCCATAAGCTGTGCTTCATCGCGCGTTCGGTGAATTTCCCCGTCGGTTGCACGCCGACCATCGCCATGGCGTCCAATTAGACACCTGCTTCATTCGTCTAAACCGTTTCCCCGGCCGTTTTCCCGAAGACGTTTCCGTCTTCGTTTTAAGGCGGAAATACGGGTGTTTCCGCATGCTTGCGGCGCAGAGCGGCTGTGGAGGAGTGAAGATGTTCACGCTCGTCTACCTATGGGAATCCATAGCTACACTGTAAGGCGGATAGATGATAGGTCTAAAAAGCCATCTAAAATAGTTTCGGTAGAATTAGGTGGTAGTAGAGAGATTGTAGAAAAGAAAATTTCGATAATACGGTGGGACAGAATGCCGGGTGGCAACTATGCAGCCTGCGAATGCGGTTCCCGCAACTTTTGCGAGCGTCGTGTATCGGGTGGCGTATATGTGCCTCTTAATGGCCTTATTGTTTCATCTTTTCGCTTGGCAGCCGTATATGGGATAGAATTCCTTTACAAAAGGTGGACTGCCATTTTTTTTACCGCCCTGGGGAAGAGCGGCGGTTCTTTTGAATCGCTGAAGCTGGGCGATGGCCGGCGGTCCGGAGACGGGCCGCCGGCCGGAGATTCTTCTTGCCGGGTCCGATCCTGCCGCTCCGTCCTTGCCTTTTCGAGGTAGATCGACGTGGAACAGCAGAATCAAAGCCGTCGCAAGGTTTCCCGCAGCACCGTAGCGCAGGGCGCAGCCCATGCTGAAAAGGGGGCGGCGATGAGCGCGGAAACAGCGCCTGCGTCTCTTCTGACGCCGCGCGAACGGGAATGTCTGTCTTGGCTGGCCTCGGGGCTGCGTAACGAACGAATCGCCAATCGCATGCATGTCAGTCTGGCGACGGTCGAATTTCATTTATCCAATGTGCGGCGCAAACTAGGGGCCTCGACACGAGAGCAGGCCTTGGTGATGGCGATCGTCCGGGGGTTGATCGACCCTTGACGGTATGCGCTATCGGGCGCGATTCCTCTCAATACCGTCGCGACCTTCTTCCGTCGATGGCGTTCCTCCTGGCACGAAAACGCGCCTGATGCTAGCATCCGCCTCCCAAGCCTGGGGAGATGCGGTTGCAGGGGACGAAACCGCGCCTTATATATCCGCGATGTGAGCTGACCGATCCGATGCGCTCCTTCCGTTTTCGGGGGAACAGGCCGGATTTGGCCAAGAAAGACAACCAAAGGGGGCGCCGGCGGCCGCCGCGAGATGGGGCCAACGGGCGCCGGCCATAGATCAATGAGGAAGACATGAGCAAAGTCATCGGTATCGACCTTGGCACGACGAATTCCTGCGTCGCCATTATGGAAGGCAAGAACGCGAAGGTCATCGAGAACGCCGAAGGCGCTCGCACCACCCCGTCCATGGTCGCGTTCACCGATTCCGGCGAGCGACTGGTCGGGCAGGCGGCCAAGCGTCAGGCGGTCACCAACCCGTCTAACACGCTATTCGCCATCAAGCGCTTGATCGGTCGCCGGTTCGACGATCCGATGACGCAGAAGGACAAGGGTCTCGTTCCCTATGCCATCGTCGCGGGCGATAATGGCGACGCCTGGGTCGAAGCCCAAGGCAAGAAGACGAGCCCCAGCGAGGTTTCGGCCTTCATCCTGCAGAAGATGAAGGAAACCGCCGAAAGCTATTTGGGCGAAAAGGTCACCCAGGCGGTGATTACCGTCCCGGCTTATTTCAACGATTCGCAGCGCCAGGCGACCAAGGACGCCGGCCGCATCGCGGGTCTGGAAGTCTTGCGCATCATCAACGAGCCGACCGCGGCGGCGTTGGCATACGGCATGGACAAGAAGAGCGCCGGCACCATCGCGGTCTATGATCTGGGCGGCGGCACGTTCGACGTGTCGATCCTGGAGATCGGCGACGGCGTGTTCGAGGTGAAATCCACCAACGGCGACACCTTCCTGGGTGGCGAAGATTTCGACGCGCGCATCATCGACTACCTGGCCGACGAGTTCAAACGCGAGCAGGGCATCGATCTGCGCAATGACCGCATGGCTCTGCAGCGGCTCAAGGAAGCGGCTGAAAAGGCCAAGATCGAGCTGTCCTCGACCATGCAGACCGAGGTCAATCTGCCCTTCATCACCGCCGACGCGTCGGGGCCGAAGCATCTGAACATCAAGCTGACCCGCGCCAAGCTCGAAGCGCTGGTCGAGGATCTGGTCGCGCGCACCATCGGCCCGTGCAAGGCCGCGTTGAAGGATGCGGGCCTCAAGGCCAGCGAGATCAACGAGGTGGTTCTGGTCGGCGGCATGACCCGTATGCCCAAGATCCAGGAAAAGGTGCAGGAATTCTTCGGCCGTGAACCCCACAAGGGCGTCAATCCCGACGAGGTGGTGGCGATCGGCGCCGCGATCCAGGGCGGCGTGCTGAAGGGCGAGGTCAAGGACGTTCTGCTGCTCGACGTGACGCCGCTGTCGCTGGGCATCGAAACGCTGGGTGGCGTGTTCACCCGCTTGATCGACCGCAACACCACGGTGCCGACGCGCAAGAGCCAGGTATTCTCGACCGCCGAGGACAACCAGACCGCCGTGACCATCCGCGTCTTCCAGGGCGAGCGCGAGATGGCCGCCGACAACAAGATTCTGGGCCAGTTCGATCTGGTCGGTCTGCCTGCCGCTCCGCGCGGCATCCCGCAGATCGAGGTGACCTTCGACATCGACGCCAACGGTATCGTCTCGGTGTCGGCCAAGGACAAGGCCACCGGCAAGGAGCAGCAGATCCGCATTCAGGCTTCGGGCGGTTTGTCGGATGCCGATATCGACAAGATGGTCAAGGACGCCGAACAGCATGCGTCCGAGGACAAGAAGCGCAAGGAAGCGGTCGAAGCCCGCAACCATGCCGACGCGGTGATCCATACGACCGAGAAAACCTTGGCCGAGCATGGCGACAAGATCCCGGCCGAGGACAAAGCCAAGATCGAGGCCGACATCGCCGCCCTGAAAGCGGTGCTCGAATCGGACGATGCCGCCGTCATCAAGGGCAAGACCGATGCGCTCGGCCAGTCTTCGATGAAGCTGGGCGAGGCGCTTTATAAGGCGCAGCAGGCAGCCGCCGGCGGCGCGGATGCGGCGGCCGGCCCCCAGGCTGAGGGCAAGCCCGCCGACGACAACGTCGTCGACGCCGATTTCGAGGAAGTGGACAGCGACAAGAAGGGCAAGTAAGCCCTGTCCTTGCCTGTCACGGACAGGTCGTGATCGCCGCCCCGGAGGGAGCCTATCCCCTTCGGGGCGGCGGTGCCCCATGGGCGGTCTCCGTTTCTCCGAGGATCAGAGCGAAGCGTCATGAGTAAGCGGGATTATTATATCGTTTTGGGGGTGACCAAGGGCGCAAGCGCGGACGAGGTCAAAAAAGCCTATCGCAAACTTGCGATGCAGTTTCACCCTGACCGCAATCCGGACGACCCCGAGGCCGAGCAGAAATTCCGCGAGGTCAATGAAGCCTACGACATCTTAAAGGATGATCAGAAGCGCGCGGCCTATGACCGGTTCGGTCACGCGGCCTTCGAGCAGGGCAGGGGAGGGTTCGGCGCGGGCGGCGGCGATTTCCATTTCACCTCAGGCTTCGCCGATATCTTCGACGAAGTGTTCGGCGAATTCATGGGCGGCCGCCGGGGCGGCGGCGGTCCGGCGCGCGGCGCGGACATGCGCTACAATATGGAAATCTCGCTCGAAGAGGCGTTCGCGGGCAAGACTACCGAAATCAAGATTCCAAGCGCGGTGGCGTGCGAAAGCTGCCATGGCAGCGGCAGTGCGAACGGTGCGCAACCGGTCGAATGCGCCACTTGCCGGGGCATGGGCAAGGTCCGGGCGACTCAGGGCTTTTTCACCATCGAGCGGACCTGTCCGACATGTCAGGGCCAGGGCCGGGTGATCAAGGACCCCTGCCGCGCCTGCAGCGGTTCGGGACGCATCGCCAAGGAAAAGACGCTGTCGGTGACCATTCCGGGCGGGGTCGAGGACGGCACCCGCATCCGTCTGGCCAATGAAGGCGAGCCGGGTCAGCGCGGCGCGCCGTCGGGCGATCTTTACATCTTTCTCTCGATCCGTCCGCATCGCCTGTTCCAGCGCGAAGGGGCGAACATCTTCTGCCGGGTGCCGGTGCCGATGACCACGGCGGCTCTGGGCGGGGTGATCGAGGTGCCCTCCATCGATGGCGGCCGTTCAAGGCTGTCGATTCCGACCGGCACCCAGCCCGGCCACCAGTTCCGGCTGCGCGGCAAGGGCATGAGTGTTTTGCGCAGCGCGGCGCGCGGCGACATGTTCGTCGAGATTCAGGTGGAAACGCCGGTCAATTTGACCAAACGCCAGACGGAATTGCTGCGCGAGTTTGAAAAAGAGGGCGGTCAGGAGACGACCAGCCCGGAATCGTCGGGATTCTTCGCCAAAGTTAAGGAATTGTGGGACGATCTGACGTGAGCTGCGGCATTGGCGCGGCGCGGGACGCCGCGCGGTTGGAAAAGGATTAAGGGGACATGATCAAGGTCGGTATCGTCGGCTGCGCCGGGCGCATGGGCCTCAATCTGGCGCGGGAAGTGATCGGAACTCCGGACATGACTCTCATCGGCGGGACCGAACGTCCCGGCGGCGATGCGGTCGGACGGGACATCGCTTTGTTGGCGGGTATGCCGGCCAACGGCGTGATCATCGGCGTGGACCCTAAAACGGTGTTTGAACGCGCCGATGTGGTCATCGATTTCACCACGCCCGAGGCGACGGTCCAGCACGCCGCGCTGGCTGCCGAAACCCGCACCGCCCATGTCATCGGCACCACCGGGCTGAGCGGCGATCTGGCCGATCGTCTGCGCGAATGCGCACGGCGCGCGCCGATCGTCTGGGCGGCCAATTATAGCATCGGCGTGACCCTGCTGACGGCATTGACCGAGGAAGTGGCGCGGAGCCTGGACCCGGCCTATGACATCGAAATCGTCGAGATGCATCACCGGCACAAGGTCGATGCCCCGTCGGGCACGGCGTTGGCCCTGGGCCGCGCGGCGGCGAAGGGACGCGAGGTCGCGCTGGAGGATGTCTGGCGCAAGACCCGTGACGGCATCATCGGCCCCAGGCCGGAAGGTGAGATCGGATTCGCCACCTTGCGCGGCGGCGATGTCGCCGGGGATCATTCGGTCATTTTTGCCGGCGACGGCGAAAGGCTGGAACTGACCCATCGCGCATCTTCGCGCCAGGTGTTCGCCAAGGGGGCGATCCGGGCCGTGCGCTGGGTCGCGGGCAAGCCGGCGGGGCTTTACGCGATGACCGATGTGTTGGGGCTGACCCGGCGCTAACGTCTTCGGAAAGCGGTTGGTCCTTGTTGTGCAGGTCGGTCTGGCGGGGCGTTAGTTTCCGCTGGCCGGCTGGGGGAAATCTTTCCCGTCGTTTCCGCCCGCCGATGTTCTAAACAGTCTCTTAGCGCTTACCCAACCAGACGGCAGCGCCGATCCCCGCCGCGCCCAGCATCGGCGCATAGGGGTAACGGTCGAGGAACCGGCGTTGGCGCGCTGCATCGGCGGCGATCGGGTCTTGAGCGCTGTAGAACGCTTCCAGGCGATAGGCCATGGCGCGGGTGGCGGGATCGTAGCCTTCGGACCGTCCCGGTGTCAGAGAGCCGGGGTCCTTGTTCTTTGCCGCGCCGCTGGCCGGTTCCTCGGTCCGGATGTTCTGGAACCCCATCATGGCGACGCGTGGCGGCAAATCCTGGGTGAAGCTTAGCTTGTTCTGGAAAAAGGCGGCGTAGCTCAGGCAGGATTCATCCTTTTGTGCCGCGCAGATGGCCGTCAGTTCGGCCCAGTTGTCCGGTTCGGCGGGCCAATGGTCCAGGGCTTGCTCGATCCATCGGCGCGCATCGTCTCTCTGGCCTTGGGCGAGGGCGGCGCGGGCCTGTTCCCGTTCGGAATCGCTCAAGCCCCTGTCGAACGTGCCGGGGGGCATCCGGGCGGGCTCGATCGGTTCGGGCGACACGCGATCGGAATGGAGCAAAGGTTCAGAGGGAAGGGAGCCATCCTGCTGGGCGCAGGCCGCCAACAGGAACAAAGCGGTCCAAAGGCCAAACCGATGCAGTGCGGACGCCATGACGGGGCGGATCTCCACGAGGTTCTTTCCAAGAGCGGGAGGGATGCTACCATGCGCCGCGTTCAGGAGGTAGCCAGCCGATGAGTCCCGCTCAAATCGATGCGTTCTTCGCCCGTCTGGCGGCGTTGAGGCCGGATCCGAAATCCGAGCTCGCGTTCATCAATCCCTACACGCTGCTGGTGGCGGTGGTGCTGTCGGCCCAGGCGACCGATGTTTCGGTCAACAAGGCGACCAAGGATTTGTTTGCACACGTCTCGGACCCGGCGGCCATGCTACGGCTGGGCGAGGATGCGCTCAAGGAGAAGATCAAGACCATCGGTCTGTTCAACACCAAGGCCAAAAACGTCATCGCTTTGTCCCGCCTGCTTCTGGATCGCTATGACGGAGCCGTGCCCAGAGACCGTGCGGCGCTGGAAACATTGCCCGGCGTCGGGCGCAAGACCGCCAATGTGGTGTTGAATGTGGCGTTCGGCCAGCCGACCATTGCCGTCGATACGCATGTTTTCCGTGTCGCCAACCGGACCGGCATGGCATCGGGTGCAACGCCGCTCGATGTCGAGAACAAGCTGATGGCGGTGGTGCCCGATCACTGGAAAATGCATGCTCATCATTGGCTGATCCTGCATGGGCGCTATATCTGTACCGCCCGCAAGCCCCGTTGCGCCGAATGTCCGGTCCGGGATCTGTGCGACTGGACCGAAAAACCATCTTTCCAAGGAGGGGCCTCTTCATGACACCCGAGGCGCGGCTTGCGCTTGTTATCGAGCTTTTGGACGAAATCGCCGCGGCCCAGCGCCCCGCCGATCTGGTGGCGGGGGCGTTCCTGCGGGCGCGACGCTTTATCGGCGCCAAGGACCGGCGCGCCCTTTCGGACCGGCTGTGGGGAATTTTGCGCCGCCGCGCCCGGCTGGCTTGGACTCTCCGCGCCCTGGGGGCGGAGCCTTCGCCGCGGCTGATGGTGCTGGCCGATCTGGTGCTGGCCGACGCGATGACAATCGACGCGGTGGCGGCGCTGTGCCCCGGCGGCGGCCGCGCGCCCGCGCCGCTGATGCGCGAGGAACGGGCCTTGCTGGAACGGATCTCCACGCGCCGTCTGTTCCATCACGACATGCCGGCCTGGGTCCGGGGGGAATATCCCGAATGGATCGAACCCCGGCTTTCAGCTGTTTTCGGTGATCGTCTTGCCGTCGAGATGGGGGCCTTGCGCGACGAGGCCCCGGTTGATCTGCGCGTCAATCTGTTGCGCACCGACCGCGATGGCGCGCGCGCGGCGCTGGCCGCCGGAGGGATCGAAGCGCAGCCGACGGCGTTGTCGCCCTGGGGCTTGCGCTTGCCTGCCCGCACGGCGCTGATGGCGCAGGAGCCGTTCCGGGATGGGTTGGTCGAGGTTCAGGACGAGGGATCGCAGCTCCTGGCCCTGCTGACGGGGGCGAAGCCGGGGCAGGCGGTGGTCGATTTCTGTGCCGGCGCCGGCGGCAAGACTTTGGCTTTGGCGGCGATGATGGCCAATAAAGGCCGTCTGGTGGCCTGCGACGTCCATGATTCGCGCCTGAAAAAGGCGGCGGAAAGGTTGCGCCGGGCCGGTGCGCATAATGTGACCCGCCATGTGCTGACCAGCGAGGCCGATAAATGGGTCAAGCGGCAGGCCGGCAGCTTCGACGCTGTGCTGGTGGATGCGCCCTGCTCGGGGACCGGCACCTGGCGGCGCAATCCGGATGCTAAATGGCGGCTGACGCCGGAGGATGTCGCCGAGCTGGTGGCGCTTCAGGGGCGCATTCTGGCTTCGGCGGCGCGGCTGACGCGTCCCGGCGGGCGGCTGGTCTACGCCACCTGTTCGCTGCTGGCCGAGGAAGGCGAGGACCGCATCGCCGCTTTCCTGAAGGAAAACGCCGATTTTCGCCTGCTGCCCTTGCCCGGCATCTGGGCCGAAAATATCGGCACGGATTGCCCCTTGCCCGGACCCTATCTGCGTCTGTCTCCCGCCTCGACCGGCACGGACGGCTTTTTCGCCGCCGTGCTGGAACGGGCCGCGCCGTCTTAAGGCGCCGGGAATACACCCTTATCTGAGGCTGCGCACCGCGATGAAGTTCAGATGATGGTGGAAGCGGGAAAAGACGCCGAACATTGTTTTGAACCCGTCCCGGTTTTCCGGCTTCAGGGCGTTGCAAAGGATGCGCGCGGTGCCGCACAGTCCTTCGTCGCGGATCAGCCCCATCGGCGACAGCAGGGACATCGGGCCGGTTTCCACCGTCACCCCGCTAAAACCCTGTCCCAGGAACAGGTCGGTCCAGCCTTGCCGGGTCAAAGGTTGCGCCTGCACATTGATCGCGGCCTGAAGGGCGGGGATCAGATCGGGCGGCGCATTGTCGGACAGCATCACGTCTTGGGTCAGAAGCCGTCCGCCGGGTTTGAGCACGCGCCAATATTCGCGGACCAGCTTTTCCTTGGCGGCAGGCGCGTACATGGTCAGCATGGCTTCATTGATCACGATGTCGAGGCTGGAATCCGGGAATGGCAGTTCCATCGCGTTGCCGTTCAGGAACGATACCCGATCCGCCAGTCCGGCCCGGGCCGCATTGGCCCGCGCCTTCTCCAGCGCCGCTTCGTCGCGGTCCAGCCCGGTCATGCGCACGCCGAACCGCTTGGCGATCTCGATCGCGGTCGTGCCCATATTGCAGGCGATTTCGAGAACCTCTTGCCCCGGCGCAAAGCCCGCATGATCCAGCAGCCAATCCGTCGCGCGCACGCCGCCCGGACGCAGGCGGGTTTTGCCCAGACGGGCCAGGAAGGTGTGGCCGGCTTCCGTGGATTTCATTGGGCGGCCTCGCGCAGCATCACCAGCAGCATGCGCGCGGCTTCCGGCGCTTCCAGCGCGTGGGGCACATGCGCGGGCATACGGACCACGCTGCCGGGTTCGGCGGTTACCGGCCGGCCGCCGATGGTCAGGATCAACCGGCCTTCCTGCACCAGGACCAGGGCGTCGAAGGGGGCGGTATGTTCGCTCAAGGACTGCCCGGCGTCGAAGGCGAACAGGGTCAGATTGCCGCCGCTGGTGCGGGCCAGGACGCGGCTGGCGATGCCTTTTTCGGTGGGCGTGACCAGATCGTGCAGGGCGAGAGCGCGGGCGGGATCGATGCTGTTGTCAGAGGACATGGCGGAACCTTCCTTCTGTCGGTTGATGTCGAGAATGCATATTATTATCTGTTTACAAAACCGTTTTACCCCGACCGGAAAGGTCTTCCTATGACATCCGTCAAAAACGGTCCTGGCGGGAACGCCGCCTTGCTGCGCGCGCATCCTTTGTTCACAGGATTGCCCGCCGCCGATCTCGACCGGCTGGCGGCGTCTTCTGTCCGGTTCGATGCCGCCGCCGGACAGGTTCTGTTCCATGAAGGCGACCCGGTGCGGTATGTGCCGTTGCTGGAAAGCGGCCGGGTGCGCGTGTCGCGCCATGACGACGAGGGCGGCGAGAAGGTGTTCGGGCAGTTCGCGGCAGGCGAATTCATCGCTCTGGCGGCAGCGTTCATGAGCCGGGGCTGTTTTCCGATGACCGCCCTTGTCCTGGCAGACAGTCGGATGACCCTGGTGCCGGCGGACGGGCTGCGCGCCTTGTGCCGCGCCCATCCGGACCTGGCGATGCGTCTTTTGAACCGCTTCGCCGAACGGCTGCACGAGGCGGTCGAACGGGTGGACCGGATGACCGCGCGTTCCGCCTCCGAGCGTCTGGCTGACGATCTTCTTCGTTTGTCCGAAGCCGCGGGCGGCCTGACGGTCGCCTTGCCTTTGGCGCGGGCGCAGTGGGCGGCGACACTGGGCATGCGCTACGAAACGCTAAGCCGTATTCTGTCGGCCTGGAAACGGCAGGGGATCGTTTCCACGAGCAGGGCATTGTTGGAGATCAAGGATTTCGACCGGTTGCGTGAGCTTGCCGGTCCTGAACGCGAGCCGTGACAACGGAAAAAGGGCGGCGTATTTCGGTCCGGGGGCCTTGACGAACGGCGCATCTCCCCTTCCTATAGATATAGATTGGTTTAACCTTTTGCCCAATACAGGATCCATGCCCTATTCCTCCCTGCGCGATTTCATGGTCCGGCTGGAGTCCGAGGGACGTCTGGTCCGCGTCGCCGAGCCGGTTTCGCCTCATCTCGAAATAACCGAGATTCAAACCCGGCTGCTGGCCGAGGGCGGGCCGGCGGTTTTGTTCGAGAATGTCGTCGGGCCGGATGGCAAGCGTTTCGGTATGCCGGTGCTGGTCAATCTGTTCGGCACCATCGAGCGCGTTGCCTGGGGCATGGACCGCACCCCGCAGGAGTTGCGCGCGATCGGCGAAGCGCTGGCGGCGCTGAAACAGCCCGAACCGCCCCGAGGCTTGCGCGACGCCGTCGATATGCTGCCCCTTTTGAAGACCGCGCTGGCGATGCGCCCCAAGACCGTCAGCCGTGCGCCCTGCCAGGAAGTGGTGCTGACGGGGGCGGACATCGATCTGGGCGCGCTGCCGATCCAGACCTGTTGGCCCGGCGAGCCCGCGCCTCTGATCACCTGGCCGCTGGTGGTCACGCAAGGCCCTAACCCGTCCGGGGCGGAGGCTGATTCGCGAGACCGCTTCAATCTGGGCGTCTACCGTATGCAGGTGACGGGACGCAATACCACGCTGATGCGCTGGCTGGCTCATCGCGGCGGGGCCCAGCATTTCCAGCGCTGGGCCAAGGAACGCGGCGAACCCTTTCCGGTGGCGGTGGTCATCGGCGCGGACCCCGGCACGATCATCGCCGCGGTCACGCCGGTGCCGGACAGCCTGTCCGAATATCAGTTCGCGGGGCTGCTGCGCGGCCGCAGGCTCGATCTGGTCGATTGCAAGACGGTGCCGCTGAAGGTGCCGGCCGAGGCCGAGATCGTGCTTGAAGGCCATGTCTCGCTGACCGAGACCGGCGAGGAAGGCCCCTATGGCGACCATACCGGCTATTACAACGCGGTCGAGCGCTTTCCGGTCTTCACCCTGTCGGCGATCACCATGCGCAGCGATCCGATCTATCTGTCCACCT
>JAYFRE010000159.1:0-6635 GCA_034926235.1 Rhodospirillaceae bacterium
ACGCTTCGCCAGGGTCGCGGCGACGACAGGATTTTTCACCAGCGTCGGATTGGCCTTCACCGCATCGGGCAAGCTGTCGAGGACGAACTGAATCTGGCTGTATTGCGGTTGTTCGACCCAAAGCGTGCCGTCCTGATCGAAGGCGGCGATGCGTTCTTCCTCGGGCACGAAATCGGGGCTGCCCGCTGTCGTCGTGCGCGCCACGAAGTCGAGGATCGCGGTCTTCGCCGCGCCCTCGTTCCAGGATGGCAGTGGGTCGGTCTGGGCGGCGGCGGTGGCGGTCAGGCCGAGCGCCAGCAGGCCGGATGCGGCGAGGGATAGAAGATGCTTGCTCAGAGACATGTCGAAGCCCTTGAGGCGGTGAGGGGCGGCGGCAACGCTCCCGCCGGGACGGGGCAAGGCGCTATCCGCATGCAGCCGCAGCGACCCTTAGCTCTCCCTTATCAGAGGAAGAGGGAGCATGGAGGGGGCCGCTTCCACATGCGACAAACTTGCCAAACAGCATAGAATCTTCTCGCGTTCGTTGACAAGTCGCTACCGGAATACCCCTTTTGAGCGAGATCAGACGGCATCATCGTCATAGCCTTTGTCGGCCGGCAGCATAGGCGGGCTGGCGAGGGGGAGGGCCATGAGGTCTTCGGCCGCCTTATAATCCGAGACTTCGCCGCCAGTCAGCCTGAAGGCAAGGGGGGCGTCCTTGACCGTTTGCACGGGCGTGGATTTAGCCCGTAAAGCCGCCGTGGCTGCGGTCAAAGTCCCCCCTTATAAGTCCCACTTTGCCAACAGATCCTAACCTATTGAAACTATTCGTTATGCGTACTCGAGCGGCTCAACCAGAAGCTCAAAGGTTATTAGAACCGCATTTTCAGCCCTTCGGAGACGCCCCTCATTTATACCGCCGCAATGATCGACAAGGGTTACGTCGATCATTGCGGCAAGATCACCCTCATGGGTCGTCGAGATAAGTCCGTCACGAATGAACACCTCAGTCTCCATGGGAAGAACTTCGCGGCCATCATCAAACGTCGCGCCTACAAGGCTGCCAACCCCGCCATGCACACGAGCCCGCGTGATTCCGCGTGCCCTGCATTCCTTTTCAAGGGCAGTGCAGAAATCCTCGTTCGGACATATGGACATTGCGAACGAGCTCCGGGTTTCGGCCGTAAAACCGGGAACGGCAACGGGACGGAACAAGGAGAAGCCCGTTTCCAGGCTGGGGGCGACCTCGAACGCGGCTCCGTCCAACAACCAGATCGATGCAGTGATCGGCTGAGAGATCACGGCATCATTTGGCAGGACATGCCCGGCAAGACGCTGGCCACTACTGTCAAACCACGTGCCATGGCAATGAAGCCATGGTTGAGAATCGCGCGGGCCTACAGTCATCGAGGCGCTTTCCAAACGAACAGTCCCTTTTGGATGGTAAGGGCCGGCGTAGTACGCAGCGTGTTCCGGCGTCTTCGATACATCCGGCATATAGTACGCAAAGGGATCAAAGCTTCCTCCGCGTAATCGGGCAACGGCGCTTTTTGCACGGTTGGCCTCGAGAATTGATGCCATCGTGGGAAGCAACGCCTGGCCCGCTGGCAGCTCTGTCTGAACATGCCGGATATTGCAATCTACCGTGCAGCTCCGCTGGGCAGCAACAGGTCCTGGATGTGTGACATAGCGCATTGTTTTCTCCGCAGTTTTCCGGCCGACAGAGACGTCTTGTCGGCCGGCATGCTACAGACTCACTGTTTCCCTAGAGAGCGCATAACGCCGTCCATGATTGTCTGCTCGTTAGGAATAAAGAGCTTCTCCAGCGTGAGGGAGAATGGAATCGGAACGTTGGGCGGAGCGATGCGGACGATAGGTCCTTTGAGATCCTTGAATCCCTGTTCGGCGACAATGGCCGCGACCTCGCCGCCGGAGCCGCCGGTCTTCCAGGCTTCGTGAGCAATGACCAGATGGCCGGTCTTCTTGACCGAGCTCAGAATCGTTGCCGTGTCCAAAGGAGCGATGGTGCGCAAATCGATCACTTCGCAATCGATCGAATGATCGGCCTTCAACTGCTCGGCCGCCTTGAGCGCCCGCGGGACCATAAGACCGCAGGATACAATGGTTACGTCGCTACCCGGGCGCTTGATGTCGGCCACGCCCAGCGGAATGACGAAATCGTCGTCATCCGGAACCTCGGCGCGGCGCGCATGTGTCAGGCCCATATGTTCAAGGAAAATCACCGGATTATCTTCGCGCAACGCGCTGCGCATCAAACCCATTGCATCGCGGGGTTCTGACGGCATCACCACTTTGAGGCCTGGAACCGAGGTCAGCACAGCGTGGTAGTCCTCGGCATGACCACGATGTGGCCCAACGCCGCATTTGGTCCGAATAACCAAAGGCACTTTCAGACGGTGGGCGCTCTTGACGTAAACTTGTCCTATCTCGTTCAGAACTGATCCGAGACAAAGATTGAGCAGTTCCAAGAACATGATTTCGACTACAGGGCGCATACCGCACATGGCCGCGCCGGCGCCTGCTCCGACCATCACCTCTTCCGAGATCGGCGCATCAATGATACGGCCGGTGTCTTTAAAGTCTGCCCACAGCCCTTTGAACGTCTGCAACGCGCCGCCAAACTGACCGATGTCTTGGCCAAGGCAGAATATTTTGGGATTGACCATCATTTCGCTGCGCAAAGCAGCCACGATGGCATCATTAATCGTTAGTTTTGCCATAGGGGTGCTCCTCAAACGAGTCGACTGGGCGCATAAGCTTCGGTGGGAATCTCTTCGGCACCGGGCAACGGGTCAGCCTTGCCTTGTTCGGCCCAGCTGTCGAAATCGTTGCGAGCTTCCTCGTCGAGCTTCGCAATATCGTCGCTCGTGAGCATTTCCTCAGCGATAAGCCGCGCCGAACACAGTGCGATGGGGTCTCGCGCTGCCCATTTCTCGACTTCTTCCTTCGGGCGGTAGTTCGCTGGATCGGCTGCCCAATGGCCGCCCATCCGATAGGACAGCGCGTGTATAAAGCTTGGTCCCTGGCCGGCACGGGCGCGGCTGATCGCTTCCTGCACCTTGTTGTAAACGTCAAAGACGTCATTGCCGTCGGCGTCTATCGCAGGCATGCCGTAGCCGGCGCCCCGTTTGCTGATGGAGCCGGCAACGGATTTGCTGGATGGCAGAGAAATCGCGTACTGATTGTCCTGGCAGACAAATATGACCGGCAGGCACAGCATCGATGCGAAATTCATCGCCTCGTGGAATATTCCGGAATTGATGGTGCCGTCGCCGAAGGTGACAACCGAAACCTGGCCCTCGCCTTTATATTTAGCGGCCAGACCGGCGCCGACGGCATAACCAATCGGCGTCCCCAGCGTGCCGGAGAGCATGCCGAGATGATTTTCACCCATTTCGCCGGAGAGGTCGATACGCGTAATTCCCCTGTTCGTACCGGTTACCTTGCCACAGACTTCGGCAATCATTCGTTTCACATCGCCGCCGCGAACCATCGATGCAACCATGGCGCTGCGGTAGTGTGAGGTACTGATGTCGTCCGGACGCAATCCCGAGAACACGCCGACCGGAATCGCCTCCTCGCCTGTCGCCGGGTGCCAACCCGGGTTTATCTTATTGACGACGCGATCGAAATGACGCGCACGGATCAGCGATCGCAACAATGCGGTGCGTACGCTGACTTCAGGTTCAGCATTGCTCGTCATGATCCCCTCACAATTCCCAAGACGGTGTCTGGCCCGATCTTGTCGTCGGCTGTGACTAACTGGCTATGCATGATCCCGTCTGCAGGGCTTTCTAATTCGATATTTGCCTTGTCGGTCATCATCTCGGCAATCGTTTCGCCAGCGCTGACCGAGTCGCCAATTTTCTTGTGCCACTCAATGAACGTGCCCTCGTGGGCTCCCTCGTCACCGAACTCGGCTTTGATCTCGTAATCCATGGTCGTTTCCTTTTCTGTCGTTTCACGGCCTAAACCGCGCTCTGATCAACCTGCTGCTCAAAGAATCGGGGCTGGGTCGGCTATGAAGTTCGCCATGGTCTGCACGAACTGACAGGCCACATAGCCGTTTACGGCCCGGTGATCGAATGTGAGGCTCAACCCCAGATAGGGCTGTTCTTCCACCTTGCCGTTTTGAATGACCACACGGGATTGAATAGCGCCTACCGCCAGAATGCCTGTCTGCGGCAGGTTCAGGATCGGCGTCGCCCCCAAAACAGCAGGGAACATGCCGATATTGCTGACGGTAAACGTTCCGCCTCGCATGTCGGCAGGTTTCAGCTTGCCGTTCCTCGCACACGCAACAAGCTCGTTGGTCTTGACGGCAATTTCGTCCACGGACAGCTTGTCGACACCGCGAATAACCGGAACAACGAGATTTCCGTCAGCAACCGCAGCCGCAACGCCGATATTGATCTCGTCGTAGATTTTCAGGGTGTCGTCGACAAGCGTGGCGTTGAGCTCCGGGTGCCTCAGCAGCGCCTGTCCCAAGAGGCGAACCAAGACGTGGGAAATCGTCACCTTTGGCGCATTTGCCCGCTGCGCTAGCTGTGCATGAGCCTGCACCAATCCGGTCGCCGAACCCTCGGCAAAAGTGGTGGCGGGCGCCGCGCCCAAATGGTTGGCCAACATTCGCTGAGCGGTCAGACGCATGATCGGCGCCTGCCGAACCGACCGGCGGACCTTGATCCCCTGATGGATTTCAACCTCTTGCAAGTCTGTCGAGTCTGGGGTCGCCATCTTCACATCCTCCCATTAACGCCTTTTCTTCGAGGCCTAGCGGCCCCCACGGAGCCGTATTTGGCGGCCACGAACAGCAAAGCTACCGGCCGCCCAACGCTTTTGGGGCTGAAAGAATTTTCATGGCCGCCTTAAAACGTTATTCAAAGTCCATATTGTGGTGCATTTGTGCTCGTAAATCCGACTAGGTTCTGACGATATTTATACCGTTTTGAGTCGTCAAGAATTTTTATAAGTCCATATTATGGCCATTAAGACGCCAAATAGAAATGGTCAGATTTGGCAATGGCTCCGGCAAATCGAACAGACAGATAAGAGAGAGCCGGAGCCGAAAAACGGGACAGTGAGATGGGCAATAGCCTTACTCAGTCGAAAGCTGCGTCGCGGCCCCATAGAGGAACAAGAACATGACGAGAAGGAAGCGGCGGAATCACTCGGGCAATCCGAGGTAGGGTCTGGGCGACAACCTCTACAAGTTTTGAAATCGTCTGTGTTCCGGGGGATATTTTCCGCCGGGCAACGGCGTCGGCACCTTCAAGATGTCATCGACGGCTACAATTTCGGCAACAGACTGAAGACCCTCGAGGGTCTCTCTCCCACGGTTCATCTGCAAATGGCAGGCTTCAGAACAGGATCGATTCATCGTCGATCCAATCCATCAAATGCCGGGACTGAACACCAGGGAGGGGCTGCCCTGTGCAAGAGATCAGAGCTTCTGTTTTGGGATGAAAATATTTCAGTGCGGTTTAGATACTACGCTGAAGAATCCACAATATGGATATAGACAATACCGCGTGACGGCACTATTTTTGCCGAAAATAGTGAAGCAAGATCAATATTCTGTGCGCAATAATACCATATTATGGACATTAAAATGATACTCGAAGCTGACGATGGCAACCTTTTCGGCACCCAGAGCGTTGAGCGATCGATAGCTCTGCTGATCGTCGTCGCCAAAGGTGGTTCTGCGGGGGTAAGCCTCAGCGAAGTTGTAACGGCCACTGCGCTTAAACAACCTACTGTGCGGCGGCTGCTGATGGCCCTAATACGCGGTGGCCTTCTAGAACAAGACGAAGATTCTCGGCGCTATTTTCTTGGCCCAGAATGCTATGTGCTCGGCATTATTGCAGCCGAGCGGTACGGCATTCATCGGTTGGCAATGGACTCCGTGCGGCGTCTCGCTCAAAAGTCGGAAGATTCGGTACACCTTATCGTCCGCAATGGCTTATATGGCGTCTGCCTGGAACGCCACGAGGGAAGCTTCCCAATTCGTTCATATGTTTTAGCGGTTGGAGACCGTCTTCCCCTCCCGGTTGACGCAGGGTCACTGGCAATATTCGCCTGCCTTTCCGACGCGGAGATCGAGACGATTATCCGCCTGAACGGCCAGTCCTATGCCCAAAGATACCCATTGTTCACGCCGGCAAAAATTCACGAACTCGTCGCCGACGCCCGCCAGAACGGTTACGCCGTCAACCATGGTCTGGTGTTTGAAGGATCGTGGGGAGTCGGTGTTGTTATCCGAGACCCGCAGGGTAACCCCGTCGCGGCTCTGTCAATCGCGGCGATCAAGAGCCGTATGTCCCCTGCGCGGCAGGCGAGCCTCGCGGCGGCGATGAAGGATGAGGCGCAGCTCATCGAGACTCGCATCGCCGAAATGCGCGCACTCAGCGCTACGGCCACTAAGCCTCGAAGAAAAAATGTTAATAGAAAAGTGTGAGGATAGCGATCCCAGCTTCGATAGCCCGTCCTGGACAGCTAGGTCCTGTTGACAAAGGGGATTCCCAAATTCGCCCGGACGTGATTCAACACTGGTCTTTGCGGAGACCATTGGCATGCGTGGCGACCTGACGGACGAGGAATGGGGGATCATCGGGGAGTTGTTGCCCGCCGAACGT
>JAYFRE010000171.1:0-13418 GCA_034926235.1 Rhodospirillaceae bacterium
AGCCGGTCAGCGTATTCGACCAAGCCATCGTCGAACGTGCGGGCATCACCATCCCCACGGACCGGATTCAGGCGGAAATCCTGCAGGCTTTGTCGGAACGGACAACCTTGCCGTCCGGCGCCGAGGTCGAATTGGCCGGAACCAACGCCCCGCTCGTCGCCGCCCTCGATTCCGATCAGACGATCCGGGTGCGCGACGTCTCCTATGATAACCGCTCGGGCCAGTTCACCGCCGTCATCGACACCGGAAACGACAAGATCAGCAGCCAGAGCGTCCGGCTTTTGGGACGCGTCTACGACACCGTCGAAATCCCTGTTCCGGCGCGCGCCCTCTCGCGCGGCGAAATCATCACCGCCCGCGACCTGTCCTGGCAGCGGATACGCGAAAACGGGATCAGGCGCGATGTCGTCGTCGATATCGACCAATTGATCGGCCAGACTCCGCGCCAACGCCTGCGCCCCGGCCAGATGATTTCGGCCAGCGAGGTGCAAAAGCCGCTGGCGGTAACGCGAGGCGCTCTCGTCACCATGATCCTGAAGTCCGGTTCGATGTCCTTGTCGGCCCAGGGACGCGCCATCGAGCAAGGGAGCATCGGCGACGTCGTGCGCCTGACCAACACCCACAGCAATATGACCGTCGAGGGACGGATCGAGGGCCCCAATCTGGTGTCCGTGACCTCCCTCGGCAGCGTCTCGTTGACCAATTGAGGAGAAAAGAGGCCATGCGTCCTTCCCTCGCCCTGAAAATCGCCGCCGTCATCCTGGCCGCGCAGGGGCTGGCCGGCTGCAACACGCTGCAACGCCTGTCCGAAGTCGGACGGGCGCCGTCGGTGTCGCGCATCACCGACCCCACCCAGGAACCGGGATACGAACAGGTCAGCATGCCCATGCCGGCCCCAACAGCGCCCAATAGCGGGACCAATTCGCTGTGGCGGGCGGGATCGCGTTCCTTCTTCAAGGATCAGCGCGCCAGCGAGATCGGCGACATTCTGACCGTATCGGTCAACATCAATGAAAGCGGCGCGCTGTCCAACAAGACATCCACCGCGCGTTCGGGCACCCAGGGCGCGAATTCCGATTTCACCCTGTTAGGGGTGGAGGGTAAGGTCGGCAACGTCTTCTCGGGCGCCGATCCGGCCAATCTGTTCAATTTCGGATCGACCAGCGGCACCAGCGGCACCGGCGCCGCCGCCCGGTCCGAAGTGGTGGTTGTCAATCTGGCCGCCCAGGTCACGCAGAAAATGCCCAACGGCAATCTGGTCATCGCCGGGCGTCAGGAACTGCGCGTCAATGGCGAACTGCGCGAACTGTCCGTCCAAGGCATCATCCGTCCCGAGGACATCTCGTCGCTCAACACCATCGGCTCGGAAAAAATTGCCGAGGCGCGCATCATCTATGGCGGACGCGGCACACTATCCGATGTCCAGCAGCCCCGCTGGGGCCACGAGGTCTTCGACATCCTGGCGCCGTTCTGATCCTGGCGCAGCAAAAACGACGACAAGGCAAGGGCGGTCCCGGTGGGCCGCCCTTTCCATTTCCGGCCCCTGGCCGCAGCCGGATAAAAGCGGGACCGGACATCGTCCAGCCGGCCTTCGGACATGCATAAAAAAACGGCGTCTGCTCCGTCTATTTTGGACGGAAGCACTCGCCAGAGGCGGGAAAGCCCTGAAAATGAAACATAGTGTCGTTTTATAGATTTATTATCATGAAATAATATCGCTTTTTTCGAATGATTTGGCTGCGTACGGTCGGTGATCGCTCACTTTTCTCCGGCCAAA
Source organism: Rhodospirillaceae bacterium (assembly GCA_034926235.1). Lineage (GTDB taxonomy): Bacteria > Pseudomonadota > Alphaproteobacteria > Rhodospirillales > Magnetospirillaceae > JAYFRE01. Next base: position 1,778 of record JAYFRE010000171.1, read on the forward strand.
AATATTATGATCGGCAGCCGCCGCCTGTCCTCCCTTCCCACTGCCGCGCCCGCCTTGATCGACGCGTTCCGCGACGCGCCGACGGCAATCATCAGCGACAATCTTTCCCGCCTGCCCGGCTGCGTCGGTCTTCTCCCTCGTCATGGGGACGGCGTCATGGCCGGCACCGCGCTGACGGTGCGGACTGCCGCAGGCGACAATCTCGTCATTCATCAAGCGCTCGAACTCGTCCGGCCCGGCGACGTGATCGTGGTCGATGGCGGCGGCGAGACCAGCCGCGCGCTGATCGGCGAGATCATGGCGACGTTGGCCAAGACGCGCGGTGCGGCAGGTTTCGTCATCGATGGCGCGATCCGCGACGCGGCCGCGATCCGGGCCTTGGGCTTTCCCTGTTTCGCGCGCGGCGTGACCCATCGCGGCCCCTACAAGAACGGACCGGGCGAGATCAATGTCCCGGTTTCGGTCGGCGGACTGACGATTCTGCCGGGCGACATCGTGGTCGGCGACGCCGACGGCGTCGTCGCTTTTCCTCAATCCGACGCCGAGGAATTGCTGGCCGCCGTGCGCGCACAGGAAGCGCGTGAAACCGAAATCCTGAAGAGCATTCGCGAGGGGCGTTACACCGGAGCCTACGCCAAGGCAGGACCGGCGCGCTGAGCCGCGCAGAACGAACCAACATGTCACGAAGGGGGATGATGATGAGGATGATTTCCAAACTGGTTCTTGCGACGTTGGTCTGTATCGGGGCATCGAGCGCCGCCCAGGCCGATCAGATCGCCGACATCAAGGCGCGCGGCAAACTGATCTGCGGCACCATGGGGACGATGGAGCCGTTCAGCTTCCAGGACCCGGCGACCCGTCAGACGGTGGGCTACGAGGTCGATCTCTGCCGCGCCATCGCCGACAAGATGGGCGTCGCGCTGGAACTGAAGCTTCTCGCCGTCGAGGCCCGTATTCCGGAATTGGTGCAGAACCGCGTCGATGTGCTGTCGGCGGCCCTGGGTTATTCCGACGAACGGGCCAAGCAGATCGATTACAGCCTGACCTCCTTCGTCAGCCGCCAGATGCTGATGGTCAAGGCGGACAGCGGCTTCAAGACCCTGGAGCAGTTGAAGGAAAAGAAGATCAGCGCGCCCAAGGGATCAAGCTCGGAACGCTATGTCCGCGCCCTGTTCCCCGAAGCAAATCTGCTGACCTTCCAGGACCCGCCCAGCGCTTTCCTCGCCTTGCAGCAATCCAAGGTCAGCGCCTTCGTGCTGTCAGAACTCGGCTTGATCAATTTCATCCGTCAGGCGGGCGGCGGTTTCGAGCTGATCCAGCAGCCGGTCGCGATCGAATTCTGGGGCTTAGGCGTGCGTAAGGGCGAACCCGCCTTCCTCGCACTCGTCAACGACACCCTGAAGGGACTCGAAGCCTCGGGCGACGGCGAAAAGATTTTCGCCAAATGGTTCGGCAAGGGCACCGTCTACGGGCTTGAACGGCCGTTCCGGCTCGACCAGGTCGCCGGCAACCCGGTTCTCGCGCCGAAGCCCTGATCCGTTACCGTTCCAAACCGGGAACGCCGCTGGCGTTCCCGGTTTTTCTTACGGATTGAACCCATGGGCTATACCCTCGATTTCGGCGCGGTTCTGACCGGCGAGCATCTAAGATGGCTGCTTTCAGGCTTGCGCCTCACCCTGGAGCTGACGGCTTCGTCCTGGATTCTGGCCTTCATCGTCGGAATTCTGCTGGTGCTGCTGCGCAATTCGGGCTCCAAGCTGGCCGAGATCGGCGTCGCAGCCTATGTCGAGGTGCATCAGAACGTGCCGCTGCTGGTCCAGATCCTGTTCTGGTATTTCGCCATGCCGGAACTGCTGCCCGAACCGGCGCGGATCTGGCTGAACGAGCGCAATAGCGAATTCATCCTGGTGATGCTGGCGCTGGCCTTCTGTTTCGCCGCCTAGATCTCGGAAGCGCTGCGTTCGGGCTTGCGCGCCATTCCCCGCACTCAGCACGAAGCCGGACGGGCGCTGGGGTTCGGCTATCTCAGCACCATGCGCCATATCGTCATTCCCCAGGCGTTCAGGGCCGCGATACCGCCTCTGGTGAACTATTCGCTGCTGTTCTTCAAGAACACCTCGCTGGCGATGGCCATCGGCGTGCACGAGCTCACCACCCAGACCCGCCAGATCGAGAACGACACCTTCCGCACCTTCGAAGCGTTCGCTGTGGCGACGGCGATCTATCTGGCGATCTCGTTTCTGATCATGGCCGCCGGCGCATGGCTGGAACGCCGTTTTACGCAAGAGAAACGCTGAATGGTCGATATCCTGCGCGAATACTGGCTGCTGTTCCTGGTCGGGCAATATCCCAACGGCCCGCTTGGCGGGCTTACCGCGACGATATTGGTGGCGGTGGCGGGCCTGCTGCTGTCGCTGCCCTGCGCCTTGATTCTGGCACTCGCGCGCGTCAGCCCCTATCGCCCGGTGCGAATCGCGGCGGCGGCGATCGTGCACACCGTGCGCGGCATGCCGTTCCTGATGATGATCTTCTGGTGCTATTTCGCCCTGCCGCTTCTGGTCGGCCGTCCGCTGGACGGCTTCGTCACCCTGGTCGGCGCGCTGGTGCTGTATGAAAGCGCCTATCTCGCCGAAGTGATCCGCGCCGGAATCGAGGCGCTGCCGCCCGGTCAGTACGAGGCCGGACGCGCTCTCGGTCTCGATTACTGCCGCACCATGACGCGTGTGGTGCTGCCCCAGGCGCTGTTCAATTCAATGCCGAGCCTGTTGTCCCAATTCGTATCGCTGATCAAGGAAACCTCGCTCGGCTACGTCATCAGCGTCAACGAATTCACCTTCGCCGCCGCGCAGGTGAACAACCAGCTGCTCACCAAGCCGGTCCAGGTGTTCTCGATCCTGGCGCTGACCTTCTTCATCTTGTGCTTCAGCCTGACCCAGACCGCCCGCGCGCTTGAACGCGCCATCCTGCGCAAGCGCGCGGGCGCGCCCGAGTCTCAGATTCTCTCCACGGAAGCCGACGCATGATCTTCATCGAAAACGTCGATAAATATTACGGCCCCTACCGCGTCCTGGCCCGAATCAACGCCCATGTCGCCCGGGGCGAGGTCGTCGTCGTATGCGGCCCGTCGGGTTCGGGCAAGACCACATTGATCCGCACCCTCAACAAACTGGAGCCGATCCGCTCGGGCCGCGTCGTCGTCAACGGCCATGACATCCACGCACCTAAGGCCGACATCAACCGGCTGCGCCGCGAGATCGGCTTCGTGTTCCAGCAATTCAACCTGTTCCCGCACATGACGGTTTTGAACAACATCACCCTGGCCCCGCGCGAGTTGCGGAAGACCCCCAGGGAGCAGGCGGAGGACGAAGCCAGGGCGCTCTTGAAGCGGGTCGGACTGGCCGACAAAGCGAACGCCTATCCGGCCCAGCTTTCCGGCGGCCAGAGCCAGCGCGTGGCGATCGCCCGTGCCCTGGCGATGTCGCCACAGGTGATTCTGTTCGACGAACCGACCAGCGCCCTGGACCCGGAGATGGTGGGCGAGGTGCTGGCGGTCATGCGCGATCTCGCCGGCAGCGGCATCACCATGGTCTGTGTCACCCATGAGATGGGATTCGCGCGCGAGGTCGCCGACCGCGTCTGGTTCATGGATGGCGGGGTGATTCTCGAAAACGCGCCGCCGGAACAATTTTTCACTACGCCCGAACATCCGCGCGCGCAGCGCTTTCTGTCCGAATTGCGGCGCTGATCAGCCCGGATGCACGCCTTCGGCCAGCACCGAAGCCTGGAACGAGCATTTTTCCGCCGCGATCCGCGCAATGTCGGCGCAAAGCTGCGACGCGCGCTCCTCGCGGTACAGGGCGGCGTAGCGCACCCGGGGCAGGCGAGGCGCCGTCTCCACCACCTGAAGCAAACCGCGCCGCAGCAGCGGATGCATCGTCTGCACCGGCAGATAGGTGATGCCGACGCCCGAAACCGACAGCCCGAGCTGCGCGATCAGATTGTCGCAGGTGATGTGCCGGGTGACACGGATGCCGTTCTGGCGCAGCCAACGGCCATAGATGATGCCGGTGCCCGACCGTTCGCCCTGGGCCAGCACCGTCAGTCCGGGGACGTCCTCCAACCGCACCGGCTCTCCCGGCGGATGGCCCGCGAAGGCGGCTGCGGCGAAAGCGGGCGAGCACATCCAGGCATTTTCGACGCTGCGCAGCGGCGTGACCACGCAGCGCGCATCGTCGAAAACGTCGGGAACGATGATCATGTCGATCGAATCGTCTTCCAGCCGTTCGAACAACGTCGAGCTGAGACCGACGTCGGGCTCTAGGATCAGCCGGGGGTAATGTTTGCGCGTTTCATCGATCAGCGCGGGCAGCCAGGTCAGGGCGGTCAGTTCGGTGATGCCCAAACGGAAACGCCGCGCAAGCACATTGGCGGAACTGACCCGTTCGACCGCGCGGTCGCGGCGCTCCAAAAGATCCCTGGCGAATAAAAGCAATTCTTCGCCCTTGTCGGTCAGGCGGGCCGTGCGCTTGCGGCGGTCGAAGATATCGACGCCGAAGACGCTTTCAAGCTCCTGAACCCGTTTAGAAATCGCCGATTGGGTGGTGTTGAGCTTGTCCGCGGCCGCCGCGAAATTGCCGAGTTCAGAAATCCAAAACAGGGCTTCGAGCTGTTTGAAGGTGACCATTGAGCCATGACGCGACGGAGGAAAAGACCGCGATATAATATCTTTTTTATCGATCAAATATGAAGAGAAAATATCGCTAATTTTCCACAAGCAACCGGGATAGCCTCCCCTTCCGATACCCGTGAGGATCGGGAATTGGAGGAGGGAATAGGTCATGTTTTCCAATCGGTTACAAACGATCAAGCCGTCGCCCAGCATGGCCGCGAAAAGCATCGTCGAACGGCTGCGCGCCGAAGGGCGTACGATCATGGATTTCACCATCGGCGAACCCGATCTTCCGACGCCGCCCGCGATCCTCGACGCCGCCGCCGCCGCGATGCGCCGCGGCGAAACCCGCTACACCGCCGCCGCCGGAACCCTCGCACTGCGCCGCGCCATCGCCGCCAAGCTCCTGCGTGACAATCGGCTCGCCTACGACCCCGCCGAGATCGTGGCCGGATGCGGCGGCAAGCAGGTGATTTTCAACGCTTTCGCCGCCACCTTGAATCCCGGCGATGAAATCGTCGTCCTAGCACCCTTCTGGGTGTCTTATCCCGACATCGCGCTGCTGTGCGACGCCCGGCCGGTGATCGTGGCCGCGTCGGCTGAAAACGGGTGGAAAGTTCCGGTGGAGGCGATCGCGGCGGCGATTACGCCGCGCACCCGCTGGCTGGTGATCAACAGCCCCAACAATCCCACCGGCGCGGTCTATTCCGAAAGCGAACTCGAAGGGATCGCCGATATCCTGCGGCGTCATCCCGATATCCGGCTGCTGTCCGACGAAATCTACGAGCATTTCGTCTATGACGGCGGGCGTCATTTATCGCCGGTCGAAATCACACCCGATCTGCGCGAACGCACACTGATCGTCAATGGCGTGTCGAAAAGCTATTGCATGACCGGTTTCCGAATCGGTTTCGGGGCCGGGCCGCGTCCCCTGATCGACGCGATCGCCAAACTCGCCACCCAGACCACCACCTGCGCCGACGCGGTCGGACAGGCGGCGGCAACCGCGGCCTTCTCCGGCGAACAGGATTCCTTGCGCGCCATGGTCGCCCTTTTTGCCGAACGGCGCGACGCGATGGTGACGGGGCTGGCGGGAATCGACGGGCTGATTTGCCCCTCTCCGGCCGGATCCTTCTATGTCTTCCCTTCGATTGCCGGGCTGATCGGACGCCCGACGCCCGAAGGACATGTTCTGGCCTCAGCCGCCGATGTGGCACTCTATTTCCTGGAATGGGCGGGGGTTGCAACCGTGGCCGGCGAAAGCTACGGCATGCCCGGCTTCCTGCGCCTGTCCTTCGCCACCGCGACGGCGGACATCCGCGAGGGATGCTCCCGTATCAAGGGGGCATGCTCCTTGCTTGGCTCCAACAGCGCATCGCGCCAGAAATAACCTCCCTTCAGGGGCGCGGGAACGCGCTCCAAGCGACGGATAAAACGAAGCAATCCGCCCCTTCAAAAGCCCGGCGCGCCCGATACCGGCGCAAAGCGGACGGTCGGCCAGGGTTCGGCCGTCTGTCCGCACGTCGCGGCGACCAGAGAGAAAAGCTCCGCCTTGCCGAAATGATAGCCCTGGCCACATTCGACCCCGATCATTTCCAGATGGCGGCGCACCGCCGGCGTTTCCACGAATTCCACCACAGTGCTTTTACCCAGGGCGTGGGCCATGTCATGCATGGTCCGGACCAGGGCCTCGTCCAGCTTGCTGGACCGGCTGCAATCCGTTGCCCTCGGCCTCCATGGCCCGCGCGATCATCAGAACCGGGTGGCGGATAGCGTAACTCAAACACAGCGAATCCGGTCATCATCACCGCCAGACAGATCGCGGCGACGCCCCACAGATAGTCGGAGATCAGACGCGACGCCTGTAGCGCCGCAAGGATGCTGTCCACAATCGCGTCATAGAACCGCCGCTCGAACAAATGCGCCAAGGTCTTAAGCTTGCCGACCGCCTCGGCGTTTTCGGAAAAATGCCGCGTCGCTCGCAACTGGCTTGCTTGCAGGGACAGCGCCTCGCACAGGCCGGCGAAATGCCCATCCTCGCACAATGCCCGGTATTTCCCGATTTCGGCCACGCTCCGGGACAAGGATTGGACGATCCTATCCGCCCCCGATACGCCCCCCCAAGCGAGTCGGTGAAAACGGCGCAGTCCGCTTCCTCGATCGCATCCTTGAGCGTCCGGACCGTCCCGTGATGGCTGTAAAAATCATTGGTCGTGGTCGCCGCGCCATTCTGCACGTCGGCACACATCCCCCTAGCCTCCGACAGGATATTGTTTAATGATGATTATCATCATATTTTCAAGGAGATAATCCTGTCTCGCTCTTCACCCTGGGGGCTTATTCCTAAAATCGGGCTGCGCCGGTCGGCAGGGGATGATTTGGCGCGTCGCCAGATCATCCTTCTGTAAATTGACCAGAATATGGAGGATAATTTCTAATTATGCTTTCAGGGCGCAAGGAACGAACCAAGCTTGCGGCTGAAAGACGCTTTCCCAGACGGCAACGGGGGATGGGCACGCGGAATGTATAAGTTTGAAGTCTATAAGGACAGGAACGGAGAATTCCGGTTCCGCTTCAAGGCGGGCAACGGCGAAATCATGTTCGGTTCGGAAGGCTACAAAGCCAAAGCTTCCGCGTTGAAGGCGATCGCATCGATCAAGAAAAATACGGCCAACGCCGTCATCGACGATCAGACCGTGATCTAGAAATCCAAAAACGCTTCGTCCCGGGGCGAGGGTTTCCCCTGCCCCGGAACAGCCCCTGGGCGATCAGACCACGCCCAAAGCCTCCATCGCGTCCGCGACCCGTTCAAAACCCGCGATATTCGCCCCCGCGACATAATTGCCCGGCAGACCGTAATCCTCGGCCGTTTCCGCGCACCGGTCATGGATCGAGCGCATAATGCCGGCCAGACGCGTTTCCGTCGCCTCGAAGCTCCAGGAATCCCTCGATGCGTTCTGCTGCATCTCGAGCGCACTGGTGGCGACGCCGCCGGCATTGGCCGCCTTGGCCGGTCCGAACAGGATTCCGCCGTCGAGGAAAAGATGCACCGCTTCGGGTGTGCACGGCATGTTCGCCCCCTCGCCCACGGCGAGGACGCCGTTTTCGATCAGGGTTTTCGCATCCCGCCCATTCAGCTCGTTCTGGGTCGCAGCCGGAATGGCGACGGTGCAAGGCACGTCCCAAATCCGCCCGCCCTGAACATAGCGCACACCCGTGCCGCCATCCTGGGCATAAGCCGAAATCCGCTCGCGGCGCACTTCCTTGATCTCTTTGATCCGGTCGAGATCCAGCCCCCGTTCATCGACGATATAGCCGTCCGAATCCGAACAAGCGACAACCGTACCACCCAGCGCATTTACCTTTTCAATGGTGTAGATCGCCACATTGCCCGATCCCGACACCACCACCTTCTGCCCGTCGAAGGAACGGCCCTTGCGGCGCAGCATTTCTTCCATGAAATAAACCACGCCATAACCGGTCGCTTCGCGGCGCACGCGCGCACCGCCCCAGGTCAGGCCCTTGCCGGTCAGAACGCCCGACTCATAGCGGTTGGTGATCCGCTTGTACTGGCCGAACATGAAACCGATCTCGCGCTGGCCGACGCCGATATCCCCCGCCGGCACGTCGGTATATTCGCCGATGTGACGATAAAGCTCGGTCATGTAGGACTGGCAAAAACGCATGATCTCCATTTCGGAGCGGCCCTTGGGATCGAAATCCGACCCGCCCTTGCCGCCACCGATCGGCATGCCGGTCAGCGCGTTCTTGAATACCTGCTCGAAACCTAGGAATTTGACGATGCCCAGCGTGACGCTGGGATGGAAGCGCAACCCGCCCTTATAGGGGCCGAGCGCGGAATTGAATTCGACCCGGAAACCGCGATTGATCCGGACATGACCCTGATCGTCGATCCACGGCACGCGGAAAATGATCTGGCGTTCCGGTTCGCACAAACGTTCGATCAACGCCTTCTGGCGGTAAAGGGGCCTGCGGGCGATAACCCGGCCCAAACTGTCGAATACTTCGCTGACGGCTTGGTGAAATTCCGTCTCGCCCGCATTCCGCCGCCGCACATCGTCGAAAATGGGGGCGAGTGTCTCATCCGATGGTGTCACATTATCCTCCGTTTCTTTCTGATTTTAATAAAGTCGCGCAAACGCCTCTGTCGGGTCCCAGCGGGGCCTTTCACAGGCGTCGATACCCTTTTGCAAACAGGGGGAGATCAGGCCTCCTGGCCGACGTCCAGCACGGTCAGGGTGAGGACGCGGCCATCCCGCGCCCGCCAGGGAATGCTCTGTCCTTCGGACAGACCGATCAGCGCCGCACCGATCGGCGTCAGGATGGAAATCCGCCCCGATTCGATGTCGGCCATGTCAGGATAGACCAAGGTAAAACGATGCCGCGCGCCATCGCTGGTCTCGAAGGAAACAATCGAGCCCATGCGCACCACGGAAGGCGGCAATTGTTCCTGGGGAATCACCTTGGCCCGATCCAGCTCTTCCAGAATCTGGTCGGCCATTTCAGCCAGCTTGCCGGACAGGCTTCCGCTCAGTCCCAGCAGCTTCTCGTGGTCGCCATCGCCCAGGACGATTTTGGGCAAAGGTGTGGATTTGGGTTGCTTCGCCATGGTTCGCACATCTTCATCAAGGGGCGCGCCAGCGGCCGGCCGCCCGATTTTCGCCAATCGGTGATTGATGCGTCATTGAAGCGAAAAAGGCGGTCACACGGGACACGAGCCTTCGCGTTCCCCGAAGTTCGGGGACGCAAGGTCCGAACTTCGGGCTAGAATCCCATCACAGGCTGCCCCTTGGGCGGGTTCAGAAGGCTCAGTTCTGCTTGTGCGATCATGTTAACTAGGTAGTGCGCGTTTCGCGTCCTTGTCAAGCTCAAGCGGGACGCCGGAACAGGGCGCATCGCCGCCTGCCTTGACCTCGGCGGCCGCATCGCCTAGGTTTTTTAACGATATATGACATTGCGTGCATGCCGCGCCCGTCCGCATACCCCTTGCAACCCTATGGATTTCCAGCGCGTGCCCCATACCCGGAACCATGCTCCGTCACTGGCCGGCTTCGTCGTCTCCCGCATCCCCGGGCGGCTCCGTTTGCGCCACGACGCCTTGCGCGCGCCGGAACGGAACCGGACCTTGCGCGCGGACATCGCCGGCTGGGAGGGTATCGTTTCGGTTGACGGCAATCTGGCCGCCGGATCCGTTTTGATCCATTACGATCCCGCCATTCTGCCGCCTGCGGCGATAGAGGCCCGTCTGGCCGAACGTCTGGACGCCGCACCCGGTGCGCACCGGACGCGCCGGCGCAAGAAAACCAACGCAGCGGCATGGAAAGAAATCAACGTCCCGGTCAAGGCGGGCATGCTGGCCAGCCTGGCGGTCTCGCTCCTGGCGCTGGGGAGCAGCCGGCGGCTTCATGCCGGAGCGGGAGCCTTGTATCTCGGCTTTCTGCTGCTGCATCTCGCGGCCTATCGCCGCACATTGCTAAGCTAGAGTCCATGACCGTCATACCGCCCGATTTAGCACCGATCCTCGCCCACCTGTCCGGGATGCTGACCATCGCCCATCATGTTCCGGGCCGCATCCGCGTAAAGCTGAAGCCCGGCGCGGCGGCGGCCGAGACGCTGGCCGAAGCGGCGCGGTTCGAACAGGCGCTGACGGAGCATCCCGCCATCCGGTCGGTCTCCTTGAACCCGCTGGCCAGATCCTGTGTCATCGACTACGATTCAACGATTCTGCCGCCGTCTTTCTGGGTCAATCTGATCGATGGCGCGTCGAACGCGACCCGCTGAAGAATCGGAGCCCGTTCGCAGCCCCATTTTATGAAAGAGGATTACGCCATGCACCCTTTGCTTACCTTCGCCTCGGGCCTCGTGGTTGGAATCATCGGACTGCGCGCCCTTAAGAACGCCAAGGCGCCGGAAACCCTGCGCGACGCCACCGGGGCCGGACTGAAGGCAGCGCGGAGCGGTCTGGAGCAGGCCGAAACCGGATTGCGCAAGGCGACCGTTTCGGGCCTTGACGCCATCGAGAAATCCTCGGCGGCGCTGAAGGCCAAGCTGACCGTCCCCGAGACCGTAGCCCCGGTCGCATCCGTTCCCCCGTCCCGGCGCAAACGGGCGAAAACGCCCCGCAAGCCGGCGGCCCGCAAAACACCCGCGCCGACGGAACCACCGGCAGGCGGCCAGGACTAAATCGTGGCCCGCACGAAAAAACGCCGCCGTTCAAACCGTGACGATGGCCTTACCGCTTTTCTGCGCGGCGCGATCACCACGGCGCTTTTGACCGGGCTGGCCGGCAAGAACCGGCCGCCGGCGCGGCGCGTTTTCAAACTGGCCCTGGAAGGCGGCATCGCCCTGTCCGCCGGCACCGTCGCTGCGTGCGCCTTACGCCGTAACGATTACGGCTCGGCCCTGACCGCCGCTGCTCTCGGCGCGGCCGGTCTCGTGCTGACCCAGCGGAGCTTGGGCCCAAATTCAGACATCGATTGCGATAAGGAGAACAGCCTTGGCCAAAAAGAAGAAAGATAAGAAGAACCGTAAGCGCAACGCCGTCTATCTGGTCGACAACGCCCAGGCCCGGCGTGGCCTGCTCGGCGGCCTGGAAGGTCTGCTACCCTCGAAACGGAGCGAGCAATTCCTGCTGGGCGCGGTGCTGGGCGCGGCGGCGGCCTATGTCCTAAGCGACGAGGAATTGCGCGGCAGAATCATGAAATCCGGCGTCAAACTCTATTCCGGACTGGTTGGCGGCATCGCCGAAATGAAGGAACAGGTCGCCGACATCCAGGCGGAAATCGCGGCCGAGGAAAGCGGCCTTATATGACCAACCCTTCCTGGTTCGCGGCGCTCGGCATCGTTCATCGCCTGCCGGGACGGGTTCGTTTACGCTATCGCCTGACCGCCGCCGCCGTGCGGGCGGATATCGACAGGCTGGTTCTGGCGTCCGCTGCTATTCCAGGACTT
>JAYFRE010000080.1:0-9999 GCA_034926235.1 Rhodospirillaceae bacterium
GGCCTGCCGCAACTGATGCGGGGCGAGGAGACGCGGCGCGTGTCGGTCCTGATACCGGGCATCCAGTTCCCTCTTGGTGCGATTCTGTCGTTGCCGCTGATGACGGAAGGACGGACCGTCGGCATGCTGACGCTTTATTCCGTTAACCGCGATGATTTCGACGAAGAAGACGTGCGGCTGATGGGCAATCTGGCGCGCAATGTTTCCTACGGCATCGGCATGCAGCGTGTGCAGTTTGAACGCGGCCGCGCCGAACGCGAATTAAAGGAATCAGAGGCGCGCTACCGCGTGCTGGTCGAAACCGCACCGGACGCCATTCTGGTTCATACCCAAGGCGTGATCATCTTTTCCAACCATTCCGCCGACGATTTGTTCCGCGCCGGGCCGGGATTGTCGCTGATGGGGCGGCGTATCGGCGATCTGATCCACAAGGACGCCACCCTGTCCGAGGATTTTTCCCGCATCGAAGGCGCTGATGGGGCCACGACCATGGTCGAAGCGCATCTGGCCCGTCTCGACGGTTCCGGTTTCGTCGCCGAGGTGACTTTTTCCCCCATCGTTTTCCATGGGGTCCATGCCCGCCAGATGATCGTTCGCGACATCACCGAGCGTAAGCAGGTCCACGCCCAACTGGTGCAGACGGCGAAGCTGGCGACGCTGGGCGAGATGGCGGCCAGCATGGCGCATGAACTGAGCCAGCCCCTGAACATCATGCGCATGGCCGCCGAGGGGGCCTTGATGCTGATCGGACGGGAAAAGGCCAGCCAGGACTATCAGGTCAAGCAGTTCGCCATGATCGCGGCCCAGGCCGGGCGCATGGCCGAGATCATCGACCATATCCGCATCTTCAGCCGCAAAGACAGCGGCGCGGTCGAACTGTTCGACGCCCGGGCCACGCTGCAATTGGCCATCGAGCTGATGACGCCGCAATTGTCGTCCGACGATATCCGCATCCAGGCCATGCTGCCGGTCGGCGCGGTTTATCCGGTGATGGGCAGGCCGGTGCAGCTTGAACAGGTAGTCGTCAATCTGCTGTCCAACGCCGCCGACGCGATCAAGGAAGTCCGCGCCCGTACCGGCGAAACCCGTCCTGGTCTGGTGACGCTGACGGCGACGGTCGAGCATCATTCCAAACTAAAACTGACCATCACCGACAATGGTTCGGGCATCGCCGAAGAAGATTTGGACCGTATCTTTGATCCCTTCTTCACCACCAAGGAGGTGGGGCGCGGCACCGGTCTGGGATTGTCGGTCAGTTTCGGCATCATCGCGTCGATGGGGGGACGCCTGTCCGCCGACCCGACGCCGTTGGGGGCGGGGGCGTCCTTTTCCATCATCCTGCCGTTGCGGGACTGTCCTGTGCCCGCCGACGAGGATGCCGCCGCCGGCAAGGAGCCCAAGGAAAATTCCCTGGCGCGCCATCTGCTGCTGGTCGATGACGAACCGCAGGCGATCGAGAATATGAGCGCCTATTTCACCGAATTGGGCTATCGCACCACCCGCGCCCATAGCGGCAACGCGGCCTTGAAATTGTTTTCGCGGGATCCGGCGGATTTGGTGGTAACCGACATCCGCATGGCCGACGGCGACGGTGAGGCGCTGATCCGCCAATTGCGCGACGTTGCCCCCGATTTGCCGATCGTGGTCGTCACCGGTCATATCGGACGAACGGAGATTCTGGCCAAGGAACCGGCCAACGATCGGTTGAAAGTGATAAAAAAACCGGTCAGTCTGGCTATGATGGCCGAAACGATCGAAGAAATGCTGCAGATTTCTTCGTAATCCGCTCCAATCCGATTGAACGATTTGCTGTCAGCGCGCATCCTGGCATAGGCGGTTTTCTCGTTTGGGGGGGTATTCTCATTAACGAAAATGATTTTGGAGACAAGGGATGCAGATCCTGGTGGCTGACGACCATAATCTGGTGCGCGATGGGCTGAAGCCGTTCCTGAAGGAGCTTGACGCCGACGCCGATATTCTCGACGCCGCGACCTTCGACGAAGCTTTTGCCGCCGCCCGGAAGGCCGAGGATCTCGGACTCGTTCTTTTGGACCTGAAAATGCCCGGCATGAACGGTCTGAACGGAGTCGAGGCGATCCGCCATCTGAAACCTAAAGTACCGCTGGTCATCCTGTCCGGTCATGTTGAGCGGGACGAGGTGCTGGCTGCCGTTCGCGCCGGTGCGAACGGCTATATTCCGAAAACGATCAATAGCGCCTCGCTGATCAACGCGCTGCGTCTGGTCATTGCCGGCGAAACCTATCTGCCCAGCTCGATCCTGATCGATGACGGCACGGTCGAACGCAAGGCGCCGACATCGCCCTTGTCCACTCTGTCGGCCCGCGAACGCGAAATTCTGGGCTATCTGATCGAGGGGCAGACCAACAAGGAAATCGCCCGGCGGCTGGATTTGCAGGAAATCACCATCAAGATTCATTTGCGCAACGTCTATCGCAAGATCGGCGCGGTCAACCGCGCCCAAGCCGTCCGCATCGCCATGACCGCGGGTTGGCCGGTAGCCGCCATCGCCCGCTAAGGGATACCGCCGGGAAAAGTTTTCAGGGCCGCGCCTACGGGTGCGGCCCTTATTCGTTCTGATTGCGGATCGCATGTGCTGTTTTCTCTGCCGAACTGCGTTCTGCGAAATTTTTCGACAGGGTGGCCAAGGGCCGAAGGCCTGATCCGCGTGACGCGGTGTTGCCCTGTTCAGAGGCGTGCCGGTGTCGGTCCCTTGGGGAAGGGAGGACTCGAAGAGCTTGCATTATCTCATTGATGACGCTAAGTTTTTATTATCCCTGCCTGTGCGGGGATGAACCACGTATCGTTAATGTTGGGTATCATACATGTTCCCCGCATACGCGGGGATGAACGCATATGAGGAATGTTCTTTGCTAACCGAAGCGTATAGGTAAAGTTTGATATCATAACTATCGCTTGACGAGGCGTCGGACCTTCATTACCCTGGGGTTGTGAGGTGCAGAACGCGCGGTGCGTTCGGCCTCATAGCTGAAATATAAGCTCGCCCCCCGGCAGAATGCCGGGGTTATAGGAGAAAAACCGATGAGTCAGAGAAGATCATCACTTAGCCGTTTCATGTGACCCCGTTTATCGGGGCGCATGGGGCGGCGCATGAACAATAAGGGTCGCACCCCGGGACGCGGCCCTTGCTGTTCTGATTATGGATTGTGTGTGGCACCTTCCTGCAGGGGGGGCGAGTGGGTATGCCGAGTGATCTGCTCGATGTGTTTATCGGGGTGTAAATAAAGCCCTATGGGGGGATGAATAGGTGCCTTGGTCCGGCGGGGTCGGGGCCGGAAGAACTGGATGACAAGAACAAGGTTGTGAATCTTTGTCTGGTTTTACTTCCGGTTTTGTTCTCAAACCGTTATTCTAATCCTCCGTTCAGGGGGTGGGTGGGTTCAAGCGTAAGACGCGGGTCCTATTCATTTTGGCGCCGATATCCTTGGGGGTGGGATGCCGCTGAATCTTGTCTTGGATCGTTGGATTCCGGTGCGTCGGACCGATGGCGGCACGGAACAGATTCGCCCCGACGAAATCACCCGTCCCGATATCGCGTTCCCCGACTGGCCGCGCGCCGATCTGAACATCGCTTGCCTGGAACTGCTGGTCGGTCTGGTGTTCCTGGCCGATCCGCCCGCCGATAACGAAGAATGGCGGGCACGGCGTGCGCCCGCGCCGGAACGGCTGCGCGAACGGTTCGCCGCATTGGCTCCGGCGTTCGATCTGATCGGCGACGGGCCGCGTTTCTTGCAGGATTTCGCCCCACTCGACGGCGACGGCAATCCGCCCGACATGCTGTTCATCGATTCCGCCGGGGGACAGACCGCCCGCAACAATGCCGATCTGCTGGTACGGCGCAACCGCTACCCCGATCTGGATTTGCCCCTGGCGGCGATGGCGCTTTACACCCTGCAGGCGCATGCGCCGTCGGGCGGGGCGGGCAACCGCACCTCGATGCGGGGCGGCGGGCCGATGGTGACGCTGGTCGATCCCGGGACGGGGCGGCTGTGGGATCTGGTTTGGGCCAATGTGCCCAATGGCGCACCGGCCGGGATCGATATTCTGCCCTGGATGAAGCCCACCCGCACTTCCGAAGCCAAGGGCTCGGAAGTCTGGCCCGTTCAGATCCATCCGGCCGAGGCTTTCTTCGGCATGCCGCGCCGTCTGCGGCTGGTGGCCGCCGGGGACCGGGTGACAGGGGTTATCCAGCGGCCCTATGGCATCAATTACGCCGGGCATAACCACCCGCTGACACCCTATTACCGGCTGAAAACCGACAGCGACTGGCTGCCGGTGCATCCCCGCGCCGGGGCTTTCGGCTATCGCAACTGGTTGGGCGTGATCGTGAGCGCAGCGGTGGAAAACGCTACCCTCGCCCGGCGTGCGGAAACCATCAAAAGCTACGAGGGTCGCCTCCTACCCAAGGATCGGCGCGGGACCAGCGTGATCGTCGCCGGTTATGCGATGGACAATATGAAACCGCGCGATTTCACGTGGTCGCGTCAGCCGCTTCTGCCGCTCCTCCCCGAAATTCAGAAACCGGTGGTGGCGATGATCGAAAGCGCCGAGACCTTCGGCAGCGTGTTGCGGGGGGCCTTGAAGACGGTGACCGGCGACGGGAAGAGGTTGGAGCTTTTACGCGAAACCTTCTTCATCCGCACCCAGTCCGCTTTCGACCAGGCGCTTGCCGCGCTGCTGCGGGGCGAGGATGCCATCGAAACCGCCAAGCGCTGGGTGCAGGCGGTAAGACGGGAAGCGGAAGCGATTTTCAATGACGAGGCGCTGCCGGGTCTCGATGGCAAAAGCATCAAGGAAATCGAGGCGATCGTTGCGGCGCGGGGCTATCTGCGGGCGGTGCTTTTCGGGCGGGCCAAGCCGGGACCCGATGTCTATACCAAGCTTCACCTGACAGCGCCGGGCAAGAAACAGGGGACGCCATGACCGGAAAGCGGACGGAAACGGAAACAGGACCGGAAACGGGGAAGATCGTTTCGGGCTGGTGGCGGCAATCCTTGCGGCCCGGAGATGGGCTGGAAACCGGCGCGGTGCGCGGCTTCCGCGCCCGGCTGCGGCGTGCGCATGGCTTGCTTGAAATCGTGTCCGAACCGCAATTCATCGCCCTGCATGACGATCTGGCGGCGGCGTGGAAAAAGCGCCCCGATCCGGTCGCCCTGGCGGCGCTGGCGCATCTGCTGGCCTCGGTCAAAAAGAATGCCCCCCATCGGATCGCACAGATTTTCGGTATGGGTGATCGGCCGGCGCTGTCGCAGTTGCGCTTCCAGCATCTGATCCGCACCGACGCCTTGCCGGAGTTGGGCGAGGATTTGCGCCGGGCTTTGCCGATGATTGACTATGCCTGCAACGTCGCCGCCCTGGCGGTCGATTTCCTGAATTGGAACGAACAGACCCGCGCCCGATGGTGCTTCGATTATTTCGGCAAGGCTTCGCCCGAGACGCCGGCCGCCGCCCCCGAAATGGAGGAAACCGAATGACCAGCTTTCTGCAACTGCATCTTCTGACCGTCTATCCGCCGTCGAATCCCAACCGCGACGATACCGGACGGCCGAAGGAGGCTCATTTCGGCAATGCGCCGCGCCTGCGCTTGTCGAGCCAGTCGATCAAGCGGGCGGTGCGCATGTCCGAACCGTTCCAGGCCGGGCTGGCGGGACATCTGGGGCTGCGCACCAAGCTGATCGGCAACATCGTCCGCGAGCGTCTGGAACAGCGGGGGCTGGACAGCGACAAGGCGCGCGAGATCGCCGAGAATGTGGCGAAGGTGTTCGGCAAGAAGTTCGAGCCCCAGGACAAGAAGGACCCCGCCAAGCTGCAGCACGCGACCCTGGCTTTCATCTCGCCCGAGGAACGCGCGCTGGCGTTGGAACTGGCGGACAAGGCCGCCGCCGGCGAAACCCTGCCCACCGACAAGGAATTGACCAATAGGGTGCTGCGCAGCGCCGACGGGGCGGTGGATATCGCCATGTTCGGGCGCATGCTGGCCGATAATTCCGGTTTCAACCGCGAGGCGGCGGTGCAGGTGGGGCACGCCATCACCACGCATCGCGCCCTGGCCGAGGCGGATTTCTTCACCGCCGTTGATGATCTGAAAACGCGCGAGGACGATGCGGGCGGCGCGCATCTGGGTGACCATGCCTTTGGTTCGGGCGTCTATTATCTTTATGTCTGCGTCGATTGCGATCTGCTGGTGGCCAATCTTGGCGGCGATAAGGCATTGGCGAAGGAAGGGGTCAAGGCGCTGGCCCGCGCCCTGGCCACCACGACGCCGAAGGGCAAGCAGAACAGCTATGCTGATCATCCCCTGGCCGGTTATGTCCGCGCCGAGATCGGCGGCAAGACGCCGCGCGATCTGACCGGGGCGTTTTTGCGGGCGGTCAGAGATGAGGACGAAGGCGGGGATATGCTGGAAAAATCCATCATCGCCCTGGAAGATATGGCTGGGAAGATCGACACCGTCTATGGCCTGACCGAAACAGCGAACAAGGTGATGAACGTCCCCAAGAAAGAAGGATCGCTGGAGGAAATCATCGCCTTTGCGGCGACGGCGGTGGATCTGGTGGAAACGGCGCGGGATGACTGATCATCTTGTCTTCACCCTGTGCGCGGGGCTGGGCGCGATGGGAGATCTGGCCGGGCATGAGCGGCGCGGCACGCTGTGCTGGCCCGGGCGGTCGGCGATTCTGGGGCTGCTGGGCGCGGCGCTGGGCTTGCGGCGGGGTGATCAGGCGGGGTTCGCCCGGCTCGAGTCGCTGCGGCTGGCGGTCGGTGTCATCGATGACGGCCGGCCCATGCGCGATTTCCACACGGTTCAAACCGTGCCCACGGCGGCGGCGAAGCATCCCGACAGCCGCCCCGCCGCGTTGCGGGCGGCGGGGCTGAACCTTAACACCACCATCACCTTGCGCGATTACCGCGTCGGCGTCGCCTATGCGGCGGCTTTGTGGGGTGGACCGCTCGACGGTCTGGCCGAAGCGCTGGCCGAGCCGGTTTTCACCCTGTATCTGGGGCGAAAATCCTGTCCGCTTTCGGCCCCGCCCGCGCCGCTCCGGGTTCAGGCCGACGATCCTTTGTCCGCGCTGAAACAGGCCTTTTTGCCGCCGTTCCTGAACGACCGGGATTTCCGGCTGGTGGCGTCGGACGAGAGGATCGCCCCCAACGATGCCGAGGATAGCCGCAACGACGTGGCGCTGGACCGAAGCGCTTGGCATTTCACCAGCCGCCGCGTCTATCTGCATGTTCCGAAACAAGGGGGGGAGGCGGCATGACCCTTTATTTGTCGCGTCTGTCCATCGCGCGCAATCCGACGGCGAACGCCATCCGAGCCCTGATCGATCCTGCGTCGGGGCCGGAACGGGACCATCTGTCCGATCCGGCGCAGGCGCGCGCCATGGACGCCCATCACCGTTTGATCTGGAGCCTGTTCGCGGATCATCCCGATCGGCGGCGCGACTTTCTGTGGCGGTCAGAGGGGAAGGGGCGCTTTCTGGTCCTGTCGGATCGTATGCCCGCTGCCGATGGCGCGGGACTGTTCGATCCGCCCCAGACCAAGGAATTCGCCCCCGATCTGGCAACCGGCGACCGGCTGCATTTCCTGCTGCGCGTCAACGCCACCCGGGCGCGCAAAAACTCGGCTGAACCGAAAAGGCGGGGGATGCGCGTCGATGTCGTGATGGATGCCTTGCATCATCTGCCTTCGGGTCATGAAAGCGATGCGCGGCGCGACGCGCGGATGGATATTGCGCAGGAAACCGGACGGGCCTGGCTGGACGGGCAGGGGGCAAAAACCGGCTTTGCGGTCGAGGCGGCGGATGTCACCGATTATTCGGTCGTATCGTTTCCGGGGCTGGGCGGATCGCGGCTGGGACGGCCCCGATTCGGCGTTATGGATATGACCGGGCTTCTTTGCGTCACCGATCCGGCCTTGCTGCTGGCGGGGATCGGACGCGGGTTCGGCCGCGCCAAGGCGTTCGGCTGCGGTCTGATGCTGATCCGGCGCGCATAGGGCGGCGCGGCGGTCATGGCAATGCCGGGTTTGCCGCCGCCGAAACCCATTCCGCTCAAGGACCGCGCCTCGCTGGTCTTTATCGAACATGCCCAGCTCGATGTTCAGGACGGCGCTTTCGTCGCCGTCAACGCCGATGGCACCCGCACCCATATTCCGGTTGGCGGCCTGGCCGGAATCATGCTGGAGCCGGGGGCGCGCATTTCCCACGCCGCCGTCGCCCTGGCCGCCCGGGTCGGCACGCTGATTACCTGGGTGGGCGAAGCCGGGGTGCGGCTTTATTCCGCCGGACAGCCGGGCGGGGCGCGGGCTGATCGTCTGCTTTGGCAGGCGGCGATCGCGCTTGACCCTGCCGCGCGGCTGCGGGTGGTGCGCAAGATGTATCAGCTGCGTTTCGGCGATACACCGCCCGAGCGGCGTTCGGTCGATCAGTTGCGCGGCATCGAAGGTGCGCGGGTGCGCAAATCCTATGAATTGCTGGCTCAAGCCCATGGTGTGCGCTGGAACCGCCGCCGTTATGACGTGGCCGATTGGGATTCGGGTGACGTGCCCAATCGCTGCCTTTCCGCCGCCACCGCCTGCCTGCATGGCTTGTCCGAGGCCGCCGTTCTGGCGGCAGGATACGCGCCCGCCATCGGTTTTCTGCATACGGGCAAACCGCTTTCCTTTGTCTATGACATCGCCGATCTGTGGAAGGTCGATACCGTGGTGCCCGAAGCCTTCCGCATTGCCGGGCTGGCGGCGAAGGGAAAGCTGGACATGGCCCCCGAACGGGCGGTGCGGCTGGCCTGCCGCGACGCTTTCCGCCGCACCGGGTTGCTGGCCCGGATCATTCCCCGGATCGACGAGGTGCTGGAGGCGGGCGAGATGAAGCGGCCAGAGCCGCCGCCGGAAGCGCAAGGCCCCGCTTTCGAGGACGACGCCCCCTCGGGCGATGTGGGACACCGGGGATGATGGTGATCGTGGTCGCCAACGCCCCGCCCCGGCTGCGCGGACGCTTGGCCGCCTGGCTGCTGGAGGTAAGGGCCGGAGTCTATGTCGGCGATTATTCCGCCCGGACCCGGGAACGGATCTGGGAACAGGTCGCATCCTTTATCGAGGCAGGCGATGCGGTGATGATCTGGCAAGCGCCGACCGACCAGGGATTCGACTTTGCCACCATTGGCACCAACCGGCGCATGCCGGTCGATCTGGACGGGCTGAAACTGGTTTCCTTCTTTCCCGCGGACAAGATTTAACCCCCGTTTTTGCCGGTAGAGTCTTTGACATCGTGAATAGACTTATGGATCAATGGCTTCCAGCCAGAGTGTTCCCCGCACGCGCGGGGATGAACCGTTGTCTGACCATAGTTGCGATTCATGGACGCAGTGTTCCCCGCACGCGCGGGGATGAACCGCCGGATTCCGCCACGCATTGGGGCGGAATTAGGTGTTCCCCGCACGCGCGGGGATGAACCGGCAATGCGGGTTCCAACCCAGCGCCACGCCATGTGTTCCCCGCACGCGCGGGGATGAACCGGATTTTGAAAATCCATGACCAGACAAAACAGAGTGTTCCCCGCACGCGCGGGGATGAACCGCGGGAATAGTCGTCGGGGAATCCCTGCAATCGGTGTTCCCCGCACGCGCGGGGATGAACCGGCGAATGTGGTGCCGCCGGGAGGGGGAACGCCGTGTTCCCCGCACGCGCGGGGATGAACCGCTGATCTCGTAGGCCGTCACCCCGCTCCTATCGTGTTCCCCGTACGCGCGGGGATGAACCGCAGGGCGAGGCCGAATGGGACCTGAAAGTGCGGTGTTCCCCGCACGCGCGGGGATGAACCGCAGAATCAATTCATTATCGCCACCCAGCCACGGTGTTCCCCGCACGCGCGGGGATGAACCGATACCAACGAGAGTCGCCGCCGCTTATCTGGAGTGTTCCCCGCACGCGCGGGGATGAACCGTCACGCCGGAGGGGCT
>JAYFRE010000167.1:0-11474 GCA_034926235.1 Rhodospirillaceae bacterium
CGTAAAAGGCCTTTCTCGCCGCGTCGATGCCTTTTTCTTCCAGAAATGCAGCGGCTTTCAGCGTGATTTCCCGGACATCGCTCTCGGTCCGTCCCCCGGCGGCCGTGGCGATTCCCGCCAGCAGGATTCCGGCCAGCAGCACGAAACCGGCGGCGGCGCTACGCATGTTCATCTTTACTGACTCCGGCTGATCTATCCAAGGTCATATTACCTTTATCTTATGACTATCCTTTAGTAAGGGATTCCGGAGCGGAGGAGGGACGGGAGCCTCGAACACGCAACCAGCCTTCCATAATGATAACAAACGGTCCACGAAATGAAATTAATCATTACAGCCGCTGGAAAGTAGAGGGGGATACGAGTAATTATCTTACAAACTATGCCTTTTGGCCTGTTATCTATGACTGTGGGGTCCTGCCCGGGTGAAAATTTTATTATTCGATAAATATGAATTTATAGCAGCACATAAAAAGTAAAAAATAATTTTTTATAGAGTAAATTGATTAGCACGTGCAAAAAAATAAGAACAATATGGAAGTTAATCGATAGTTTTTACTTAACAAGCGCCTATTGTCTTACAAAATGCTGGCCTTATTCACGTAATTTTTTTGGCATGATTGCTATTTAATGCTGGAAAAATATCCATCCATGGAGATATAAGAAGGCGCTTGTTCGGTGATTTGGTGGAAATGGGAATGTCAGTGTCGATCCTGGTCGCTTGGTTTGGGGCGATTCTGCTGTCGGTGGGAGCCGCCCTTTTTGCGCTATATATGCGGAAGGTAATATCTTTTTTTGCATTTCCGATCACCGCTGAATTCGCCTTTCTCCTGGTCGGGGGCGGAACCTTATGGGCGGTCCCTTTGATCGGGGAATATTCCGGTCTCGGCACAGCGCTTTCGCTATCGGGGTTGGCGTTTTTCCTGGCGGGCCAGATGCTGGCCCTGCGTTCGGGTGCCCTATCGCGCATGCTGGCCTACGGAATTCTGGCCGGCATGGGCGAAATCGTCGCTGTCCTGGGCATCGCCACTCCCACGGCCATCATTGGTGGGGGAATGCAGTTTCTGACCCTCGCCATGGCGCAGGGGCTGATGTTTTTAGGGATCGGAGCGGCGTTTTTCCGCTTGGGGCGTCACCGGATCGACGCATGGAAGGGTATCGGCAAAAGGATGCCGGTGACGGGCTTGTGCCTGGCCATTGGCGCGTTGTCGATCATGGGTTTGCCGCCTTTTGCCGGCTTCTTCAGCAAATTCATGCTGATCCATGCCTGCGTCGCGGCGGGGCAGTGGCCGATAGCGGCGCTGCTTCTGATGGGCAGTTTGATCGCGGTGCTCTCTTATGGACGCATCCTGCGCATCCTGTTCTTTGAACCCTATAAAGGCCCGGCGGTTGCGGAAGCGCCGCTGCCGATACTGCTGGCGATGGAGGGGCTGGCGGTGTTGGTGCTCGGATTGGGCCTGTTCTCCAATCCGATCGTCGATCTGGTGCGCCCCATCACCGATTGGGCCGGCGCGGCCGCCGGTCTGCCGGCGGCAATTCCCGCTCTCGCCGTTTCCTGGCCGCCTTCTGTGCAGCTTGCCCTGGTCGGCGGATTGGCGTCGTTCCTGATCGGGCGCCGCCATGGCGAACTGGCCGGCTGGGTCGCCTTCGCCTTCATGCTGGGAGCTTTCGCCGCCGTTCTGGGCGAAGGCGGGCGCGGGGACGGACTTTCCTTCTGGTTCGCGCTGCTCGCCGCCGGCATGGGCGCGCTCAATCTGCTCTATTCGGTCGGCTATATGCGCCGAGGCCATGCGCATGGCCGTTATTACCTGATGTTTTTGACCGCGATCGGCGGCGTGCTGGGTCTGACCGCGGCGGACAATCTGGTCGGTTTCCTGCTGTTCTGGGAAATCATCGGCGGCTGGGCGCTCTATTTCCTCGCTCTGCATGAGGAAACCGCTGAAGCCCGCCGGGAAGGGGGAAAATACTTCCTGTTCAGCATCAGTGGCGCTTCGGTTCTGTTCCTTGGGGTAGCGGTGTTGGGGGCTGGTTCCGGCGGTTTCTCCTTCGCCGATCTGGCCCGCGCCGCGCCTGATATGCCGATGCCTCTGCTCGCCTCGGGATTGGTGCTGATGCTGGCCGGGTTCGTGATGAAAATGGCGCTGCCGCCCTTGCGCGTCGATTACCAGATGCATCCGGCGGCGATGCCGACGCCGGTGGCGGGGTTCTTGTCCTCGGTCCTGTTGAAGTGCGCCCCCTATGGCGTGCTGAAGATTTCCGTTTTGATGGGCGGCGCTCTGCTGCTGGATCGCCTGGGCGGGCTGGGTGGGATCGCTACGCCGATGTATGTCCTGGCGGTGCTGGCCGCGCTCACCATCCTTTATGCCGGAGCCAAGGCGTTGGTCGAGACCGGCATCAAGCGGCTGCTGACCTACGCCACCGTCTGCCAACTGGGTTACATCATGCTGGGCCTGTCGCTGGGATCGGCGCTGGGCGTGGCCGGCGGGCTGATGCATCTCGTCAACCACATGCTCCTGAAAGACATCCTCTATTTGGCGGTGGGGGGCATCCTGGCCCAGATCCATGTCTCGGAGCTGGATCAGTTGGGTGGGTTGGGACGGCGGATGCCCTGGACGATGGGTATGATGCTGTTCGCGGGATTGTCCATCGCAGGTCTTCCGCCGCTGAACGGGTTCGTTTCGAAATGGCTGATTTTCCAAGCCTGCCTGCAATCTGGGCATTATTTGCTCGGGTTAGCGGCGATGATGGGCAGCCTGTTCACCCTGGCGGCGATCCTGAAGCTGGCTTACGCCACGTTCATGGGACAGCCGGGGCCCGGTTTGGCCGATATCCGTGAAGCGCCGGCCTCGATGCTGGTTCCGATGGGGCTGCTGACGGCAGGCGGCGTTCTGGTCGGGCTGTTCCCCGGATTGGTGCTGACGCCGGTTGCGGAAATCCAGCAGACGCTGGGCTTGGAGACGGTCGCCGCCAGCTTGGCCGGTCCGCTGCCGGGACCGGGTGGCTGGTCCAACCTGACGCTGACGCTGCTGATGGCGCTCTTCGCCGTTCCGGTCTGGCTGTACACCCGGCTACGCGACAGCCGCCGCAAATCCCGCCGGACCCATCTGTGCGGCAATGACGGCTACGATCTTCGTCAGGCGCAGGTCAAGACGGGGCGGCTCTATGACGCGCCGGGCGCTTTCATCCGCTCGGTTCTGCCCTCGTCTCCCACCGGACAGGAGGGTGCTCCCCATGGTTGAATTCTTGTCGCTTCCCCTGTCGGTTCTGATTTTCCCAGGTGGGTTGTTCGCACTTGGGCTGGGGCTTTTGATCAAGGGGTTGGACCGTAAAGTCGCGGCCAGGCTCCAGCGCCGCGTGGGCCCACCTCTGCTCCAGCCTTTTTTTGATCTGATCAAGCTGGCCGGTAAGGACAGCCTGATCCCGGTGGAAGGCCATGCCGGGCTGTTCCGGT
Organism: Rhodospirillaceae bacterium; assembly: GCA_034926235.1. GTDB lineage: Bacteria > Pseudomonadota > Alphaproteobacteria > Rhodospirillales > Magnetospirillaceae > JAYFRE01. Next base: position 3,449 of record JAYFRE010000167.1, read on the forward strand.
GGGTTCCCCTGGCCGGACCGGCGGCCATGGCCCTGGCGGCGGCGATGATCCCGATCGCGGGCGTTTATCGCCCGTCCGCCGGGTTGGGCGATCTTCTGGTGCTGTTCTATCTGCTGGCGGTGCCGGCGGTGGTGTTGATGCTGGCGGGCGCGGCCTCGGGCTCGCCCTTCGGAGCGATCGGTTTTTCACGCGAAATGACGATGATGATCGCTTACGAACTGCCGATTCTGCTCGTTCTCTTAAGCGTGGCGATCGCGGTCGGCATGGCCCAGGGCGGATCCATCGCTCTGTCGCTGTCGGATATCGTCGCCTATCAGCAGGTTCATGGTCCTTTCATCGCCGATCCTAGGATGTGGCCGGCGCTGCTCTGCTTCCTGTTCTTTCTGCCGGCGACGCTGGGAGCGATGCCGTTCGACAGCCCCGAGGCCGAAACCGAGATATTGGAAGGTCCGCTGCTTGATTATTCCGGTCCGCTGCTGGGCGTGTTCAAAATGATGTCGGCCCTGAAGCTGGTCGTGGTGCTGGGATTGGGCATTACCTTCTTCTTTCCCAACGGACCGGACGGAATCCTGGGGCTGGGCGTCTTTGCCGTCAAATGCGCTGTCCTCGCCATTCTGAGCGTCACCGTCGTGCGCGTCTCGACGGGACGTATGCGTATCGATCAGGCTTTCCGCTTTTTCCTAAAATTGCCTTTGGCCTTGGGCACGGCGAGCCTTGTCATCGTTCTGTCGGGGATATGATCGTCATGAGCCTGATTTCACGGTCTTTTCTGTCGCGCATCGCCGCCCGTTCGCCCTGGCTCTACCGGATCAATGCCGGCTCCTGCAATGGCTGCGACGTCGAATTGGCGACGACCGCTTTTCTGCCGCGCTATGACATCGAACGGTTGGGTTGCCAATATTGCGGCAGTCCGAAACATGCCGACATCCTGCTGATCACCGGCGTGCTGACGGCCAGGGTCAAGGACAAGGTGCTGGCGCTTTACGAGGAAGTGCCCGATCCCAAGGTGACGGTGGCGATCGGCGTCTGCCCGATTTCGGGCGGCGTGTTTCGCGAAAGCTACGCCGTCGCCGGACCGTTCGAGAACTATATCCCCATCGATGTGAACATCCCCGGATGCCCCCCCAGGCCGCAAGCCATCATCGAGGGGTTGCAGAAGGCCATCGCCATCTGGGCGGACAGGATCTAAGGAGGAAACCATGTGGTATCTGCCGGTGCTGCTGAAAAACCTGATCGAGGGTCCTGCGACCGAATCCTTTCCCTTTTCCGAACCCAGAACGCCTGCGACCATGCGCGGCCGCATGAGTTTTTCGGCCGAAGATTGCGCCTTGTGCCGGATGTGTGCGCGCGTCTGCCCGGCGGGCGCCATTCAGTTCGGCAAGGTCGATGGCGGGCAGAGCTTTACCTTGTGGCACAATAGCTGCGTTTTCTGCGGCCTCTGCGCCCATTACTGCGACTCGAAGGCGTTGAAGCCAATTCCCGACTGGCATCTGTCGCATACGACGGATGCGACCTACGATATGGTTGAGGAAGGCCAGGTTTTCGCCCAGAAATGCGGAGGATGCGGCCGCCAGAAGATGCCGGTGTCCGAGGCTCTGGCCCATAAGCTTTATCCCGAAATCGAGGATAAGGCCGAAATCGCGGCGTTGCGGACGTTATGCCCGTCCTGCCGCAAATCCAGGCTCGCCACCAGGGATGCGGCGGCGTGAGGCGAGGGAGACGATCATGAGCGGAAGCCTGGAACGAACATTGGGCGCGGCCCTGCTGGCCCTGGTGGGCTGTGGGCGGTTCACCTTCACCTGCGGGACCGACGCCAAAGGCGTGGCGACGGGTTGGTGCGTTCTGGAGGACAAGGGCGATCTGACCAAGGTTGCCGCCTATCTGGGCGATTGCGGCGCTCGTCTGATCACCATCACCGCCTGGGGCGCGGATAAGGCGGTGGAAGGGGGCGATATCAAGATCGCCTATCATTTCGATCTTGAGGGAGACGTGCTGACGGTGACGGTGCTTGTGCCCCGTGACGAAGCCGTGGACTCACTGACGCCGCTGTTCGGCAACGCCGATTGGCCCGAGCGCGAGATGGCCGAACTCTATGGCGTGAAAATCGCAGGCCACCCCAACCCCGAACGGCTGTTCATCGACGAAAGCTTGGGCGAGGCGGTTCTGGATCGCTATATCCCCTATTCGAGCATGGCTAATGCCGCTACCACCAAGGGGATGTGGGATAAAGTAATGGCGCGCAGCAAGGAAAGGTCGGAATCATGAGCGGCTACAAGATTCCGGTCGGTCCGCTTCATGTCGCCATGGAAGAGCCGATGTTTTTCAGGGTGGAGGTGGAGGGTGAAACCGTCCAAAGCCTGGAAATCGTCGCCGGCCATGTTCATCGCGGCATCGAATATCTGGTCTCGAAGCGCTCGCTGCATCAGAACATCGTCGTCACTGAACGCATCTGTTCGCTGTGCTCGAACAGCCATCCCTTCACCTACATCATGGCGCTGGAAACGATCGCCGGCATCACCGTGCCCGAACGGGTCGATTATCTCCGGGTGGCGGCGGACGAGATCAAACGCATCGCCTCGCACATGTTCAATATCGGCATCATCGCGCATCTGACCGGTTTCGACAGTCTGTTCATGCAGATCATGGAAACGCGCGAGATTATGCAGGACGTCAAGGAAACCATCTTTGGCAACCGCATGGATCTGGGCGCGAATTGCATCGGCGGCGTGCGCTATGACATGAGCCCCGAAACGCAAACCTATCTGGCGCAGTCGCTGGACCGGATTTCCGGACCGATGGCGGAGTATCGCCGCCTGTTCGAGACCAATGGCTCGATCCTGCGCCGCACCAAAGGGGTTGGCGTTCTTTCGCGGAAGGATGCGCGGTATCTGGGCGTCATCGGACCGGTCGCCCGGGCCAGCGGCTTATCCTTCGACGTGCGCAAGGCCGCACCCTACGCGGTTTATGACCGGCTGGAATTCGACATCCCCTGTTTCGAGGATGGTGATGTCTGGGCGCGCGCCATGGTCCGGATCGGCGAGGTCGAACAATCGATCCGCATCCTGCGCCAGGTGTTGCGCGATATGCCGCCGGGACCCAATGCGATCGACGGAATGCCCCCGGTGCCGGCGGGAGAGGCGGTAGCGCGGTCGGAAGCGCCGCGCGGCGAGTTGATCTATTATCTGAAGACGGACGGTTCGGACAAACCCGAACGGATGAAATGGCGCGTGCCCAGCTACAATAATTGGAAAGCCTTGCAGCGGATGATGGCGGGATGCGCCATTGCCGATATCGCCCTGATCGTGGGGTCGATCGATCCCTGCATTTCCTGCACAGAACGCTGATACCGTCGGGGGAGAGGACTGCCCATGCATGAGGCGAGCATCGCCAGCGCCTTGATCGGGATATTGAACCGGCAAGCGGCCTTGCATGGGGTTTTGTCGATGAACCGGGTTACGGTCCGGGTCGGACGGCTGCGGGCCGTCGAGCCCCGCGCGCTGACCGCCTGCTTCGAGCTGATGGCCGAGAACGGCCCGGCCGAGGGCGCGGAACTGGTGATCGAGTCCGTACCGGCGCGCGGGCGCTGTTCGTCCTGCGGCTTGGATTTCGAGATCGAACGCTTCCGTTTCCGGTGTACGGCCTGCCGGGGAACGGACATCGTGCTTGTGTCCGGCGAGGAACTCTATATCGAAAGCTTCGAGACCGACGACTGCGGCGCGGCGCAGGCCGGCCTTCAGGAAGGATGAACGCTATGTGTGTATCTTGCGGCTGCGGCGCTGCCGCCAGTCCGATCTCTTCCCACCACGCCATCTCGGTGATGGAGGATTTGCTGAGCGCGAACGACCATGAAGCCCAGCACAACCGGGACCATCTGGACCGGCACGGCGTGGTGGCGGTCAATCTGATGTCGGCACCAGGCAGCGGCAAGACCAGCCTGCTGGAATCCACCATCCGGGCCTTGTCGGCGAAAGGGGTGCGCGTCGCGGTAATCGAAGGCGATCTGGAAACCGAAAACGACGCTGAACGCATCCGCCGCCATGGCGTTCCGGCGATCCAGATCACCACCGGCTCGGCCTGCCATCTGGACGCCGCGATGGTGCATGACGCACTTCATCACCTCGATCTTGACGGGATCGATATCCTGTTCATCGAGAATGTCGGCAATCTGGTTTGCCCGGCTGAATTCGCGCTGGGTCAGCACTGGGATGTGGTGTTGCTGTCGGTCACCGAAGGCGACGACAAACCGGCCAAATATCCGATCATTTTTCGCGGCGCTGCGCGGGTTTTGATCACCAAGGGCGATCTATTGCCCCATATCGAAGAATTCGACCTTGATCGCGCGGTCGAAGCCGTGCATGACCTGGATGCAGAAATACCGATCGATTTTCTGTCGGCCAAGACCGGCGCGGGCATGGAATCCTGGCTGGACTGGCTTACAGATCTGATCGCGGAAAAGCAGAGACAGGGATAACAGGGGAGGCGGCATGCCGATTTTCACGGCCGATGACGGAGCCCGGATTCATTATGAAGAACAGGGTTCCGGCCGCCCCGTATTGCTGATTCATGGCTGGGACGCCAATCACCGCTTTTTTCACAAACAGGTGCCCGCCTTGGCGGAACGCTATCGGGTGGTGACATTCGATCTGCGCGGCCACGGCGAATCGGAACGCGGCGAAAAGACCGAGCAAGGGCTGACGATCCAGCGCTGCGCTCAAGACGTCGCCGGATTGATCGACGCGCTGGGGCTCAAGGATGTCACCCTGGTCGGCTGGTCGATGGGCTCCACCATCATGCTGGATTATGTCCGCCAGCGAGGGTGCGCCAATCTGGCAGGATTGTGCGTGCTGGACATGACGCCCCGGCTGATCGCGGCCCCTGACTGGGCGCTGGGGGCAGGGCCGGCCTATGATTACGAAGCGAATTTCTGGTTTCTGAGCTCGATCGCGCGCGACTGGCCGACGGTGGTGGAGAAATTCATTCCGCTGATGTTCTCGAAATCCCGGCCGCCCCGGCCCGAGGATCTGGCCTGGGTCAAAAATCAGGTTTTAGACAATACGCCGCACTGCATGCTCAATCTGTGGATATCGATGGCGGCGACCGATCACCGTGACATGCTGTCCTCGATTTCGGTGCCAACCCTGCTGACCTTTGGCGGAGACGGCTATTTCTACGGCCAGAAGCATGGCGAGTATCTCAAGGATCACATCCCCGACGCCGAGCTCGTGATGTTCCCGGATTGTGGCCATGTGCTGCATCTTCAGGATCCGGATAGATTCAATCGCGCGCTCCTGGCCTTTCTCGACCGTCTTTGAGGGGCTGTACGCCGATCTCGGAGAAAGAACGAAAAAACGCCCCGTCAGCAAGGACGGGGCGTTTCGATAAAAGCAGACACTTTCGGGATTACGCCCCGGTCTGTTTGCTTATCAGTTCCTTCAGGGCCGCGACATGTTCGGCCTCTTCCGCTTCGAACTCGGCCGCCATCTGGCGCACCTCCGGATCGGGGGCGTTCGCCGCCAGATTAGCGTAATAGGCATGTCCCGCTTCCTCGGCTTCGAGGGCGAGACTCATGGCCATGTCGATCGACAGATGACCGTCGGCCGGCCAGAGGGGAAGCGTTTCGGAAAGCTCTTCGGGCGGGATGTCCGGATCTAAATCATCCGGTTCTCCACCCGAGGCGATGGGGTCGGCGTGTCTTAAGGAGCGGCGAAAGCCCGCGCGGGCCTTCGCCTCCTCAAGATGACGCCGTGAGAACAAGGCTTGTTGCCGGAAAAAGGCGACGACGTCCTCGTTGCCGAGTCCGCTGATCGCATCGGCCAATTCGTCGTAACGCAGGGCCGTCCGTCGTTCCAGACGGATAGCGGCTGCAAGGAATGCTTCCACGTCGCCCATTATCGCCTCCTAGCCAAATTTAAAGGAAACGCCGAACCCTCCCCTGGGGTATTCCCAAATCAGATTATCCTTACCCTGGCAGATGATGCGGCAGGTGCCGCATTCCACGCATCCGTCCGTGGTCAGTTCGATATCGCCTTCCTCGGTCTTGGTATAGCAGCCGGCGGGACAGCAAAAGGTGCATTGCAGCAGGGCTTCGTCACCCCGGGTCCGGTCGGGATGCTTGATGGCGATATGAGGATGATGCTCGTCCACCAGATAACGGTTCTGGAACAGTTTTTCTTCGACCTTGCTCATCGGAACGCCCTCGCGAACTTGATTGCATCACCCAACAGACCGAACAAGCCCCGGCTCTGGCGGAAGGTTTTGAAGATTTCCCTTTCCTTGGTCTTCTTATCGACCCCGTCCACTTTCAACATGGTGGCGGCCGCCCCGGCCATCAATTCCGGATAAAGCGAGAAGATCTGGCGGTTGCCATGCAAGAAGCCCGGCATGCCTTCATACTTCTTCAGATCCTTGATGACGTAGGTTTCGTCCAGGGCCTTGCGATAGGCGGAAAGATTGGCGGCGGAGAAGGGTTTGCCTTCGGCCTTCAGCGTCCGGATCGTCTCGGCCGCCAGACGTCCGCTGGTCATGGCCATATTGGATCCTTCGCGGTGGATCGAATTGACCAGCCCGGCGGAATCGCCGACCAGAACCCAGCCATCGCCGAAGATCTTGGGTATCGCTTTGTAGCCGCCCTCGGGAATCAGATGGGCGGAATATTCCTTGACCTCGGACCCGGCCAGCAGCGGCTTGATCGAGGGATGCGCTTTCAGATCGTCGATCAGGCCGTAGGGGGTCAGCCCGCCTTCCTGGAAATCGCCGACCATGCAGCCGATACCGAGCGCGATCGATTCCTTGTTGGTATACAAGAAACCCATCCCGATCTTGCCCTTGGTCAGGCTGCCGACCATCTCGATGGCGACGCCGTCCTTTTCGCCGATATTGAACCGGCTTTGGATCACGTCCGGCGGCAGGAAATGCATTTCCTTGGCCACCAGGGCGGTGTTGGCGGGGTCAAGCTCGGCACGGAATCCGGCCTGGCGGGCCAGCATCGAATTGACGCCGTCGGCCAGCACCACCACGTCGGCGTAAATATCGCCGCCTTCGCGGTCGGTTTTGACGCCGATGACGCGGCCCTGATCGTCCTGCAACAGCGATTTGGCCACCGTGTCGCAAATCAGAAGCGCACCGGCTTCCTTAGCCTTGTTGGAGAACCAACGGTCGAAAGCCACGCGGATGATGGCGTAGCGGTCGGGTTTCTCGACATTGAACTCATCGGAACGAAAAGATCCGCCGACATGGCCTTTTTCGCTCAACATCCAGACGCGCTGTTCGACGATATGGCGTTCCAGCGGCGCGCTTTCGCGGAAGTCGGGGATGATTTTTTCCAGCGCGTTGGAATAAAGGATCGCGCCCATGACGTTCTTGGACCCGGGATATTCCCCCCGCTCCAACAGCAGAACGTTCATGCCGGCTCTGGCCATCACGATCGCGGCGGCATTTCCGGCCGGACCGGCGCCGACGACGATGGCATCGAATTTCTCGGACATGGTTCTTCTTCCCTTTTCTAGCGGCCCGCCTGTCCGGCCGCGAGGCGGCGGCGGAAGGCGTCGGTCAAGGCGGGCAGGATCGTAAGCGCGTCGCCGACGATGCCGTAATGGGCGAAATCGAAGATCGGCGCGTTTGGATCGGCATTGATGGCGATGATGCAATCGGCCCCTTCGACGCCGACGCGATGCTGGATCGCGCCCGAAATACCTGCGGCGATATAGAGCTTGGGACGGATCGTCTTGCCGGTCTGTCCGATCTGGTCATCGATGGTCATGCCGCCCGCCTGAACGATCGGCCGGGTACAGCCGATTTCGGCCCCCAGCACATCGGCGAGGTCACGCAGGAGCTGGAAGTTCTCAAGCTTGCCCAGGCCACGTCCGCCGGCAACGATATAATCGGCGAAGGCGAGTTGCGCGGTGTCCTGATCGCGGTCGGGAATGAAGCTCAACACCTTGGTGATGATGTCGTCTTCGGCGATTTCCAGCTTGGCCATGATGGTTTCGCCGGTGCGTCCCTGCTGATGTTCGGGCATCGGCATCAC
>JAYFRE010000087.1:0-42649 GCA_034926235.1 Rhodospirillaceae bacterium
CTCTACGACCGGAACCTCCGCATCGGCGGGAAGTTCCAAAGGATCGATCGTATATTTGGCGCGGTAGTAGGAACTGGACCAGGGAACCAGCATATAACCATCCTCATCGGTTCTGCCCACCAACTGGTTTTCATAGCGAACAGGCACGCCTTTCTGTCCGTCCGTGCTGACAAGAACGAAAGAATCATTGATCCGGTTGGCGGCAAAAAGGGCCCCATCCATCAGAACGACCGATCCGGTGACGTCCGCCCAGCGCGTATAGGCGCCGCTGCTGCCATAAACGCCGCCACTCACTTCTGCGGCGTCGCCACGCCAGTTCAGGTCGGCCTGAACATAGCGGTTCATCCGGCTTCCCTCGGCATAGCCCACATTCCAACCGAGGCCGCCATCACTGGGCGGAACACGGCTGTAATTCGCGCGCCGGCTTGAAAAACCGTCGCGGTCGCGGTCGATACCGCCGCTCGCCGTCCCATAACCGCCGCCAAGCGGAACACTAACCCGAAGCGCCGCCGACCATTTCCCATCATCGAGATCGCGATTGCCCGACACATAAAGGCTGGCGCGGTCCCACAAGGGAAGGCTCCAGGACAGATTGGCCAGCCGCGCCCGCTCTCCGCCTTGTGGCCGCACATCGAAATAGCCTGCGCCAAGACTGCCGAAACGGTCCAGTGAGGCGCTGAACGTCACCGTCGAGTTGGTTCCTCCCCATCCACGTCCTTTGTTCCCATAGACCGAGAGATCGGCGAAATCGCCGCCGCGCTTGGTATGCTGGGCGGTCACAGAGAAACGGCGCATATTGTATTGATAGCCCACGCTCCATTGGTCATCCGCGCGCCCTTCATACCGGCTGTGGCTCCAGCTTGCGTTGGCGACGCCGGCATCACCCAGCCGGACCGTACCGCCGAAGCCGGCCAGGCCGAACCGGTTGCCCGTTTCACCATGAAAATCGAAAGTGACGTTGTCGGTCACGCCATGACGAAAGGAGCCGGAAGCCGCCCCTGCCCCATAGGAAAAATCCTTGACGCCGTAATCCTGGCGGATGGCGCCGGCGGCGACTGCGTAATCGGACAGACCTTCGCGCAGCAATTCATTGCTGATGTAAAACGGAATGGTGGTCGAAACACGCCGCCCCAAGGCATCCGTAACCACCACCACGGCCTCGCCCGCGCCGTTGACATAAGGCATGCTGGTCAGGGTGAACGGCCCCGGCTCGACATTGCCCCCATCGCTCCGAAAACCGTTGATGAACAGATCCACGGCGGACGGCATGGCCGCGCTGCCCGAAAATTGGGGAAGCGGATAGGTGATGACGTCGGGCCGCACCGCGAAATCCCGTGAAATCTGGGCGCCGCCAAGCCGGACCGTGCTTCCCCAACTGACGCTGCGGGTGATCAGATCGCCCACTTCATAAGTCACCATTCGCCGTTCGTCGGACAGACGCCAGGATGTATCGTAGCGGCGATAGCCGTCTCCGGGAAAACGACCGGAAAAGTGCCGATAGACGCCCGTTGTCGACGCCACGCCGAATTCACCGAAAGCGCGCCATTCGTTCCAAAGCGACAGGCCGGACCCGGCCAAATCGGAATCGTTGACATAGGCGTCATAGCTGACCAGCGCCCCCCGGCTGCTGCGCGCCGGTTCATACTCACGGGAACGGTCATTGCCGATCGTCTGGTTCGGCAGCCATTCCGCCGGCACGTCAAGCATCAGCCGCAACGTGGCTGGATCGTAACCGACATGAACATTTTCCAGAGAATCGACGGTTATGAACCTGTGATCCGCGCCTTCGGCCGGAATATGAACCCGGCGCAAATCCCCCGCCATGACGCTATAGCGTCCGCCGCTGATGGTGACCGGCACAATCACCCCCGTGGACTGATGATTGACGACAAGCTCAAGATAAAGAGTCATATCGCCCATCGTTTTCTCTTCCCTCAGCAAGGGCGGAAGATCCGTCGACGACCAACCGTCGCGCGCCGCCGCCATTTCGGGCAACAGAAACGAGCCGATGCCGGCAGACACGATCAGGAAACGCCGGACCGTTTGTCCCGGTCCCCTGCGTCCATTCGTGCCCCCCTTGCGCATCGTCTCTTGCGCTTATTCGAGGATTTGCATGACCCGCTCCTGCGGATCCGCATTGACCGTCGCGGCCAGGACAGCGCCGCCTCGCACGCCTTGCGGCAAGGGACGCCGGATGCTCGTTCCCGCCAGCACATAGCCGAACAACCCTTCGGCAAGGACGGTCGCTCCCGAACCCTGACGGATATGGGCATTGGTCAGCCTGGCATGAACAGGGCCGGTATTGCTGATCTCCAGATAGCGCTGCCCGGCTTGCGCGACCACACGGCATGCCAGCACCGGTTCACCATCGATTCCCACTTTTCCGCCCCGGTCCGGCCTGCTCTTCTCGCGTAATCCATCGCCATAAACAAAAAGCGGGATCGAATAGCGGAACTGGAATTGGACCCCCATGACTGGCTTACCGGGTGTCCCGGTTTCAGTTTCTGCCGGCTGCATCGGCACTTCGTCAATGACCAGCCGAAACGCCTTTTCCGTACCCGGCGGCGTCGGGCTGACCCGGGTCAGCCGCACCAATTGACGTTTGCCGGGCTCAATGCGCGCCATCGGCGGCGTTCCGACGATCTCTTCCTGATCGGCGTAGTGGTCCTGTCCATCGATTTGTGTCCAGGAAAAGATCCGCACCTGCAACAAGGCAGGCTTGTTTCCCCGGTTCTCAAGCCACAGGGCTTTCGCCCGCTCGCCCTGTTCGATGACGGGATCGACCGGCCAGATCAGGACAGATCCTGAAGCGCACGCTCCTCCCGGCGATCCTGACAGGAATGACAGCAGCAGGAAAAAAACCATGGCGAACTTGGTGAATGGTGGCATGGCGATCCTCCCCCTTTTTGTCCAAGCCCGTCCGCCTCACCAGGTCAGTGTGACCAGCAACGCATCGGTATAGTTTCCCGGCGCCGTTCCCCCCGGAAGTGACAGGCGCGCATAAATCGGCAGCCATACATCGTTCATGGTCGCCGCCGTGACGAGAATGGATCTGTTCTGACCGATGCCGATTTCGTCGGTCATGCCGGCGTTGCTGAAAAGCCGGTAAGGCAGCCTGTCCGTACTGGAACCGCCGACCCTCAGATTGCGCACACCACCGCTGGCGTAAAGGCCGCCATTGATGGCAAGCTGAAGCGTGACCCCGGGAGTGCATCGCACCGTGATCGCCCGATTTTCGGACAGAACAGCGCTGTGACTGGCTGTCGACAAGGTCGTGTCATGGCCGAAATCGAGCGTGCCGATCAACCCGGCGTCACCGCTCGTCCCGACTCCGTCCACGGCGCATCCTGCGGCAATGCTCGCCATCACATCGAAGGATGCGGATGTTCCCGCCAACGCGCCCTCTCCAGCGAGCATGGCGGCGAACAGGCCGGCCATCGGCACATAAAAACGGCGCTTATCCGAAATCGTTACGCTGAGAGCGGCCATCAAACGAACACCTTACGTCATAGTTCCAGAACGACCGTCACCGTATCGCTGTAGACCCCGGCAGGCAGAGACGTGCTGCCATAAGCCCGCCCATTGATCACAATCGTCTGCAAAGAACCGTCATTGAGCAGCGGGATGGAGTGGTTGGAACTCAGCGGGGTCGTATTGTCGGAAAGCAGCAGGTGGTAGGTGACATGTTTCGTCAGATCGGAGGCATGCCGCATCGCCTTGTTGCCAGTGCCGATTCCGTTTCCGCTTCCGCTTCCGTCATGAAGCCCGTTCTTAAAAACGAGATGGGCGCCGACACCGTTCGTGCATTGAATCGTGATACCGCCGGCCCCGCCGACAATCTGCGTATTGGCGCTGTCGAACAGCGTCGTATGCGTCCCGAAATCGATGGTGCCGAAATTGGCGCTCGAGCTGCTGCTCGTCGTGTTGGACCCGTTGATCAAACACCCATTTTCAAGCACGATCTTGACGTCAATCGTCCCGGTGATGTCGGCATGGGCCGTGCCGGCAAAGCCAAGCATGGAAACAATAGCGAGATAAGAGAGGACATTTTTATTCACACTCATAGCCAGACCTCCACAGCCACTTTAACAGGTCTGCTATAAATGTATGTTTTTCTTAGGTAAAAAAGACTATATTTACGTTTATATCAAATAAAACCAAATCTATATTTTTGGATACCAGCATTATCTTGTTGAGGATCTCTCCTCGATAAAATGCACGCCATCCATCCTATGATTGTATCATAGGATAATAATTCTACTTTTCATAGCATAAATACTTATGGATGATGAATGCAATGGATTCACCACCATTACGATTGCATGAACATGAGCGCAATCTACCCGCATGTGCGCAGGGCATCATGAAGACCGATGTTTGCGCGTAAAACGCGCAAACATCCTTGCGTTCAAGGTTCCGGATTTAATCCCTGACGTTCAGCCGAATCCTGGCCGCCGCCGCGCGAGCCGCCGTGCGAGCGGCTTCCACATCCCCATTCCGGGCCAGGGCCAGTGCAACCCCCATGCGGCGATAGGGCCGGGTCGTGGGCTTGTTGAAAATGCGGATATCCACCTCTGTCCCCGGCACGGCCGGCACCAGCGCTTGGGCAAGCCCCTCGACACTGAAATCGGACGATTCGCGATCGGCCAGGATCACTGCCGACGCGCTGGGGCCGTAAGAGAAAAGAGACGGGATCGGCAAGCCCAGGATGGCCCGGGCGTGCAAATCGAATTCGGACAAATTCTGCGAAATCAGGGTCACCATGCCCGTGTCGTGCGGACGCGGCGACAATTCGGAAAAAATCACCCGGTCGTCCTTGACGAAAAATTCGACGCCGAACAACCCATATCCGCCCAGATTATCGACCACCGCCTTGGCCATGCGTTTGGCTTCTGCCACCGCTTGCGCCGTCATCGGCGTCGGCTGCCAGCTTTCCTGGTAATCGCCCCGCTCCTGGCGATGGCCGATGGGGTCGCAAAACACTACGCCATCCAGGGTGCGCACGGTCAGCAGCGTGATTTCGTAATCGAAATCCACGAAAGCCTCGACGATGACGCGCTGGCGGTCGCCTCGCATCCCTGCCACCGCGTAATCCCACGCCTCGTCAACGGCATCGACGCTTTTCACGACGCTTTGACCCTTGCCGGAAGAGGACATCACCGGCTTGACCACGCAAGGAACGCCCACCTCCGCCACGGCATCGCGCATTTCTTCACGCGTCTCGGCATAGCGGTAGCGGGATGTGGTCAATCCCAGCTCCGACGCGGCCAGATCGCGGATACGATCGCGATTCATCGTCATCATCGTCGCCCGCGCCGATGGTGCGACGGTGACGCCCTTGTCCTCGTAATCCTTCAGCACCTCGGTCCGAATCGCCTCGATCTCGGGCACGATATAATCGGGACGGTGCCGGTCGATGGCGGCTGCCAGCGCGGCGCCGTCCAGCATGGAGAAGACGTCCGCTTCGTCCGCGACCTGCATCGCGGGCGCACCGGCATAGGAATCGCACGCCACCACATGCGCGCCCAGGCGTTTGGCGGAAATAACGAACTCGCGGCCCAATTCGCCGGAACCGAGCAGCAGGATTTTAGCAAGAGCGGTCAACGGATTTCTCCGTGGTCAGTGGTGACGGGAACGGAAGGGAAAGTACCGTCTCGGGCTCCTGGCGTCCATAGCCGCGGCGCGATCCTCGTCACTCGGGCCCCATGCCGGAGCGGATTTAACCTCTCTTTACCGCCAGGGGACCTCCCGCCCGATCCATTCCAGCCGGGAAAATTGATTTTGCTGCAGATTCCGGTCCATCGGGATGACTAGAATAGAGCGACGATCGGTTTAAAGTTATTACCGCGTCCCCGGCGCGAGAACAGCCTGGGATTGGCGCCACCACCCTTGGGGTGTGTTCCACCGTTTTACAAGGCGGGGTCCGCCCCTGACGCCGAGAGGAACGAATGGACACATCATCCGCCATGAAACCCCGGGGCGATTATCCGATCCCCGCCGATGAAACAGAGCGGATCGAAGCGCTGCACCGGTTTGAACTGCTGGATACGCCCCCGGAACCGTTCTTCGACCACATCGTGCAGCTTGCCGTCAAATTGCTCAATGTCCCGATCGCCCTGGTTTCCCTTGTCGACAAGGACCGCCAATGGTCCAAAGCCCGGATCGGCGTCACCGCCCACGCCGTCCCGCGTGAACACTCCTTTTGCGCCCACGCCCTGGAAAGCAAAAACATATTGGTGATCGAAGACGCCACGCGCGATCCCAGATTTTTGCTCAATCCACTGGTCGCGCAGGAAAACGGTATCCGTTTCTATGCCGGTGCGCCGCTGCGCACACGCGACGGCCATACCCTCGGCACGGTATGTGTCCTGGATCGTATGCCCCACCTTACCTTGACGCCGGATGAAAGACAGACGCTGAAAGATTTGTCAGAACTGGTCATGGCGCATATCGAAGCCCGCCAGCAGGTCGGCTATCTATCGCCGGTGACCAGCCTTTCCAACCGGTTCCGATTCATCGACGACATCGATGCCTTCATCGCCGAATTCCGCGGACAAGAACAGCATGCCGCCGCCCTCATGATCGATTGCGCGCTGCCCCGGGAATATGACGATCTTGCCCGGGCATTGGGTTATGCCTATGCGGATGCCTTCGAGGTCGCGGCGGCCAAGCGCATCCGCCAGATCGTGCCCGAACGGGTCAAGCTCTATCATATCTCCAACTGCCGCTTCTGCTTCATCCTGTCCTCCCAGAACCGGGACGAGGTCGAGAACCTTGCGGAAAAACTGGCGGACGATCTGCGTGATCCGCTGTTTTGCCACGGCATCCCGATTAGCACCACCACCAGTGTCGGAATCGCCTACTGTCCCGGCGACGGCGATAACGGCGAGAACCTTCTGCGCGCCGTCACCAGCGTCACCCAGCAGGCCCAGGAACAGCGGCGCTCCTGGACCAGCTATCTCGCCGAATCGGATCAGCGGCGGCAACACGCCTTCCGGCTTTTGACCGACGTTCCCTTGGCGCTCGAAGGAACCGGCCAATTCCATCTGCATTTCCAGCCGAAAATCTGTCTCCGCAACGGGCGCTGCTACGGTGCCGAAGCCTTGCTGCGTTGGAACCACCCAACCTTGGGCGCCATTTCTCCCGGCGAGATTATTCCCCTCATCGAACAGACCGCTCTGATGCGGCCTGTGACCGAATGGGTCCTGAACTCCGCCTTCCACCAGATAGCCGCCTGGAGAGAAAGCGGGTTCGCCCTACCCATTTCCGTCAATATCTCGGCTCGGGATCTCGAAAGCGGGAAATTTCATGAACAGCTCGCGGCCCTTCTCACGCGCCATCACCTGCAGCCGGACTCGATCGACATCGAAATCACGGAAAGCGCCCTGATGCCGGCTCAGTTCAACGCGACCCGGCAGCTTCACGCCATCCGGGAAATGGGCGTCGCCATCGAAATCGATGATTTCGGCACCGGACAAAGCGCTCTGTCCTATCTGAAATACATCCCCGCCACCATGGTCAAAATCGACCAGATTTTCGTCCGCCATCTCGACGAAAATGCCAAGGATCAGCGCATCGTCCGTTCCACGATCGATCTTGCCCACGATCTGGGATACCGGGTCACCGCCGAAGGAATCGAGTCCGATTCCGTCATGGCCTGGCTGCGCGAACAAGGCTGCGATGTCGGCCAAGGCTATGCCATATCCCGGCCATTGCCGCCGCAGGAGTTCCGCCGCTGGGCCGAACAGCGGAACGCCATGCCCCAGCCCTGACGGGCCGGCGGCGACGCTGGATGGAAAGTTATGTCCCCGCCTCCGGTTAAAACCGCTTGGCCACATTGGGGGATGTCGACGGCTACGCCTTCGTCACCACAGCCAAGCGTTGCCGATGGTTCTGATGATGATCCCGACCACGGCGCCAGCCGCCGCATGACGCCAGACAGCCGTTACACGGCGGCCGGCGGAGATCAGGACCGCGACCCCCGGCACGTCAAGGGGATGGGTCAGAAACCCGGCGCCTTGATTGAGCAGCGTGCCGGTAATCGCCCCCTGGCGCAGCATTTCGTCGGCGATCCCCATCATGGCGGTGCCGCCGGCAAGATATTTGGTGATCGTGGGCAGAACATAGGCCTGGTCGATGGAAAAGACAGCCAGGAATGGCGAGACGACATGCGTGATCCAGTCGATGGCTCCCAGGCGCTGAAGCAAGGCCACCACGACCATCGATATCAAAAGCATCGGAATCGCGCCGACGCTGATTCGGAACGCATCCGCCCCCGCCTGATTGACCGCATCCAGATTGCCTTTGGGGCCTTCGGCCGGTTTGCTGCGGTTCGGGCGGTCGTCTTCTTCCTCCAACCGCTCAGCCGATGACAGGTTCCTGCCGAATCCCCAATAGGTCACAGCCGCCGCCGCCAACCCGCCGACCAACGACCAAAGCAGAACAGGGATCAGATGCAGTCCCATGGACAGCATCGGGAACACGACATTGGCCTGGGCCATGGCAAAAACCATGGCGAGCGTGGCGGCCAGATGCCGGTTCGAAGTACCCCGGCTTTCCATCAGAGCCAGCGTCGCCACCGGCGCCGCGAAACTGACGAATGTGATCTGCAAGGCGGCGAACACACCCAGGCCGGTCAATCCCATCGGACGCAGGACCGGAGCCAGCCGATCGACGATGAAATCCAGCACCCCCCAGGATTCCAGGAGCCGCATGATCGCCAGCATGAACACCATCACAGGCAGCAGAACGAATAGGCACAGCTCGATCGTGTTGCGGCCTGCATGCAACACGACATCCATCACCATTTCCATTGATCCCGGCATCCTCTTGAAACCGCCATCTGCCGTCGGGCATGGCGACGAAAGGTTATTGCTGACGGAGAAGACAATCCTCGCGCAGATCAAGGGAATGACTATAGATCCGGTCGTTCTCCGCCCCACATATGGGAAGCCCCTTCGTGAGGGTAAAGAGAGACCCGGTCTCGATTCCGATCTTTATCGAACACCCAAGACGGGACAGGAACAGCCTCGCAGTGACGCCCATCTGCCGTTTCTGCAGCGCCCCTCCTCCGCTCATCGGCTGTTTCCAAAAGTTAGATGAACAATCCGCCCGCTTTCGTCGGGACGCTTTGTGGATTACGAAGCCCATCCGGACAGGAAACCTCCTGTCCCATGGGACGCATTGTAGTCAAAGAGGCATGGACCGGTTCGGTCCCGAGAAAAAAGCGGCCAGCACGCATGGTGCTGGCCGCTTCGAATGGTGCATACGGGTCTTGTGCAGAACCCGTTACATCGCGACGGCGTTCTTAAGGCCCAGAATGCTGCGGGCATCGTCAGGCTTGGCGACATCGCCGTTCGCTTCCGCGATCAGACGGGCGGCGCGGGCGACAAACTCGGCATTGGATTTAGCCAAACGGTTCTTGGCGTAGAAGACGTTGTCTTCCATGCCGACGCGGATATGTCCACCAAGAGCGATGGCGGCATACTGGATCGGCAGATGGCCCGCGCCAATACCCAGAGCGGACCAGCTGGCTCCTGCGGGCAGCAGCCCTTTCAGATAGACCAGATTCTCGACGGTCGCGGCGGTGCCCCCGGCAGCTCCCAGTACGAATTGGAAATGGGGCGGAGCCTGAATGACTCCCTTCTTCATGTAGTAAAGGGCGTTATAAAGCATACCGGCATCGAAGACTTCGATCTCGGGTTTTACCCCGTTTTCGATCATGGTCTGCCCCAGCTTTTCCAGAAACAAGGGATGGTTGATGAACAGGCCTGTATGCATCCAGTTCATCGATCCGGCATCGAACGAGGCCAACTCCGGCTTAAGCTCGATCAGATGCGCCATGCGGGTTTCGTCGGTCGCGTTCAGATCGCCCGAGGTCGTCAGGTTCAAAACGATGTCGCATTTCGAGCGAATCAGACCGACGGTTTCGCGGAATTTCGCGACATCCATGGTTCCCTTGCCTTGATCGTCACGCATGTGCAGATGGGCGATTGCCGCACCGGCCTGCCAGCATTCATAAACATCCTCGGCGATTTCCTTCGGCGTCAGTGGAAGGTTCGGGTTGTTTTCCCGGGTCGGCCAGGCTCCCGTCGTCGCCACGGTGATGATGGTTTTCGTCATGATGATTTTCCTTCTGATAGACGATGAGACCAGGCGGAAACGTCCGCCTGTTCTTTTAAGAAAAACAACGTTCAGAACGCCCGGACAGAACCGGCGTGTTTTTCGAGAAGAACGTCGAACCGGCTGAGATAACTAAAATCGTTTACGCCGCGCCGCGTTTGGGCTTCCTTGACGAGCTCGACGATCTTGTCGTTGAAAGGAGTCCCGATTCCTTTTTGCCTGCCATTGAAGCAGATGACGCCGTTGATGAAATCGATCTCGCAATCGCGGCCCTTTTCGAGATCCTGCAGCATGCTGGCCTTCAGCTTGACATGCTGTCCCCAGATCTTGCGGTAAAGCGGCATTTTTGTGGGAATGTCGGCAGGGCCGCCAAGTTCGAGATGCTCCAGATTCTCGCCTTGCATCAAGACCAGATCGACCCCTGATGCATGGGCCACCTTGATGCATTCATCCGCGACGAAAGCGAGGCAGGTCATGGCCTTGGGATCGTTTAAAACGTCGCCGAAGGTGCAGCCGAGTGCTGCCGACATGCCGCTGAAGGTCGCGTTCATCAACACCTTGGTGAATCTGATTCCCATGAGATTAGTGCGGATATCGGTCGTGCCCACGCATTCCAGATAATCCTTGACCGTCTGGAGACGAGGCCGGACGACGCCGTCGATCTCACCGATTTCAAAGGCGAACTTCCTCAAAGCCTCCTCGGTCGAGGTCAGCGCCGACACACCCGGCTTGAGCCAGGTAGCGCCGAAACCGACCGCGCCGCCGACAGTGCGCCCCTCGCCGACGATCGCCGCCACGGAAAGTTCGGGAATGCCGTTCTGCAGGGTGCAAACAACGCTGTCGGCGCGCAGATGCGGCAGCAGAGCGGTAAGAACCTCTATATTGGTGGTCTGTTTGGTCAGCAGGAACACAAGATCGTAGAACCCGGTCATCTGGTCCGGGCTATAAGCCTTGACGGGAACTGTCAGCTCCATCGATCCGGTGACGGTCGCGCCGTTTCGGTTAAGGGCGTCGACATTTTCCTTAAAGCTATCGAACAGATCGACGGACTTGCCCCCTCTGGTCATCAATGCGCCGATGATCGTTCCCAGGGAGCCTACTCCCATGATGGCTGCTCTCATTGTTATGTCTCCATTTTGTATGGTTTTGGGCAAGGCTCGGGCGGCGCGGGCAAGATCGGGATATCCAGCGCGGGATTCGATCCCGTCGCCGCCGTCATTGCCCGCTTAAAACCCGAGGATCGCTCTTGTCTTGGACGTTCAGGCCGGTTCAGAGACCGTGTGGAAAGAGGATGAAAGCAACGCTTCCGATGACCACCGCGTATATGAATACCGTGAAGGTGTAGGGCAGGATGTCCTGGAAGCGGATTTTGTATGCGGCCAGATAGGGCAACGCCCAGAAAGGCTGAATCGCATTCGCCAATTGTCCGCCAGTGCTATAGGCGTTGACGATATGCGACACTGGAATACCCAATTGCTGGCCCGCCGGAATGATGTAGGGGGCCTCGATGACGAATTTCGATCCGCCCGACGGCACGAAGAAATCCATGATCACGGTGTAAATCATAATGATCCAGGAATAGCTGCCGGACGTCGAAATCGACAGGAACCAGTGGGTGATGATGCTCGCCAGTCCGGAATGGGTGATGATCCCGAAGATGCCCGCATAGAGCGGAAACTGGATGATGACGCCGAACGTCGTGCTCACCCCTTGCTTGACCGAGGCGATGAAGCTGTGGGCCGAGCCGTGGAACACCATTCCAAGGCCGAAGAAGGTGAAGTTGATGACGTTGAGATCGAGCTTGCCGACCCCGTTCTGGATGAGGAACCGACCGACCCAGAGCAGGATGCCGATACCAATGATCCGCAGCAGGATGCGCGAGCGTTCCCACCGTTCGGCCGGTCGCAGATTGGCTGCGGACCCTTCCGCGGCCGCTCCGGCCTGCGTGAATTCCCGATAGGCTTCGTCGCTGATTTCGACGACCTTGTCCTTCTTCGGCATCATCATCATCAGAAGAAGGGGGACCGTGATCAGTTCGAAGATGACCAGGGTCAGCAGGAAAGGCGACAGGGCCGTCTGCGTCAGCGGGATCAGGCCGCCGATGGTCTTTTCAAGGAAATTGCCCGGCGTCGCCGCCAGCAAGGGGGCTGATTGCGACGGTCCGTTCGCCATCAGCAACATCATGCAATAGGAGGCCGCGACCAGTACGGGGTAGTGGATGCCCAATCCACGGCGGCGGACCGCCACCTCCTTGCCCATGACGATGGCGACCATCAATCCCACGGCCCAATGCAGCCAACTGACGGCCCCGACGATCAGACAGAACATCAGAAAGGTCGAGCGAGCCGTGGAGGGAAGCTCGATCAGCTTGATCAAACCTTTCTTCACGATCTTCGAATCGGCCACCACGAAGCCGGTGATCATCATCACCGTCAGTTGCATGGCGAAGGTCAGCAGGACCCAGAACCCTTTGGCGTAGTCGTCGATCAGCTCTAATGGACCATGGTTCGTCATGGTCAAGCCAAGAATATAGACAATCATCGTCAGAAAACAGACAAATACCATGGAGTCCGGGACCCAATTCAGGCTCCATTCCGTAAACTTATCAACAAATCCCCTTCCATCTACTTTAGATTCTTTATTTATATAGATTGCATTGCTCATTTTTATTTCCCCATTATCATATAAATATTCTCTCTTATTTTATGGTGAGTGCCCGACTCCACGCCCCACGCCTAGTGCCCCATCTTTTTCTCAGTCTCTGAATAGCAATCGATATGCCACGGGATTTCCCTCGTAACGGATCAAGGAAAAAACAAAGAAATCATGGAGTTATGCTGATTCGGCGGAGAAATTAATTTCTATCAGACCGGACTGTCCAGATGAGGCGTCCGAATCGGCGGACAGTTTGAGCAAAGGCGTCCGGTTCCCAGGACAATCGGCAAAATCGCGATGTTTTATAAAAAAGACAGGATCACGACCTGCTTGATTCCGAAAGGTCCGATGGATCAAAATTATTCCAATCGGATCGGGAAGGAG
Source organism: Rhodospirillaceae bacterium (assembly GCA_034926235.1). Classification (GTDB taxonomy): domain Bacteria; phylum Pseudomonadota; class Alphaproteobacteria; order Rhodospirillales; family Magnetospirillaceae; genus JAYFRE01. The sequence goes on from JAYFRE010000087.1 coordinate 13,162, forward strand.
AAAATAACTTCCTTGACGCTATCCATAAACACCAGGAAATCACGAGACTTACCTATTGATAATTTAATATTTTTTATAATTACATAAGAATGTCAGTCATCATGGCCAATAATTCATTATCTTATACAAAAATAGCATTGCCCTATATTATGAGGCAATTCCTCGAAGAAGTTGTCACTCTTGTCACCGACGAAAACGGAATCATCCTCCACATTAGCGAGGACTACGCCAAGATAATTGGCATTTCCCGCGACGAGGCCGAAGGCGCCTATTGTTACGACGTTATCCCCCGAAGCCGCATGCATATCGTCGCCAGAACTGGGAAAAAAGAGCTTGGTGTTCCATTTCTCATGAAGAATGGCGAATACGTCATCATCGATCGTTTACCAGTTCATGAAAACGGCGCCATAAAGGCCGTTGTTTGCATCATTCTTTTCTCAACTGAAGTACTAACTACACAGAAATCAGTATATATTCTTGACAATATTACTCAAGAACTTCAGCAGTATAAAACGGACTTGAAAAAACTGCGCGGATCTAAATACTCAATAGAGAACATCATCGGGACCTCGCCGCCGATGACTGCAATCAAGCAATCCCTCTATAAAGTATCGCAGACCAAATCGACTATTTTGATCCGTGGCGAAACCGGAACCGGAAAAGAACTGTTCGCCCATGCCATTCATTCGCTGAGCCCACGCAGCCACCAACCCCTGGTCACGATCAATTGCGCGGCGATTCCAGCCGATCTGTTCGAATCAGAACTGTTTGGCTATGTCGAAGGCGCTTTCACCGGCGCGCGGCGCGGGGGGAGCGCTGGAAAATTTGAGCTGGCGAACAAGGGGACGCTGGTACTGGACGAGATTCACCTGCTTCCCCTCCAAATGCAGCCGAAATTGCTGCGGGTATTGCAGGAACGCGAGATCGAGCGGGTCGGCGGCGGCAAGACGATCGGCATCGATGTCCGCATGATTTTCATAACAAACCAGAATCTTTTAGAACTGGTTGAGCGCGGTTTGTTCAGAGAAGACCTGTTCTACCGGATCAACATTGTTCCCATCAAAATTCCACCGCTAAGAGAGCGAAAATCAGACATCGAGGAATTGACTGAACATCTTATCGGAAAGATAAACCGTAACCTTGGATTAAGAATAACCGGCATAGACCCTGAGGCTATTCGTCTGTTTGGTCTTCATGACTGGCCTGGAAATGTTCGTGAACTGGAACATGTCCTAGAACGAGCTGCGAATATATGCCTGTCCGGCCAACTGACATTAGATTGCTTTGAAAGCATTCTAGACCGGGTATACGGAGCTGAACTGGAGAGGATAAATGCGCCGGAAACGTTGCACACGGCGAAAATGTGCGCCGAGCGCAGCAAAATCGTCGAAGCGCTGGCCTCAAGCGGCGGAAATGTTTCCAAGGCTTGCAAAGGCCTCAATATTTCCCGCAGCACGATCTATGAAAAGATGAAGAAATACGCGATCGACGCCGCATCCTGCCGCTGATCCGGCGAAATCCGTCGTCATCGATGCGAAAACGCCGTCTCCTTATTCAGGAAACGGCGTTTCGCAAACAGGTTACCGGGTCGGGGCCTCGGCCTTGTAACCATTGGAGCATTCTGGCGTCTTTTCGACCGCTTCGTGGAATTCACGCAAGGTCGGCGCGCTGACGACGACCATGCCGCTGCCCGCGCCGCAGCTCGTATGCCAGACATTCGACATCCTGAGCACCTTCGCGTCAGACGACGCACAGGCCGACAAACCCAGGACCGCACAGGCAAGAACAACAAACCGAACCGCTTTCATCATCGCACCCATGCTGTTTTTAAAAAGTCCGAAGGAATGGACCGGCTTCGACCAGAGAAGCCACTAATCCGTACGCCGTACCTTCCACTCATAAACGCCTATTGGGAACGGAGAAATCCGGTCCCCATCCCTGCGTCAAAAGCATGGAAACGTCCCTTATTCCGGTTTCGGCATAACTAGACCGATCGGTTTAAATTCCATTTGACTTTATAGACCGATCGGTCCAATGATGAGGCATGAATGAGACAAGCCGCGACAAACTGATCGACGCAGCCGCACTTCTGTTCCTGCGCCAATCCTATCAAGGCACCGGGGTGGAGGACATTTTGCGGGCGACCGGGCTATCCAAGGGCTCCTTTTACCATTTCTTTCCCAGCAAGGAGTCCCTGGGTGAGGCCGTCGCCCGCCGCCAGCAGGACCGCGTCCTCGCCCGCTGGACCGCCAGTCTGCAGAAAGAAAATGCCCGCGCGCCCGAACGTCTGACACTGCTGCTCGACGGTATCGCCGCACGAATGGAAAAAACGGATTTCGCCGCCGGCTGTCCTTTGGGCACCCTGGCCCAGGAAATGGCGGCTTTGTCCGATCCGATCCGCGCCATCCTGGCTGACGGCATGACCCATCTGGAAAAACTGCTGGAACGCTGGCTGCACGACGGTCAGAAACAAGGCGATATTCCCGCTGACCTGCCCGCCGACACCCTTGCGCGCGGTTTGTGGGCCGCCATCCAAGGGGCGCTGATCATGAGCAAAACACGCCGCTCCACCGCCCCGCTCGACGATATCCGGCATTTCTGCGCCGCAACCTTGTTCACCTGCAACGCCGCACGGCCAGATTAAGGATTCTCCGATCATGTCTCCCCCGCCCGCCGCGCCGGCGGCTTTTTCCGTCCGCACCGCATGGATTTTGATCGCCCTTTCGGGTGTCATTATCCTGATCACCATGGGATCGCGCCTGACCAACGGGCTGTTCTTGCACCCCATGGCGCATGCGACGGGTTTGGGTATCGTCGAAATCAGCATGGCCTTCGCCATCGGTCAATTGATGTGGGGCGTCTTTCAGCCTGTTTTCGGCATCCTGTCCGACCGCTACAGCCCGCTCGCCTCGCTGATCCTGGGAACGGTTCTGCTGGCCGCCGGCACCATCGGCGCGATCTGGGCCGACGACATGATATGGATGGTGGCGACCTTCGGCCTGCTCGCCCCGGCCGGGGCGGCGGCGGGCAGCTATGGCATCGTTTTGAGCGCCATCGCCCGCTATTTGCCCGATTCGCTGAAAAACCTGTCCGGCGGCGTCATCAATGCCTGCGGTTCCGCCGGCCAGTTCCTATTCGCGCCCTTATGCCAGTTTTTCATCTCCAGCTGGGGGTATGGCAGCGCCCTGGCGATGATGGGGCTGGCCTCGCTGGCCGTCATCCCGGCGGCATTGGGCATCGGCCGCATCACCGCCCGTCAGAACGCCCTCCACCCCAAAGACGCTTCCCTGCCGGACACGCATGAAGGGCTTGGCCTGAAGGCCGCCTTGAGCCTGGCGATCCGAAATCCCGGCTATCTGCTGCTTCAGGCCGGATTTTTCACCTGCGGCTTCCACATCGCTTTCCTGGTGACCCATCTGCCGGGTGAGATCGCATCCTGCGGGCATGGCGCGGCTGTGGCGGGCGCTGCGCTGGGGCTGATCGGATTCTGCAACATCATCGGCAGCCTGCTCAGCGCCTGGCTGGGGACGTTCTACAAGATGAAGCATATCCTGACCGTTCTTTACGCCGCGCGGGCGGTCATGATCGCCCTGTTCATGCTGAGCGCGAAAAGCGAGTGGGATTTCTATCTGTTCGCTGCGGGAATGGGCTTCACCTGGACCGGCACCGTCGCCCCCACCGCCGCCATCGTCGCCAAGCTGTTCGGGCTGCGTTACCTAGCCACCCTGTTCGGCATCACCTTCCTGACCCACCAGATCGGCGGCTTTCTGGGCGCGTGGCTGGGCGGCGTGGCCGTCACCCGCTTTGGGTCCTATCAATGGGTCTGGTATGCCGATATGGCCATGGCGTTGCTGGCCGCCTTGTTCCATCTGCCGATCCGTGAACCCGCCCCGGTCCGCCCCCTTTCCCGTCCCGCCATGGCCGAAGAAGGATGACGCCAGTCGGGGATCGGCCGGAACGTCAGGATTTCCGGTCCGCGTCATCCACGTCCACCGGCGCGTCTTCCTCCCCCGCGCGGTCGGCATAGGACGAGAAGCCGGGTTTTAGATCGAGCAACCCCGCTGCCTTCAGCTCGGCGGTCCCCGGCAGATCGTCGAGACCGGACAAGCCGAAATGGTCGAGGAAAGCCTCGGTGGTCCGCCACAACATTGGCCGGCCCGGCGTTTGTTTGCGCCCGCGCGGGCGGATCCAGCCCGCCTCGAACAGAACGTCCAGCGTGCCTTTGGACAGAGCCACACCCCGGATATCCTCGATTTCCGCGCGCGTGCAGGGCTGGTGATAGGCGATGATGGCCAATGTTTCGATCGCCGCACGCGACAATTTGCGCGAAACCATCCGTTCCTGCGTTCCAAGCGGACCGGCAAGATCGGGTGCGGTGCGAAACGCCCAGCCCCCGCCGCGGCGGACCAGAACCACGCCGCGCCCCGCATAGAAGGCGGACAAGGAATCCAGGACCGGCTCCAGGGCGACGCCATCAGGCAGATAACCGGCCAGAACCTCTTGGGACAGCGGCTCGGCGCTGGCGAACAGCACCGCTTCGATCAGGCGTTCGGCTTCGGTCATTCGTCCCTCCCCTCGCGGGATCGCATCCAAAGCGGCGCGAACGCCGACTCCTGATGGATTTCCAGTCGGCCCTGACGGCACAGTTCCAGCGCGGCGACAAAATGCGCCGACATGGCCGAACGCAGATGCAGCCCGTGCAGCTCCTCCGGCAAAAAGGATTGAAGATCCGCCCAATCGGGAATATCGCCCAGCATCGCCCGCAACCGCGCAATCGCCGCATCGACGGAATAAAGATCGGATATCTCGATGTCGAGCGCGGTGGCGGACCGGCGCGCGGCGATTGCGCCATAGCTTTTCAGCAAGGTGAACAACGAAACATCCCAGACCGGTCTTTCCGCTGCGCCGAATTCCTCGGGCGCACCTCGGGACCAGACGTCGCGGTACAGGCGGGGCCGCGCCGCCAATTGCCCGCTCAGGGCGCGCATGGCTTCCAGCCGGCGCAACTGAAAGGCCAGGGCCGCCGCCATTTCCGCGCCCGACGGCTCGTCGTCGGGCGGGCTTTGCGGTAGCAGAAGACGTGATTTGAGATAGGCGAGCCAGGCCGCCATCACCAGATAATCGGCGGCTTCCTCAAGCTGGGAGCGGTCCAGCCGGGCGATGAAGGCCAGATATTGTTCGGCCAGTTCCAGAATCGACAGCCGCGACAGATCGACCTTCTGGTCGCGGGCCAGGGACAAAAGCAGATCCAGCGGCCCCTCGAAACCGGCGATGTCGATCACCAGACGTCGGGGGGGCGGGTCCTCGAACGAATCGCCGAACAGGCTGGGCTGGTTCCCCCCGCCTTCCATTGCCGGGATTCCGTCAGATCACCCCGGCCAGAGCGTAGATCGCCATGGCCAGGCTGCGGATCGGCGTCCACAGCACCGATTGAAACAGATTGATTCCCAGCACCGGCAGCACCAGCAGCGCGCCAAGGAGGATCACCATCCCGTAGCGTTCCATCCGCGCCAGCGGCAAGGCCAGGGCCTGGGGCAGCACCCCCACCGCGACGCGCCCACCATCCAAAGGCGGCAGCGGAATCATGTTGAATACCGCCAGAATGACGTTGATCAGGACCGAGTTGGCCAGATTAGCCTCGGCCCAACCGGCCATACCCGATGGCAGGAAAAGGGTAAGATGCAGCAACAGCGCCGACAGCAGCGCCAAGAGGAGATTGATTCCAGGCCCCGCCAGCGCCACCAGAACCATGTCACGGCGGGGGTTGTGCATGCGCCAGAGATTGATCGGAACCGGCTTGGCCCAGCCGAACAGAAAAGGGCTGCCCGTAAGCAGCAGGATTCCCGGCAACAGCACAGTGCCGAAAGGATCGACATGACGCAGGGGATTGAGCGATACGCGCCCCAGACGCTGGGCCGTGTCGTCGCCCAAGCGCCGCGCCACCAGCGCATGAGCCGCCTCGTGCAGGGTGATCGCCAGCACCAGTGGAAGCGCCCAAACCGAAATCTTGTAGAAGGCCGCCGCGAGATCGGGCGCGATCATGAAATCCCCCCCGCCAACCAGCCATCGAGGCATTCTTGCGCCCCGTCCGGCAAGGACGTCGCGCGTGGCATCGACAAGGCGCGGTCCAATCGTTCCCGCGCCGCATCGGACAGCGGGCGAAGCGCCCCGGCCACCGCTTCCATCTCGGCCATATCGCCATTGCAATGCAGAACCGCGTCGCAACCCGCCGCCAGCGATGCGTGCGTGCGCTGGGCGAAATCGCCCGACAACGCCTTCATCGACAAATCATCGGACAACAGGAACGACCGGCAACCGATCACCCCTCGGATAACATCGCCGATCACGCGCGGCGAAATGGTGGCGGGATGCTTAGGATCGATCGCCCGGTAGATGATATGCGCGGTCATCGCCCAGGGGGCGTCCGCCAGGACGCGGAATGGCGGGAAATCCCATCCGGCCAGGGTTTCCATGTCCGCATCGACCACCGGCAAATCGAGATGACTGTCCACCACGGCCCGGCCATGGCCGGGAATATGCTTGACCACCGGCATGACGCCGCCATCCAGCAACCCGTCATGCACCGCCCGCCCCAATTCACCGACCAAAACCGGATCGGGGGCAAAAGCCCTATCGCCGATGATGTCGTGCGAGCCGGGCGTCGGCACGTCGATCAACGGCGCGCAATCGACATTGATGCCGAGCGCCGCAAGATCGGCGGCGATCAGATGGGCGTTCAGCCGCGCGGCACGGCAGGCCAAAGCCCGATCCTTAGCGGCCAAGGCGCCGAAAACAGCCATCGGCGGACGTTTGCGCCAATGAGGCGGGCGCAGCCTTTGCACCCGCCCGCCTTCCTGATCGATCAGAACGGGAGCGTCGCGCCCGACGCATTCCCGCAATTCGGCCACCAGAGCCGCAACCTGCGCCGGCGTGTCGATATTGCGGGAAAACAAGATGAATCCCAGCGGGTCGACCTTGGCGAAAAAAGACTTCTCCGCATCGCTCAAACGCAGAGAGGCGCAACCGAAAATGGCGGCCTGGATGGAGGCGTCACTTCCGGCCAACGATGCACCCCTGATTGCGTTTAGCCAGGGCCGCGCAGATCGACCGGGCTCGGGCTTCATCTACCGGCCCTGCGCGCAGACGCCAGAACACGCCTTTGCTTCCCAGATCGGCGCGGACGATGTCGCTGGACAGGCCGCCCAGGATATCCTTGTTGGCATTCTGCAGGCGTTTCCAGGCTGCCTGGGCGTCGGCCTCGCTCTTAAGCGCCGCGAGCTGCGCGACCCACACCCCCGATGCGGTGGCGGTAGCGGGCGCAGTCGCCGCCGGAGCCGGAGTCGGGGCCGCCTGGGGTCGGAGCGGTGTCGGCGTCGCCGGCGCATGGGCCTGTGCTTGAGCCGCCTGAGCCTGGTTATGCGCCTGAACGGCGGGTGCGGACGGCGTGGTCGCCGTGGACGGCGCGGCGGCTTGCGGAACCGGCACGCTGTCCCGAGGGGGCGGCGCGGCAGTCGGTGCGGCGGGCGGAGCCTCGAAAGCGGGCTTGATCGTCGCCGTGCGCGGAGCAGCCGGCGGCGTGCGCGGCTGTTCGGCCGGCGGCAGCAGAACCTCGCGCCGCGAATCGCCGCCGCCCTGGCTCATGCGTTCATAGATCAGCTTATCCTGGTTGGGCACATTGAGCCCGCCCGGATCGGCGGGACGGGTTTTGACCGGGTCCTCGTCGGCGGAGATCGTCGGCACCTCGGCCGTGCTCTGGCGCGCCGTATCGTCGGGCAGGAAGATGTGGCGCACGGCCACACCCAGGGCGGCCAGCACCAGCAGCACCAGCGCAATGCTTAAGATCAGGCGAGAATGCGCGCCCTTGCGGGCGGCGTGGCTATGGGGATCTGGATCGTAACGTTCCGGAATGATGTCGAGAATGTCCCGATCCACCGGGCCGCGATCATCGCGCAACGGCATTTATCTCATCTCCTCCAGCGGCTCCACGCCGAAAACCGCGAGACCCGAGGCGATCACCTGGGCCACACCGGACAAAAGCGCGAGCCGGGCAAGGGACAAAGCCTCGTCTCCCTCGATCAGGAAACGCAGCGTCGCATCGTCCTTGCCCTTGTTCCACAATCCATGAAAAGCGGCGGCCAGGTCGTAAAGATAGAACGCCACGCGGTGAGGCTCATGCGCATCCGCCGCGCTTTCAACCATTCTCGGCCACCCGCCCATCAGCTTGATCAAAGCAAGCTCGGCCTCGTCGGTCAAGCGCTCCAACGGGGCGTTGGCCAATGCGTCGGGCGAAAGATCGCGTCCGGCGAACATCTCGCGGGCATGGCGCAGGACCGAATGAATCCGGGCATGAGCATATTGCACGTAGAAAACCGGGTTGTCGCGCGACTGTTCCAGCACCTTGCCAAGGTCGAAATCAAGCTGGGCGTCGTTCTTGCGAGTCAGCATGATGAAGCGCACCACGTCGCGGCCGACCTCGTCCACGACATCGCGCAAAGTGACAAAGGTCCCGGCGCGCTTGCTCATCTTATAAGGCTGGCCGTCTTTCAGCAGATTGACCATCTGGCACAGCTTGACGTCCAAAGCGCCGCCGCCTTCGGTGATCGCCTTGACCGCCGCCGACATCCGCTTGACGTAGCCGCCGTGATCCGCTCCCCACACATCGATCATGCGGGCGAAGCCGCGCCGGTATTTATCGAGATGATAGGCGATATCGGTGGCGAAATAGGTCCAGGACCCATCCGATTTCTTGAGCGGACGATCCACGTCGTCGCCGAATTGCGTCGCCCGGAACAGGGTCTGGGGACGCGGTTCCCAATCCTCGGGCGTCTTACCCTTGGGCGGTTCCAGCACGCCCTGATAGACCAGGCCGCGTTCTTCCAGGAAAGCCAGCGCCGCATCGACCTTGCCCGCCTCGGCCAGAGCGCGTTCCGAGGTGAATATTTTGTGATGCACGCCCAGGGCGCGCAAATCTTCCTTGATCAGCGCCATCATCGCAGCGATGGCCTCGGCGCGGAAAACCGCCAGCCAGTCGGATTCGGGCAGATCGCGCCATTTGGCGCCGTCGCGCTCGGCGATGGTCTGGCCCACCGGGACCAGATAATCGCCGGGGTAAAGCCCTTCGGGAACCGCCCCGACCGTTTCGCCCAGCGCTTCGCGATAGCGCAGGAAAACCGAACGGGCCAGCACATCCACCTGCGCCCCGGCGTCATTGATGTAATATTCGCGTGTGACCGCGTAGCCGGCCTTTTCCAGCAGCCCCGCCAGCGCGTCGCCGACCACCGCGCCGCGCGCGTGGCCGACATGCATCGGCCCCGTCGGATTGGCCGAGACATATTCGATATTGACCGCGACGCCCCGGCCCATCGTCGAATCGCCGTAAGCGGTTCCCGCGCGCAGCACGTCGCCCAGAACCCGCCGCCAGACCGCATCGGCCAGACGCAGATTTAGGAAGCCGGGTCCGGCCACGGCGACACCGGCGACGTCGGGCGACCCGGCCAGTTCATCGGCCAGCAGCCGCGCGATTTCGACCGGCTTCATCCCCGCCGCTTTGGCCAGAACCATCGCGGCATTGGTGGCGACGTCGCCATGCGAAGGATCGCGCGGCGGTTCGGCCGTCACTTTCGACAGGTCAAGCCCCGCGGGCAGGGCGCCCTTTTCCTGGAGCCGGTTCAGAGCGGTAAGGATATTGGAATGGAACTCTTTGAAAATATTCATGGATTTTCTTGCAGATCGAAGAGACGGCGATGTTCGTTCAAGGCATAGACGTCGGTCATGCCGGCAATATAGTCGGATACCGCGCGCAAGGTGGCGGGTGATCCCGGTCCTTCGCAACGTTTTTGCCAAGCGGGAGGCAGGCAATCCGGCTCGCTGGTCAGCAGCCCGAAAAGATCGCGCACCACCCGGCGGGCTTTCGACGTCATGCGGTTGACCTGATAATGGCGGTACATATGCTCGAACAAAAAGGCTTTCAGTGCCTTGTCGTTCGCGCGCATCTCGTCCGAAAAGGCGGCCAGCGGCCGATCCAGCCGGCGGACGGCATCGGCCGAATCGGGCTTCATTTCGCGGATGCGCCGCCCGGTTTCGGCCAATAGATCGGTGACCATCAATCCGATCAGGCGGCGCACCGCCTCATGGATATGCAGGCTGTATTCGATATCGGGATGTTCGGCCTTGACGGCGTGAAAGACCGGCCCGACCAGGGGCACGTCGGCCAGATCAGCCATCGAGAACAATCCCGCCCGCAACCCGTCATCGATATCATGGTTGTTATAGGCAATGTCGTCGGACAGCGCCGCCACCTGCGCCTCGGCCCCGGCATAAAGGTCGAGCTCCAGATCATGGACGGCATTGTAGTTCAGGATGGCGCGCGAGACCGTCTCGCGCCGCGCCCTTGGCCCCGTCAGCGGCCCGTTATGCTTGGCCAGTCCTTCCAGCGTTTCCCAGGTCAGATTCAACCCGTCGAAATCGTAGTAGCGCCGTTCCAGTTCGGTGACCACGCGCAAGGATTGGGCATTATGGTCGAACCCGCCGATAGCGGCGGACATCTCGCCCAGCGCATCCTCGCCGGCATGGCCGAAGGGGGTGTGTCCCAGATCGTGCGCCAGGGCCAGAGCTTCGCCCAGATCCTCGTTCAGCCCCAGATAGCGGCAGACCGAACGCGCGATCTGCGCCACCTCCAGACTGTGCGACAGCCGCGTGCGGTAATTGTCGCCCTCGTGATAGACGAAGACCTGGGTCTTGTACTTCATCTTGCGGAAGGCTTCGGAATGGATGATACGGTCGCGGTCGCGCTGAAAGGCGGAGCGCGTCTTGCTTTCCGGTTCGGGGAACCGCCGGCCGCGGCTGCGGTCGGGCCGGCATGCGAAAGGGGCCATGGTCATGGCGGGACACTAGCGTGTGACGGTGCTGGGTTCAACCGTCATCCCCCATCCATGCTTTCCCTTTGCAGAAGCCGAGGTCGCTTCCTAAATTAGGGGAGACCCGGGCGCACCGCCCGCCTTTAGAAAATGCCGGAGCCTATCCATGAGCGATTCCGTCTCGTCCGACCCCTCTCTTTCACTGACCGAAAGCGCCGCCCGGCGCATCGGCGAATTGAAGACCATCGAGGGTAACGCCAATTTGATGCTGCGCCTTGCCGTTCTGGGCGGCGGCTGTTCGGGCTTTTCCTACAATCTTTCACTCGACGACCAGAGGAACGACGAAGATACCGTCTTTGAAAGCCATGGCGCGGCCCTCGTCGTCGATCCGGTGTCGCTTCAGCTTCTAAACGGATCAACGGTCGATTTTATCGAAGATTTGGTCGGCAGCAGTTTCCAGGTCGACAATCCGAACGCCTCTTCGACCTGTGGCTGCGGCAGTTCTTTCTCGGTATGACCACACTTCCCAGCCCCGAACGAACCCGCGCCATAAAGATTGCCACCTGGAACGTCAATTCGGTCAAGGCGCGCCTCGGCGCGCTGCAAGACTGGATGGACCGGGCGCGGCCCGATATCGTCCTCCTTCAGGAAACCAAGACCGAGGATGCGGGCTTTCCTCGCCTCGAGTTGGAAGGACAGGGGTGGCACATCGCCACGCGCGGGCAGAAAAGCTATAACGGCGTCGCCATCCTTTCCCGCCTGCCGATTCTCGATGTCGTGCCGGGATTCGAGGGCGACACTGGCGAGGCGCGTTATATAGAGGCAACCCTTGAAGGCGGCCTCCGGGTCGCTTCGGTCTATGTGCCGATGGGCCAATCGGTCGAATCGGACCGCTTCCCGGTCAAGCTCGCTTTTTTGGATTCGCTGCGGCGGCATATCGAAACACTGCTGACCACCGGCGCGCCTTTCGTTATCGGCGGTGATTTCAATGTCGCGCCCGAACCGGCGGACGTGTTCGACCCCAAAGCCATGGACGGACAGGTGTTGTTCCACCCCGAGGAGCGCAAACGCTTTCGCCGGATGCTGTTTTTGGGGCTGACCGACGCGGTTCGCGCTCTCGATCCTTCGCCCGGGCTTTATTCCTGGTGGGATTATCGCGCCGGAGCCTGGCCGCGCGACCGGGGTTTGCGCATCGACCATCTGCTGCTGTCCCCCGCCGCTGCCGACCGGTTGACACGATCAGGCATCGATCGCGGCCCCAGAGCTTTGGAAAAATGCTCGGATCACACGCCGGTCTGGTGTGAACTGACCTGATTTCTCCCAAAAACCATAAATAAAGGGCCTTGATTCCCCGCTACCGGATTCCTCGTGCCCAAAAATCGCTCTGTTCACCCGCCATGAGTGCCATAAATATAAAAATTTACTAAAATTAAATCCATATTCCTTGCCTCGTTCGTCACATTCCCTGCCTCGTCCTAAGGCAAGGATGCATCCGTCGCTTGAACACCCCTTTCCCGAGTGGTTCTAAAAAAAAATATATATTTTCCTGCTCCTTCATATAATCTCGGGAGTGAAGCAGATGGAAAGGCATCCTTCCATCCGACAACAAAACTGCGCACCTCCCATGCGAGGTTTGTCGCGCTACGGAAGCATTATCAATAATAAAACGATAAAAATAGTTACAGTCTATTTGTAGTTGTGTTTATGTTTTGTTTTTCTTTTTTAATTTAAAATTAAAATATAGTTTTGATTATAAAAACAGGCAAATTAAGTCTTTACTACGCAAGAAAACGAGCATGGGCAGTGCAGATTCGCAGGGGTAATGATCAATGTTGAAAAATATAAAGATATCCTACAAACTTTCTCTTCAGATCTGCATCGCCATTATCTTGATAATTGCTACAATTGGGATAAATGCGCGCACAACCTACAAAAATGAAATAGAAGAACGCAAAGCTGGCGTTAAGCAGATCATAGAATCTGCCCTTTCAATAGCTGATTATTATTATAAGCAGGGGCAAAGCGGGGCTATGACCCCTGCCGAGGCCAAGGAAAAAGCCAGTAACGTTCTAAGGGCGTATCGCTTCGCTGGCGGGAATTATCTCTACGTTTACAACCTGAACGGAAACACCGAGATCCACGGCACCCGCAAGGAGCTGGAAGGAAAGTACCGCTACGAAGAAAAAGATCTGAACGGTAAACTGTTCATCCAGGAACAGACCCGGCAGGCGAAGCAAGGCGGCGGTTATACCAGCTATCACTTCACCAAACCCGGCGGCGGCGATCAGGTCTTTGAAAAAATCTCCTATGACGCCGTTTTCGCACCCTGGGATTGGGTAATCGGCGCCGGCGTCTATGTCGATGACATCGACCGGATGTTCCGCGAACATCTTATCTCTCTCGCCGCCGTTGTCTTAGGCGGCATCTTGATCCTGGTGATCCTAAGCTCGCTGGTCAGCCGCAGCATCGCCCGGCCTATCACCGCCTTGACCCAGTCCATGCATCAATTGGCCAAGGGCGACGTCAACGCCCCCGTCACCGACGAGATTCGCAACGACGAAATCGGCGGCATGGCCGAAGCGGTCCGCGTGTTCAAGGACAATGCCATCCAATTGGTGAAAATGCGGGAAGAACAGCAGGAAAGCACCCGCCGCGCCACCGCCGAACGCAAACGCGCCATCCGGGAAATGGCGGATTCCTTCGAGGCCAGCATCGCCGAAATCGTCGCGCTGGTATCCTCCACTGCTAACGAGATGAAAAGCTCGGCTCGGGCCATGCTGGACACCGCCCAGGATGTCACCAATCAGGCCCTGTCGGTATCCAGCAGCGCCGAACAAGCCACAGCGAATGTTCAGACCGTTGCCTCCGCCGCCGAAGAACTATCCGCCTCGATCTCCGAAATTTCTCGCCAGGTGACGGAAGCCGCCCGGATATCGACATCGGCCTCGGAAGAAGCAGCACGCGCCAACACGATGGTCGAAAGCCTGGCCGGCGCGGCCGAACGCATCGGCGAAGTGGTACGGTTGATCAATGATATCGCCAGCCAAACCAATCTGCTGGCCCTGAACGCCACCATCGAGGCGGCGCGCGCCGGCGATGCCGGCAAGGGGTTCGCCGTCGTCGCGGGCGAAGTCAAACATCTGGCCAACCAGACCGCGAAGGCCACCGACGAGATCAGCGCCCAGATTTCCACCGTTCAGGAAGAGACCAGCAAAACGGTCAACGCGATCCGCGGCATCGGTTCGGTCATCGAACAGGTTCGGGAAATCTCGTCCGGCATCGCCTCGGCGGTCGAGGAACAGGGCGCCGCCACGCAGGAAATCGCCCGCAATGTCGAGGAAGCCGCGCATGGCACCCGCGACGTGTCGGGCAATATCGGACAGGTAACGCAATCAGCCGCCAACACCACCAGCGTCGCGCAGCAGGTGCTGGGGCTGGCCGACGGCATCGCGCAGAACGCCGAAACCTTGAAGGATAAGGTGCAAGGCTTCCTCAACAGCGTCCGCGCCGAGTGACCCCTTCTCTCCCCGCCTGGCGGTCCGGGCGGGGAGAGTCCCCCTTCCATCCTTCCGATTTGGGAGAAAGTCCTCCCGCTCCACGACCTTTTCGTTGCTCGTCACTGGACACAGCCTTGCGGCTTGACCGAAGATGAAGCTGATCTTTCGCGCCGGGACCGGACCTTAAAGACCGCCCCGGCCCCAACCAGGGGTTCCATCAAGGCGGTTCCCTTGGACAAGGAAACGGCCAGGAAATTCGATCAGGAGAGTGATTATGGATCTGTCCACGCGTTACATGGGCCTAAACCTCAAGAATCCTCTGGTGGCCTCGGCCTCACCCTTGACCGCCGATCTGTCGGGTATCCGACGTCTGGAAGACGCCGGTGTGGCCGCCGTCGTCCTGCCATCGCTGTTCGAAGAACAGATCCATGCCGAAACCAGCTATTTCGAGCACCTGTCCACCATCACCTCGGACATCAACCCCGATGGGCCGAGCTATTTTCCCGAACTGGATGATTATCGGGTCGGACCGGACAAATATCTCGAACTGATCACCGAAGCCCGCAAAGCGGTGGACATCCCCGTCATCGCCAGTCTGAACGGCATGACGGAAGAAGGCTGGCTGTCCTATGCCAAGCTGATGGTCGAAGCGGGTGCCAGCGGATTGGAATTGAACGTCTATTTCCTGCCGACGGATATCACCAAGGACGGCCGCTTTGTCGAAAAGCGCTATCTCGACATTCTGAGGCGGGTCAAGGAAACGGTCCGTGTGCCCGTCGCCATCAAACTGAGCCCTTATTTCAGTTCGATCGGCAACATGGCCGTTCAGCTCGACAAAGCCGGAGCCGACGCCCTGGTCCTGTTCAACCGCTTCTATCAGCCCGATATCCGCTTGTCCGAGCTAGAGGTCCTGACCGATCTCAAGCTCAGCGAAGCCAACGAAATCCGCCTGCCGCTCCTGTGGTTGGGCGTGTTGTCGGGACAGGTAAAGGCGTCCCTGGCCGCGACATCGGGCGTAACCAGCCCGGTCGAGGTGGCGAAATATCTGCTGGTCGGCGCGGATGTGGTCATGGCGACCTCGGCGCTGCTGCGCCACGGTCCCGGCTACGCCAAGACGCTGATTGAAGGGCTGGTTTCCTGGCTGTCCGAACGCGACGCCACGTCCGTCAGCGATATCCGCGGCCTGCTCAGTCACAGCCGGGTCTCCAATCCGCAGGCCTATGAACGCGCTAACTACATCAAGATCCTGCAAAGCTACGCCATCGCGGACACCATCTGACCCGCGCGCCTCAACCGCCACCCACGCTCAGGCTGGGTGGCGGCTTAGGGCTGCCCGAAATCATTACAAATAAGAATATATGATCCTATATTTATATCTTTTTATCATATTTTCTTGCTGTTATGAAAAAGACGTTGCCGTTTCCCTATGCGATAATCGCATTATGGCGAATGAGTGGATCGGCGAGCGTTTACGCAGCCTGAAAAAAACCAAAAGCGGATTGGCACGGGCATTGGGCGTCGATCCGGCGCGTGTTTCCGAGATCATCGGCGGACGGCGCAATGTTCAGGTGTCGGAATTGCCCCGCATGGCCGAAATTCTAGAAATGCCTGCCGCGCAATTGATCGAATTGCTGACGCCGCGCAACAATGGGCGCGTCCCCCCCGCCGGCAGCCAAACGCCGTCTTCTGCTTTGCCCCCACCGCCCGACAGCGCCGAGGTCCATCAACCCGAACGATCGCCTTTGCCCCAATGGCTGCGCAACCTGCCCATTTTCGAAGCTGGGGCAAGCGATTGCGGCGACGCTGGCGGATTTACCCTGAATGACGACATCGTTGATTACGCCGAACGCCCCCCATCGCTGGCGGGAGCGAAAAACGCCTATGGCGTCTATGTGCAGAGTGATTCGATGGCGCCGCGTTTCGAGATCGGCTGGTTGCTGCTGATCAATCCCAGCCGTCCGGTGCGCAAGGGCGACAATGTCGTCATCCAGATCCGCCAGCCGGGTCAAACGACCGTGCATTCCTTTCTCGCCTTGTTCGAGGACAAAACGCCGACCCGGTTAGCCGCGCGCCAGCTCAACCCATCCCAGCGTCTTGAATGGACTCTGGACGAGGTCCAGGCCATCCACAGGATTGTCGGCGTCGCCGAGATGTAGCTGATATTGGGTTGGAATAACGATATTCATAAGATGATAATTGCCCAATAAGCAATTATCTCATCCAGGCTTTGCCGATACGGCCCAGATGCCGAGGAAAATCAGCGCCATTCCCGCCCCATGGAACCAGAAGAGCGGTTCGCCCAACAAAAGCGCGCCCAGAATACCGGTGAAAACCGGCACCAGATTGAGATAAAGCCCCGCCTTCTGCGGTCCCAGGCTGATCACGCCACGATTCCAGAACGCGTAAGCCAGAAGCGAGGGGAAAATCGCGACGAAAACAATCAGCCCGGCCGTGGACAGGGTCAGTGAAAATCCGCCGACCAGGAACAATTCGGCCAGATAGGCCGGAAACATCCATAAAAGCCCGAGAGCGCCCAGCGTGAAGATCAAGGCCAGAGGATGCATATCCAGGGGATGACGGCGCAGAAGCACCGAATAAATGGCCCACCCCGCCACCGCGCCCAAGACCCACAAATCACCGTCATTCAGATGAAACGAGACCAGCGATAGCGGGTTCCCGCGCGCGATCACCAACAATACGCCGGCAAGCGACACCAGAACGCCCAGCAATTGGAGTCTCCCTGGCCGCGCTCCCAGCCACAGCCAAGCCAGCAACACAATCACCACCGGCGTCGAGGCCGCGATCAGGGTGATGTTCACCGCTGAGCTGGAAATCAGCGCCAGATAGAGAAAGGCCGTATACATGGCAACGCTGGTCAGGGCCATAAGCGCCAGGAATGGCCAATGCCGCGCAATAGTCCGCCGCTGCGCCACCACGCGGGGCAAAGCGAAAGGCGCCAGAATCAGCAGGGCCAACACCCAGCGCCAGAAAGCCAGCGCGACCGGCGGCATCTCGCCCACGGCAAAACGCCCGGCAATGGCGTTGCCAGCCCAGAAAAGTTGCGTCAGCAGCAGAAGAAGATGCGGCGAAGCCAGGAAACGGGATAAGGACATGACAACGCTCGCGGTCCCTCACCAATTGGGGGGAAAAGGTACCGGTTATCCCTGTTTTCCACAACCGTTCTAATCGCCTGACAACGAAGGCGCCTTTTCGTGAATCCCTGCGGCCCGGCGCAGAAGAGAAATACAATTTTTAGTAATTAATAAAAAATATTAATAAACTTAAGGTTTTATTTTACCGCGATGCCACGGCCATGACCGGGAATAGGCCCGCTCCTCTTTCAAAGAACAAACCATTTTCGTTCTTCGCCTGTGTTATTTTCCTGCCCCTTGCACTGCATCGGCAGTTGAAGAGAACGCCCCGAACCCCAAGATGAACCGGACACCGCTCTTTTCTTTCCGGAGACAGAAACCTTGATGCCCAGCTCCCCCGTCATCGTCTGGTTTCGTCGAGATCTCCGCCTTGCGGACAATTCCGCCTTGAGCGAAGCCGCCATGGGGGGCAGGCCGGTCATCCCCGTCTATATCTGTGAAAGCGATGCGCCCCGCCCCTTGGGAGTCGCTGCTCTGTGGTGGCAGCATTACAGCCTGATCGCGCTGGGGCACAGTTTAGCCGCGCGTGGAGTCACTCTTCAGCTTCACGAGGGCCGCGCCATCGACATCCTGCCTCGGCTGGCGGCGGAAACCGGGGCTTCTATGGTCGTATGGAATCGCCGCTACGCCCCAAAAGGCATGGCCATCGACCAGGCGGTCGCCCAGTCATTGGCCGAACGGGGCGTGCGCAGCCAGAGTTTCAACGCGTCTCTCCTGTTCGAGCCCGAGCGCATCCGGACCGCGACCGGACAGGCCTATAAACGTTTTGCCCCATTCTGGCGGCGCTGCTTGCAAGAACCGGACCCGCCCCGCCCAATCCCCGCCCCCGAAACACTGATCGGCGTCGAGGGCTTACCTCAGCCGGCGCGCGGCTGGAACTCTGCCTCACGCGGCCTGGGGTGGGCGGGCTTCATGGAAGCCACCTGGACACCGGGCGAGGACGCCGCCCGCGCCCGGCTGGTCGATTTCCTGGATGAAGGCTTGCGCCGCTACCAGGCCCGTTGCGAACGGCTGCCCGATTATGGCACCTCGCGCCTGTCGCCCCATCTGGCCTTTGGCGAAATCGGACCGCGCCAAATCTGGCACGCCTGCCGGGCCGCCGGCGCGGACCCCGAAAGCCGGTTCCTGCGTGAGCTTCTCTGGCGTGAATTCTTTCTGCATGTCGAGGCGTCCTGCCCCGATTTCACCGACCGTCCGCAAAAGGCGGAATTCGATCATTTCCCCTGGATCGAAGACGAACCGAGCTGGCGGCGTTTCACCGCCGGAGCCACCGGCTATCCGATCGTCGATGCCGGCATGCGCGCCTTGTGGGAAACCGGCTGGATCAATAATCGCGTACGCATGATCGCAGCCTCTTTCCTGGTCAAGAATCTTCTGCTGCCGTGGCAGAAAGGCGAATCCTGGTTCTGGGACACGCTGGTGGATGCGGAATCGGGCAGCAATGCCGGCAACTGGCAATGGGTCGCCGGCTGCGGCCACGAATCCGCCCCTTTCTTTCGTATTTTCAATCCGGTGCTTCAGGGCCGCACTTTCGACCCGCACGGCCATTATGTCCGCCGCTGGGTGCCCGAATTGGCCGGGCTTCCGGATGCTTATATCCACACGCCCTGGGATGCGCCGCCCCGGATATTGGCCGACGCCGGCATCCGGCTGGGACAGAATTATCCCCTGCCTATCGTCCATCATGCGCGCGCGCGCGAACGCGCCCTGGCCGCATTCCGCGCCTTGCCGCAACAACCGGCGGCCGGGGAATAGCCCCCTAATCCAGTCGTCCCAGCGCCCGCGCCAGGACCAGATAAAGCTTGCCGACCTCGGCGCTGGTGAAGGTCCCGGTCAGCACATCGGGGCGTTCGGAAGCGCGGGCCTGACCGAGCAGGGATTCAAATTCCGCCAGATAACGGTTCACATAATCGCGGAACTGATCATCCTCCTCATAGCGGGTCTTGATCGCGGCGATCTGCTGGCGATCAAGCGCCTTCAGGGTCTTGCGCAGAAAGACCGAGCGATCGCCGTCATGGAATTCCTGCCATGTCTTGTCATCGATATTGGGCTGGAAGATGCGGCTGATATCGACCGACAAGGATTGTAGCCGTTCGACGATATAGGCGGCCGTCTGCAGGAATTTCTCGATCGAGACATTGGTCCGCTGTTCTTCCAGATGGCGGCTCTGTTCCTCGGCGGAGCGCGAGGCTTCCAGCAGATCCTCGGTCTGGCGGGCGAAGGTTTGCACCAGGCTTTCCGCATGAGAGGACAGCCGTTCCCCGGTCAGCCCCAAATCATTCGATTTCTGGCGCAGCATTTCAAAGACTTCCTCAAGCTGCGCTCCCGTGCGCTCGGTCGCGCCCGACAATTCCTGCGATTGCCGGCGCAAGGAATCGCCGGCATTGCGGACCTGAGCACCGATGCGCTCCGACCCTTGCGTCAGATCGCGGACTCCCGCTTTGAGCTGATCCGACGCGGTGGTGGCTTGCAGCGTGACCCGGCTCAAAGCCTCTTCGAATTCATGCGCGACCTGACGCAGCGAATCCCCCGAGGCCCGCGACAGAAGCTGCGCCTGCTGTGCGACATCGCCCAGTTCGGTTCCGTTCTCGCGCAATTGCTGACTGAACGCCTTGAGCAAGCTCAAGGCTTCCGCGCCCACGCCGCCCAGCTTCCGGGCCTCCTGTCCCAGCCCCTGGCTGACCTGCCCCATGCCGGCCTGCGCTTCTCCGGCCGCCGTGACGACGGCATCGGCCTGATGGCGGATCTCCTCGCCCGACACTCCCAGCCGCTGCGCAGCCTCCGCCACCTCATGCTTGAGCTGATCGATCCGTTCATCGAAGGAATCGGCCACGGTGCGGATCTCCTCGATCGCCCGCTCGGACGCCGCGGCGATATCCAGCCCACGCAGCCTCAAAGATTCGGAAACCGCCTGCAGATCGCCCCCGGCGCGGCTGGAAGCCACACCCAAATCATTGACGTTCTGACGCAGACCGTCGGCGATGCTCTTGACCCGGGTCGTGACCTGTTCCGATGTCGCGCTCAAATGCCTGGCTTGCTGGCCCAGCGACGCCTCGCTCAATTTGCACTGGGTCGCCACCAGATTGGCGATATCGGCCAGTTCGTCGGCCTGCTTCTTCAGCGTGGAGCGGATGATTTCGGACTGGGTCGCGGCCTTTTCCGAACCGCGCGTCAGCGCGTCCAGATGACCATGCAGGGCATCGTTCAATTCCCGCGCGCGCACCGTCATCTGATCGGATGCCGCCGCCAGAGCGCGATGCTGCGCCAGGAAGGAATCGCCGGCGTCGCGCACGCGCTGACTGGCGCGCTCGGACGCCGCCTCCAGAACGTCGCGGCGTTCCAGCAGCACCTCGCCCACCGTGCCCAGTTCCACGCTCGCCGAATCGGCGGAATCTTTCAGCATTTCGACATGACGCAGCATCGCGTCGCCTAATTCGCGGAAACGGGCCATCGCCTGATCCGAAGCCGACGCCAGTTCCCGGCTCTGAACGCCCAGCCCCTCTTCGACGATCTTGACCCGGGCGAGCACCCGTTCGGTGATCTGATCCAGGCCCGTGGCCTGCTGTTCGAGCGACAGCGTAATCCGCCCGGTTTGCTCGGCCAGCCGCGCCGACGCCGTGTCGAGATCGGCGTTCTGGCGGGAGAACAAGGCATCCAGCGCGTCGGCGCGACGGGCCAGTTCGGCGGCGATCGCCTGGGACGACGCGGACGTCTTCTCGGACAAGGTGGTCAAGGCCGTCATCTGGGACGACGCAGCGCGCCCCATCTCGCCAAGACGGTTTTCAGCCGCCGTGACCGCCGTGCCCAGGGCATCGACGGTCTGACGGATCGCGCTCTGCGCCGTCTCGGATTGAACGGACACTTGTTTGGCCAGAGATTCCAGACCCGCCGCCTGTCCGCTCACCGCCGTGGTCAGGGATTCGGCCCCGGCCAATGCACCTTGGGTCGCCTGGGTCAAATCCTGGGTCACGGCTCTGATCTCGACCACCCGGCCCGCGGCGCCATCGGCGGCGCGTCCCAACCGGTCGACTTCGCCTTTCAGGCTCTCGACCAGTTGCGCTGTTTCTCCGCCCAACCGATCACCCAATCCCGACAAGGCCGGGCTTTCCTCGCTCAAAACCTGACGCGCCTGATCGGCCCGCAGCACCGCTTCGTTGGATGTCTCGGCCAACAGCGCCGCTTGGGCGCGCAAGGATTCCGTTACCACCCGAACGCGATCCTCGGCCCCCGTTTCAGGGTAGGTCAACCGGTCCAGATACCGTCTGAGCTGCGCTGCTTCATGCTTCAAGATCCGGCCACGGTCGAGGAACGCAACCAGAAGCCACAGAAAAGTCACCGGCAGCAATGCCGCGCCGACGAGCCCGCCGAATTCGGCCGCCGGCAGATAGAATAAATTCTGCCAGCCCAGCGCCCTATCGACATAGACGCCGCAAAAGACCAGCCATGCCAGGGATAGAAACGCCGCGCCGGCGTAAAGAAGCGTGAAGCGCGACAAGGCCCGGTCTCCGGGCGATGACATGTCCGATCCATATCCGCCGGATGGTGATTGCCGCGTCGCTCCAAAAGCGCCCTCGCCCGCCTGTCCGGCAGTTCCTACCTCGTCAACCATGACTCATCCGATGCTGATGTGACTTCCCCTCCGCGACGTTGCCACAATGCACGAAGAGGTCAAAGCCTTTCTCGTGACATTAAAGGCTTGCCGAACAAGGCGTCGTCATGATCTTTCTTGTCCGGCGGTCTGCCCGAAGCGGATCTCCATGTGCCAAGACCTTTTCCAATTTACATTTTCCATGACACGGGACCCTCATCCGATGCGGCTTTATTACGCTACCCATGACGGACAATCCCGCCAAATCGCCGAACGGATCGCGCTGCGCCTGACCGAAAGCGGGTCGCCGAGCGAAGCCTTGGATCTGGCCCGGCATGTTCCAGACCATGCCGAACTCGCGTCCGCAGACGGCGTCATCATCGTCGCCGCCGTGCGTTACGGCCACCATCTGCCTCTGGCCGATCGTCTCCTGGCCGCGTGCCGCAACCTGCCCAAGAGCGTGCCGTTGGCGGTGGTTTCGGTCAATCTGAGCGCGCGCAAACCCGGACGGGATACGGTCGAGGGCAACCCCTATCTCGGTAAATGGCTGAAACGCCGCAAGATATCGCCGACGATCGCCGTCGCCATCGCCGGATCTCTCGATTATCCGCGCTATAGCTGGTTCGACCGCGAGATGATCCGCCTGATCATGCGCATCACCGGAGGCCCGACCGATCCCAACACGCAAATCACCTATACGGATTGGGACAAGGTAGATGCCCTCGCCGCCCGCATCGCCGGCTGGGCGGCTCGCTGACCCCATGTAGGGCCCCGGGAATTTAAAGCTAAAGCAGCGCGCCTAAACGGCTGGTGCGCTGCTGCAGAAGGATCGGGGTCAGATCCTGCAGTTCCATGCCCCGCGAACACTCACCGCATTCGCCGCCGGTGCAGAATGCATCTTGTTTCCGACCGTTCTTACGCGCCCGTTTGCGCGCATACATCCGTTCGTCGGCGATCATCATCAGCCGATCCGCTTCGCGCCCGTCATTGGGAAAAACGGCGATGCCGACGGATATGCCCAGACGTCCCGGTTCAAGTCCAGCGATCGGCAACCCATCGATGAAAGACACAATCCGTGTACAGGCGTCGCAGACTTTTTGAACCGTGGGCATAAGAATGACGAATTCGTCGCCACCGAACCGGGCCAGGAAATCGGCTCCGCGCAGATTGCCGCGCAAGACGCGCGCGATATCCACCAGCACGGCATCGCCTTTTTCATGGCCCATTTCATCATTGATGGATTTGAAGCCGTCGAGATCCATGAACAGGACCGCCAGTTGCAGATCTCCGCGTTCGGCGACCGCCAGCATGTAATTCAACGTTTCCATGAAAAAGCTGCGGTTAGGCAGCCCGGTCAGCCCGTCATGACGCGATTCATGCAGAATTTTCAGCGTCAATTCCTCGTTCCGACCCAAAACCGTGACTAGAATCGTCACCCCCGCGACCAGCAAGGCCAATACCGCCATCGCCGCCAGGATCATCCGGTTGGTCAGAGCCGGCAGTTCCAATCCTTCCAGCCGTCCACGCACATCTTTGCGCAGGAATTGATCCTCTGCGAAAAGGTTGTCGAGCATCATCATGGCCGCTTGGCTTTCCGGAGCCGTCGGCGGCGCGACCCGGAACGGGAACTCCACCCCTTTGCCTCCGGTGGCAGCGGCAGCACGCAACTGCTCCATCCGGACCGCCATGAACCGTTCGATGTCGGTGACAAGAACCGTCCGTTCGGGAGGCTGCGTCCGTTTCAGGTCGGCTATGCCGGCGTTCAGGGTCTCCAGTCTCTTTCCGAACGACGCCAACAGAGCCGCGTCGCCGCTGATCAGATAGTCGCGCCAGGAAAGTTCGATATCCGCAATATCGACGCGCAGGGAACCGATGGCATCCATTCGGGCCGAAACCGCGATGGCATCCTTCGCGTTTGAAGCATACCCGCCCAGGGTGTGGTGGTAGGTCCACCCCTCCTCGATGATGATGGCCGCAACAACGCAACATAGTGCCGCAGCAGCCAGTCCGATCCGTTTATAGCGCCACACGGAGCCCTCAAGATCGCAGGTTGTTTCACGCACTTTGAAGAATCGCAGTATGGAAGCCCATACATAGATGTTGTCTACCCATGAAGAGTTTCTACCATAACGGGTATACATACGCCAAGACCCTATGGTTTTCATGAGGGTCCATCCACAGCGTCACGGACCCGCAACACCCTTGGAATACGTACAAAAATTTGATATGTGATTAACGAATGTCTGGTATGTGATTTTATGTGGTCTTGGGCGCAAACCGGGAATGCCGGGGATGATTCTGGCGCCGGAGCCGATGGCTCCCCATTTTCGCCTCAAAGACGGCAAAAGGGCCTCAAAGCATCGAAGGACCGCCTTCGGGCCGCCATAACCCGTCTCTATAACACTCGAACACGCCGGGAAACGCCCCGGCGCAAGGGATAAGATCGAGGAGTAGAATCATGGTCAAGCAGGCGCTGTCGGTTCTGGTCGTTTCGGGGATGATGCTGAGCGGGACGGCTTTCGCCGCCGACGCCGTCAAAGCCCCGGTGGCGGAACAAGCCAACGCTTTGGCCGGCACGGTGGATCAAGGCGCCGCCAAGGCCAACGCGATCGAAAAAACCGGCGCGGCCCTGAAAAACGGCGCCCCGGGTGAAACCGTCCAGGAAAAGGCGGCCAAGGCAGCCGATTCCAGCAAGCACATCCCCAGCGACGCCGCCAGCAACAGCCTCGAAAAGGCCGAGCATAAAGCCGAAAAACCGGTTAAGGGCGCGGCGAAAAAGGCCACCAAATCCAAGATGAATTAACCGTTCGGAGGCCCTTAGTTCCGCACGGTTAAGGTCACAGCGACGCCGCTTCCCTTCATCGGGAAGCGGCGGTTTCCATCGCGTTCAGACCCGGCGGCTTTCAAAATGAGAAAGGCCGGCGGCCTTTGCCAGGCGATCGTTGCGCCGTTCCGAGAAATCGCCGTCATAAACGGCGTCATCCGCCGGCATTTCCAGGATCAGGGCGTTATCCTCGATCTTCAGCCGGGTCCGCCCGACCCAACCCGGCACGCCGCCGGAAATGGCGTGAGCCAACCGCAAGGCCAGTCCCAGAATCAGGGCGCGGCGTTGTTCCTCCTCGGGCAGCAGATCGAGCGCCGACGCCACCTGCGGAGCCTGGAAATCGCGTTCATAGCGGTAATAGACCGCCAAAGCCAGAAACGCGCGGTCCTGATGGCCCAATCCCATGAAAGGCAGCCGGAACACCCTTAAAAAAGCCTGTTCGGCGCGGTAATCGGGGTGTTCGCCCCAGAAAACGTCGCTTAAAAGAGTTGCCGCATGACGCAGCCGGGCCTGATGGGACGTTTCCTCCCCGATCAGGGGGGACATCCAGGCCGAGATCTCGCCGCAATGCACCGGGAAACGCCCCATCGTCGCGGCCAGAGCCGTACAGGCCGAAATCAGCGGATCCTGCATTTTCAGCTCCTCGGGCAGGTGGCAGAAAAAGCGTCCTTCGCGCATGCCATAGACCGAAAAGATCAGCCGCGACGGCTTCAGCCCGAACAGAATCCGTTCCAACGCCAAAGCGGCCATCGGCAGATGCGGCAAACGCTTGCGTGAAAAGCCCGGAATCCTCTCGATCGATTTGCGGCTCTGACGCGACACAAGTTCAAGAAGGCGCAAGGCGTCCGCGCAATCTAGCGCATAATTGTCCAAAACCTGAAGGGAATGACCGGTTTGGGCCACGAACAGGCGCGCCAGCGCACGCCATGCTCCACCCACGGCATAAAGCGGCCGCCCCATTCTGTGCCGCAACCAGGAAACCCTGGAAAAATGCCGGTCGATTAACGTCTGGGCCCGTTCCCGGTCGCCACCCGACGCCTCCATCAGGCGCAAGACGCCCAGCGGCAGCGTCGCAAAAGCGCCGCTCATCCGGCCTTCATCCACCGCGATCAATTCCAGACTGCCGCCGCCCAGATCGGCCACCGTGCCATCCGCGTCGGGAACACCGCACAAGACGCCCTGCGCCGCCAGACGGGCTTCCTCTTCACCGGAAAGAACGGTCACCTCGATCCCGCAATGCGCGTGGACCGCAGCCAGGAAATCGGGTGCGTCCGCCGCATCGCGGACCGCAGCCGTGGCCACGACATCCAGCGCCGCGACCCGCATCGAACGCGCCAGGCGCACGAAGCGGCTTAACGCCAGCATCGCTTGCTCGACGCCTTTCGGATTGAGACGCCCGGCTCCTTCCAGCCCTTCGCCCAGCGCGCAGACCGCCTTTTCATTGAAGATCGGAACCGGGGCGCGCGAAATACCCTGATAGACCACCAGACGAATCGAGTTGGAACCGATGTCGATGATGGCGATCAGCCCGCCATCCGGGAGTGATTGAAACGGGATCATACGAGCTTTACGGGCGTCCGCCTTTGAGAACCAGCCGGGCCATGGGACGTCCATGCGCCAGGGCGCTACCGCGCCCCGACAGGCTGGGATTGGTCATAAAATAAGTATGGGCCGAAAATGGCGCCATGCCCGGTTGAGGCTGGAGACGACGATAAACGCCGTCCCCGTCCAACGTCCAGCTTTGAAGATTGTCTTTCAGATTGGCGACCATGATCTGATCAAGAATCTGGCGGTGCACGGTGGGGTTTTCGATCGGCACCAGCGACTCGACCCGCCAATCCATGTTGCGCGTCATCCAATCCGCCGAGGATATGAACACCAGCGCGTGACGCGACGGCAGACGATGCCCGTTGCCAAAGCAGATGACGCGCCCATGCTCCAGGAAACGGCCGACGATGCTTTTGACACGGATATTTTCCGACAATCCCGGAATCCCCGGCCTCAAGCAGCAGATGCCCCGCACCACCAGATCGATCTGCACCCCGGCCTGCGAGGCGGTATAGAGCGCATCGATCAGCGTGCGATCGACCAGGGCGTTCATCTTCAGCCAGATGACGGCGGGCCGGCCGGCGCGGGCGTGTTCGATCTCGGCTTCGATGCAGGATAAAAGGCGCTTGCGCAGAGCCAAAGGCGCAATCGACAGCTTCTCCATCTTCTCGGGCTTGGCGTAGCCGGTCATGAAGTTGAAGGTCCGCATCGCATCGCGGCACAGGGCCGCGTCGGTGGTGAAGAAGGACAGGTCGGTATAGACCTTGGCCGTGATCGGATGGTAGTTGCCGGTGCCGAAATGAACATAGGAGCGCAATCCACCGCCTTCACGGCGCACCACCAGGCTGATTTTGGCGTGGGTCTTCAATTCCATGAAACCATAGACGACCTGCGCGCCGGCGCGCTCCAGATCGCGGGCCCAGCCGATATTGGCTTCCTCGTCGAAACGGGCTTTGAGCTCGATCATGGCGGTGACGCTCTTGCCCATCTCCGCCGCCTCGACCAGCGCCTTGACGATGGGGCTGTCCTTGCTGGTGCGGTAAAGCGTCTGTTTGATCGTCACCACATTGGGATCGCGCGCCGCCTGACGCAGGAACTGCACGACCACGTCGAAGCTTTCAAACGGGTGGTGAACGACGATGTCCTTCTTGCGGATGGCGGCGAAGCAATCGCCGCCGAAATCGCGCACCCGTTCGGGAAAACGCGCGTTATAGGGCACGAATTGCAAGTCGGGCCGTTCGTCGGTGATCAGTTGCTTGACATCGACCACGCCGATCAGCCCGCGAACCGGAAAGACATCCGCCGGCGTCACCGCCATCTCGTTGATGATGAGCTGAAGCAGATCGTCGGAGATATCGGCATTGGCGGTCAGCCGGATGCAATGACCGCGGCGGCGGCGCTTCAACGCCGATTCGAACACGCGGACCAGATCCTCCGCCTCTTCGTCGATCTCCATTTCCGAATCGCGGATGATGCGGAACAGCCCCTGGCCTTCGACCGCGAATCCGGGAAACAGGCGGTCCAGAAACAAACTCACCAGCGTTTCGATCGGCAGGAACCGCACCTCTTTGCCGGGCAGACGGACAAACCGTTCCAGCAGGTGCGGCAACGGAATCAGGGCGCGCATGGCCTCGCCATCGCCCAGATGGGTAAGGTTCAGCACAATGGCGAAACCCAGATTGGGCATGAAGGGGAAAGGATGCGCCGGATCGATCGCCAAAGGCGTCAGCACCGGAAAGACATGCTCTAAGAACCGCGTTTCCAGCCAGCGCATATCCGCGCGCGACAATTCATCGGCGTCCAGAACCGCGATTCCGGCCTCGCGCATTTCGACGCGCAGTCTGAGCCAGCATTCCTGCTGTTTTTCCAACAAAATGCTGGCCGCGCGGTTGATCTCCACCAATTGCTGTGCGGGCGTCAGCCCGTCCTGGCTGGCGGCGGTGACGCCATTGGCCACCTGCCCCTTCAGGCCGGCGACACGCACCATATAGAACTCGTCAAGATTGGCGGCTGAGATCGACAGGAAACGCAATCGTTCCAGCAGAGGATGGCCGAGATTGTCCGCTTCCTCCAACACCCGGGTGTTGAAAGCCAGCCAGGATAATTCCCGATTGATGAAGCGTTCGTGGGAACGCATGTCGGGAACCGGGGCTGGGATGGGCTCGAATGCGGCGATCTGTTCGCCTTCGATCCCGGCATCGGTCATGAAATCTCTCCCTTCACCGTTCTGCCACACTGATGTTCTTACTGTTCCGTTATATATGGGCGCACCCATTCTGTCATGACCCGACACCCAGAGTCACAAGGATGTCACCGACATGGCCGGTCTTGGGCGGAATGGTTGGAGAATCCCGATGAAGCATCTTTTTCTATTACGTCACGCCAAATCGAGTTGGGACATCCCTTCAGGCTCCGACCGCGACCGACCGCTCAACCGCCGGGGCGAGGCAGCCGCTGAACAAATGGCCGAGCATCTCGCCCGGAGCGGAGCGGCGCTCGACACAGTCCTGTGCTCTCCGGCGCTGCGCACGCGCCAAACCCTGGAAGCGGTGCTGCGCTACGTCCCTGTTTCGTCTCCCGTCATCGAGGAAGGACTTTATCTGGCCGGATGGCGGGACCTGACCGCCCGTCTCGCTCTTTTGTCCGACGGGATCGGAACCGTCCTGCTCATCGGCCATAATCCGGGGCTGGAAGACTTGGCGCTGCGGCTTTCGGATGGCGGCGGCGACGCGGCGATCGCAACCCGCCTGCGTGAGAAATATCCTACCGGTGCTTTGGCCGGATTGAATCTGGCCATCGATTCCTGGTCCGGTCTTGTGCCGGGGTGCGGCCGGCTCGTTTCCTTCGTCCGTCCCGCCGATCTGGGCGGCCCCCTGATCGGGGACTAGGTCCTGTTGACAAAGGCCGGTAGCCAGAGCTTGGCGGCGGCAAGATGCAGGAAACCGAGGAAGGATTTGGCGGTCTTGTCGTAGCGGGTGGCGATGCGTCGGAACTGCTTGAGCCTATTAAACATGCGCTCGATG